>JAETTH010000034.1 GCA_021769225.1 Erysipelotrichaceae bacterium
TAGAGACACTTGTAATTTAATTATATCAAATAGAGGTAAGTCTTACAACTAAGGTAGTGTAATACTTACTTATATTAATTTGTAATAAAATTATATTTTACTTTTACAATCTACTATAGTAAAAATATTTAAAAATATTTTATAAAATACTTGAAATTGGAAATATTATATAATATAATACAACTCGTAAATTAAATATTCCTCTTTAGCTCAGTCGGTAGAGCGCTCGGCTGTTAACCGATAGGTCGTCCGTTCGAGTCGGACAAGAGGAGCCAATAAGAGTTTTCGTCGAACTTTTTGAAAACCTTGGTATAACTTAATTTCAAGATTACAAAAAATTTGATGAACACAAAAACTTTAAACCGTTTCAAAAGAAACGGTCTTTTTTCAAAGATTATTAGCATAACAAAAAAATAGTGTAATTATTTTATTTGGTAATTACACTATTTTTCTTAAGTTGTTGACATTGGGTTTTACCCGTGGATGGTTATGGAAACAAAATTGTAAAATTCTAGATTTTATGATAATATATTGCCAATAGTAAAAAAATTCTACAAGGAGGTATTTCAATATATGGATAATAATAAATTAGATACAATTACAAACTTGTTTGAAGGTAAAGAAATAAGAAGTATTTGGGATAGCGAAAAAGAAGATTATTTTTTTAGTGTAGTTGATGTAATTAGTGCTTTAACCGATAGTAGTATTCCAAGAAATTATTGGAGTGACTTAAAAAGAAAACTAAAAAATGAAGGAAGTCAGTTGCACGAAAATATCGTGCAACTGAAAATGAAATCACAAAAAGACGGAAAAAACTATTTGACTGATACTTTGGATACAAAAGGAATTTTGAGATTAATTGAGTCAATTCCAAGTAAAAATGCAGAACCATTTAAACTTTGGCTTGCAAAATTGGGAAATGAAAGAATTGATGAGCTTTTTAATCCTGAACTTGCTATAAGTAGGGCAGTTAATTATTATCGTAGTAAGGGGTATGATGATAAATGGATAAAATCAAGAATGACTGGAATTGTTGATAGATTCAAGTTAACTGATGTTTGGAAAGGAAATGGAATAACTAAAAATTATGAATATGGAATTTTAACAAATGAAATATATCAAGCATGGTCAGGAATGAAAGCATCTGAATATAAAAAATTAAAAGGATTAAGAAAAGAATCTTTAAGAGATAATATGACTGATGTTGAAGTTGTTTTAACTGATTTAGGTGAAGTTGCGACAAGAGAACTGGCTAAAAAGCATAAACCTTATGGTTTAGAACAAAATAGAAAAATTGCAAAAAAAGGTGGAAACATAGCAAAAATCACACGTGATAATTTAGAAAAAGAACTTGGAGAATCAGTTATTACAAGCAAAAATGCATTAAATTATAAATATGTAGATGATGAAAAATTAATTGAAGATAGAAAATCTAGAAAGAAGAAATAATTTACTTAATGAATTGTTCAGAATAGAGTGATATTTCTAATAAGTTGGATGAATAGAAGTATATTGTTTAGGAGAAATGTAGTATAAAAATAAGTTAGGATTTATTAGCACTCCTATTAAAAACACCAATATTAAGTGATTTTTCAGAAACAGAAGAAAATAAGTACGACGATAACGATAAAATTAATATGAATTTGTTAGATAAATATATACAAGAAAACACAAGCGAAAAAGGAATTTTGCTAATAAGAAGATATTATGGCATAACAGCTGTAAAATAGTATAAACTACTAAATTCTAATCAAAAAAATATTACAGTTAGCATTAGATATTGTTTGACAATAAAGTATAATAGAAAGTAGTAAGTCATTGAGGTGATGAGATGAAAAGACCAATTATAGGGATAATAGGTAAAGTTCAGCCACAATATGGAGAAGATATTTGGCATAGAATTGACGAAGTTGATGAAATAAGATATTTAATTGTAAAAAATGGTGGAACAGCGATAATGTTATTGCCAACAGAAACAACTTTAAGGTTCAATGATAATGATATTGAAGACAATACAGTTTTAAGTGATGAGGAAAAAAATGAATTATATAGACAAATAGATTTATGTGATGGTTTTATATTGCAAGGTGGTTTATATAGTGCAAATTATGAAATAGAAATGGCAAAAAGAATTATTGAATTAGATAAACCACTTATTGGAATTTGTGCAGGGTTTAACAATATTTTAAGAGCAATAGGTACAGAGGTAATTGAAGATAAAACCAAAAGTCATGATATATATGATAAAGAATACAGACATAAAATATCTATCATTAATGGGACAAAATTATTTGATTTAATAAGAAAAGAAGAATACAATGTAAATAGTATTCATAGTATGATAGCACCTAAAGAAAATGTTGAAAAGTATGCTAGCATATCATCTATCTCTTATGATGACTTGGTAGAAAGTTTTGAATTAGATAATAAAAAATTTGTAATGGGAATAAAATGGCATCCAGAATTAATGTTAGAAGATGAATTTCCAAATAAATTGTTTAAGGAATTTATTTCAAAATGTCAATAATAAATAAATTCAATTATATATTTATAATATTTTGGTGTTCTATACATAAAAAATAGGAGAAAAATATGGAAATAAATGAAATTAAATGTTCACAAGATGTATATAAATTTATGACTGATAATATAGAATATGGTTGGATTGATATTAATGGAAATATACATTTCAATACAATGAAAGAATTTCGTAAAATTTATAGAACAATGTCGATAGATGAAATACTTAAATACAAAATAGGAACATGTATAGATCAGGTTAATTTAATGCATTATTTATTGGATAAGATTAATATAAAAAATAAAATGTATTGTTGCAGAATTTTTGAACCAGATGACTATGGTAATTTAGAGGAAGAAGAACATATGCATTGCTTTGTCCTATATTATGAAAATAATAAGGTTTATCATATGGAACACCCTAATTTTGAGAAAAAAGGAATTTATGAGTACAATTCAGAAGAGGATGCAATAAAAAATATAGTAGAATATTATATAAAGTTGAGGGGTGGAAAAGATAGTCCTACAAAAGAATTTTATGAAATACCAGTTGGAGTTAGCTTCAAGGAATTTAATAAGTATATTAATCATGTATAAAGGGAGTAAAATAAAATGTCGAATTTATATATAATTACTGGGCCAGCAGGAGTTGGAAAAAGTACAATTTCAAAGAAAATTGCAGAATCCAAAAAGAAATCTGTTTTAATAGAAGGGGATGACATCTACCATCAAGTAATTGGTGGATATGTTCAAGCTTGGAAAGAAGGAAATCATTTAGATGTGTTTTGGAAAATATGTATAAGCACAATTAGAGCTTATTTAGAAAATGGATATGATGTTATATTTAATTATATTGTAACACCTACACCATTAAAGCAAATCCAGGAAGAATTTAAGGACTATAATATAAAATTTATTGTATTATTAGTAGATGAAAAAACTTTACTTTTAAGAGATAAGGAAAGATCAGAAGATTGCCAAATGAATGAACGTTGCATTACTTTATTAAATAACTTTAAGAATAATAGTTATAATAAACAAAATATATTAGATACATCAAATTTTACAGTTAATGAAACAGTTGATATTATTGAAAATGATAATAGATTTATTTTATAGGAGAATATGGATATATGGATAATTTAAAGAATTTAAGCAATGATGAAATTGTAGAATTAATAAAAAAGGGTAAAGTAGAAGTTGCTGATATAGTTGATTCTGGAATATGTCCTACTTGTTTTGATAAACAAAACAATCATATTTTATATGGTAACAATAAAAATAAAATGATTTTTGAAAATGATAAATTTGAATGTTTTTTTGTAGGAAATCCACGAGCTGATGGACATGTTGCCATAAGTACAAAAAAACATTTTAAAGACATGATGGAAATTGATGATGAAACATGTAAAGAAATATTTCTAATAGCAAAGAAATTAATGAATTTATTAAAAGAAACATATAATGCTGAAAGTGTGTATTTATGTACAATGTGTGATGGACCGATGAATCATTTTCATATACAATTAATTCCAAGATATTCATTTGAAAAAAGAGGCTCGAAAAATTTTGTAAAGCCAAGATTTGAATATAGAGAAGATAAAGAAAAATTTATGAAATTGAGAGAAAAAATGCAAAACTAGATATACATAATATTTTAATATTGAGGTTAACATATATTACAATATTGATATAAAATTTTAGGATGAGTAATTAATTTTACTCATCCTATTACTAACTAACAATAAATTAGTTCAAAGTATATATTTTCTTCTGCACAATGTTTATAATTATTCATTAGCCTTACCCATTCAAGTTGATTCATTTTTCCATCATAGTGTATAGGAATATTCTCATTTTTAGCCATTTCATTAATAATTTCATTTACTCTTTCGTTAGCAGTTTTATCAATTTCAGCAAGATGTTTGTTTAGTGTGCCAGTCATCATCAATTCAGTATATAACCCTCTTTTATATTGTTTAATATAATTTAATCTTGCTTTGGAACTGCTATCATAGGATAGTAGTAATCCCCTTTTAATTCATATCATAAGCCATTGCTTTCATTATAATATTCTTCCTTTAAATTTCCATTTTCATTATATTTTTCCATCTTCAAATAATCCTTTCAAATTTTAAATTCTACAATTATTCGTAAATGACTGCTATATCAATAAAAATTAAAATTAATAGAAAATTGTCCTTATTCTACCTCTCCTAATGGAAGATTTTTTGTAAGGATGTTAACTGTTCTTTCTCAATTAGAATTAGAGATAGTAAGTGAAAGAACGAAATTTGGAATGACAGGAGCAATTAAATCTGGGCATGTACCTCGGAACTTGTCCAATAGGTTACAAAAGAGAAAACAAGAAAATGGTAATAGATGAAACTACAAAAGATTTAGTTATAAGAATATTTAATATGTATTTAGAGGGCAAGAGTGATATGCTTATGGCAGAAAGGAAAAGCAAAACAAAAGAAGAAAAACAAGAATTTATTTCAAAATTTTTAGAAAGCCTAACTATTGAAAAAGATATAAAGGGAAATTATAACTTAGTAAATATAAAATTAAGAAATACCTTTATAGAGCAAATATATAAACTAATGCAAAATGGAATGTTTGATATAACTATTCCGGATGAAAAAGATAAAGATGTTAGAACAACAATCATGATGGATAAAAAAGAATTACATGAGTATATAAATAGATTAAATGACTATTATGAAGTATTTTATTATGAGGTTGCAAGATTAGACGAATAAAAGAAAGGATACCAGAAAAAGTATCTTACAATAGATGAAACAAACGATAATGGAGAAAAACTTTTTAAATTAGTAGAATTAGTTACAGATGATAAAAAATATCCACAACAAAAAGCAAAAGAATTACCTTGTGTTTTCAATAACTGGGGAGTGTTTTATAAAGGCTTTTTTGAGACAATAAATTTGCTGAATATCGACTCTTTAAGGAGAATACTGAAAAAATAAAAATACAATTTAGTGATTTGTTTTACAAATTACAAGTATATAGGGAGGAAATATAGCAGTTACAATTATTTATTTCGTACACGGAACAACAACAGACAATATAAAACACAATGAATACATAGAGAATTAAGTGAAAAAGGCATAAAGCAAAGTATTGAATAAAAGAAAAAATAAACTTAAATGAAATAGATTTAGTTATTAGCTCTGATCTAAACAGAGCAATAGATTCGGCAGAATATACCTTTAAAGATTTAAAAGAAATATTACACCATAAAAAAATTAGAGAATGTAATTATGTGATTTAAGATGTTGAAAAAGAATTAAGAGACTTTTGTAATTTTTTATTAGAAAATTATAATGGAAAAACTATAGCTTTAGATGTAATTACAAAAAATATAACTTGGGAACAAGCCATTAAAAAAGATTGGAGAAAAAACAAAAAGGTAAGTAAAGAGAGGAAATCTTATAAAACAAGAAAAAGAAGTAATTATTAGTTGTTGTGGTGTTATTGGTTCAAATTGTGAATACTATCTCCAAGATTGTAAAGGTTGCCAAAAATAGAAGGAAAAGTTTTTTGGACAAAATACACAAAGATAAAGGATGTAAAATATATGACTGTTGTGTAAATCAAAAGAAACTTAAGCACTGTGAATTATGTTCAAAATTACCTTGTAAAAATTTTGATGAAAAAGATTTAACAAAAACAGATGAAGAAAATGAAAAGAATCATCAAATACAATATATAATATGTGTATTTTGAATTATTAGATTTATTATAAGAGTAAGTGTGGATTATATCAAATATAATTCTATAATTAATTCAGCACCTTTTTATCTTTTCATTATTAAAAGAATAATAGAATTTATAGTGCCAAGTATTATAATTTTTGTAGTTGCAAGAATAATAAAGAAAAAATATAACCAATAATACAAATTACCATTTTATGAATTACTTAAAACTGTAACCTGAAAAAGAAAAGGAGATTTTGAGGGGAATTAGAATCAATGATAGAATCTTTGTATGATAAAGATGAAAGAGTAGCATATAAAAATTTACAACAACTAGAGAAGATTTCAGAAAATAGTGATACAATTTATAAGTATATGGATAGATTGATAAAAATGTTAGATAATGAAAAATCTTATATAAGAGTAAGAGGATTTAGATTAATTTGTAAAAATGCAAAATGGGATATGGAAAATAAAATTAATCAACATATAGATCAAATATTACAAGAATTAGAAGATGAGAGACCAACAGCAGTAAGACAATGTTTAGCAGTAATAAAAGAAATTATTAAATATAAAAAAGAATTAGATGAGATAAAGGAGAAATTAAATCATTTAAAACCATTAATAGAAGATATTGGGATTACCTATAAAATTGTTAAAAGAGAAGAAACAAATTGCAAATGGAATGGAGAGTATTGTTTATTAGTATATAGTAAAGAAAAAGAAAATTATTTACTTAATGTAGGATACATGATTGAACAACTAGACTTGTATATGGCTTCACTTAATATTGGTGTGTTGATACGATTGGGGAAAAACAGATGAAGAAGAATTTGAAGGTAAAAAATTTGTAATCATGCTAAACTTTGGAAAAAGTAAAACAGAAGACTTAGAAAAAATAAAAAGAAAAGATATAGAAACAATATGGAATGGTAAATTAGCATTAGAAGTTGCCAATGTTGTAAGATATACACCAAGTGCTTGTAATTCTCAACCTTGGAGAGTAGTAGACAAAGATAATTGCTTTCAGTTATATCGTTCGACAGATATAACTGAAATGTTATCCAAAGGATTAATTGCTTTTTATAATAAAATTGATATGGGAATTTTTATGTGTTTTCTTGAAGTTACTCTTAAGCATTTTCAATATGACCTTAAAAGAAAAATAATGATAGAAGATGTAAATAAAAATCCAATTCCTGTTGCAACTTATCAAACAGAGAAGAGAATATAGAAAGAAAAGTAAGAAAAATCAAGAAAAAAAGGGAAAAGAAAAATTTCAATAAAAATAAAAATATTGACATTTTTCTTTTATGAACCTTTTGATTGAAAAGAAACTCTAATAAATGAAAAACGAAACAAAAGAAAGGGGTGTGTGATCATTTTAGATATTGATTTAGCAATAAACGGAGATAAAGAAGCCTATCAAAGGCTAATAGAACAAAACAAGCGTTATCTATATAATATTTCAATTGCTATTTTAAATAATGTAGATGATGCAGGAGATGCTTTAAGTGAAACAATTATAAAAGCATATCAAAAATTAGACACATTAAGAAATCCAGAATATTTTAGAACTTGGCTCACAAGAATTTTAATTAATGAGTGTAAGAAACTATTAAAGACAAGAAGAAAAGTAGTTTCAATTGAAGAAATGAAAGAGAATCTAAAAGAAAAAGAAGATGCTCTTCAAAAGGAGACTATTCTAGATTTGAGAAAAGCAATTTGTTCTTTAGAACCTAAAATGAAAACAGTAATAGTTTTGCATTATTATAATGAATTAAAATTAGAAGAAATTGCTGAAATTTTAGAAATACCTGTAGGAACTGTAAAGTCCCGATTGTATCATGCTAAAAAATATTTATATGAAATTTTAGAAAAAGGAAGGAGGGAAAATAATGGATAATTTGGAATTTGAAAAATTAATAAAGGAAGCAGTAATAAAAGAAACTGTGGTTCCAAAGGAGGTGGAACTTAAAATGAAAAAAGCTTATTCAAAACTATCTAAAAAGAAGAAAAAGAAAAGAAATTTCAAAAGAATCATTTCAGTAGCAGCTATGCTGATGATAGTAGCTTTTATTGGTGTTAATGTAATGGCATATAGCCAAGGAAAAGATAACATTTTTACATTTTTATTAGAAAAATTTAATATTGGACAAGAATATGAAGAAAATGCACAAAACATAGGAATAACAGTAGAATCTAATGGAACAAAAATTACAATTACAGATGCTGCAATGACGGATGAGTTATTAATTTTAGGATACCAAATTCAAACAAACCAATCACTAACCAATAAGATTTTTCTAAATGGAGATAGAAGAATCTTAAAAGGAAAAAATCAAGAGATTGCAATTAACTACCTATCCTTAAGTGAGAGAGAAAATAAACAAATTGTAGAAAAAGTCTCAGAAAAAGAATATCGAATTTATGAAATTTATGAGATTGGAAATATCAAAGACTTATCAGATGAGGTAAAAGTAAAAATAGAGCTTAGTGATATTCAAACTTATCAAGTAGATCCCTATCAATATAAAGTAGAAAATAGAATTTCCGGAAAATGGAATTTTGAAATTAATCTAGGTAAAAATCAAAGCTTAAAACAAGAAGAGTATCAAATTGAAAACACAAAAATAAAATTGTCAAACTTAGATGCTAACTTAGAAATTATAAATCTAAAAATCACAGATTTAGCAAGTGTTTTATCTGTATATTTACAACCATATGGACAAATGCCAGCAAATACTTTTTACACAATTGAAATAAAAGATAAAGATGGAAATACAATTCTTTCAAAGGATAGTCAAAAAATCGATGCTTTCACTAATACATTAGTTATGAAAAAAATAGATAAGGAAAAAGATTTAGATGTTTATGTATATCAAAGAGATCAAGATACTATACTTGGAAAAGGAACGATTAGTCTAAAAACAAATGGAAAGAAAGTAGAGCAACCAATTAAAAGGGAATATGAAAGTATTCAATATCAAGCTCTAGCACTACAAATTCCAATAGATTGGGAAGAAAATATAAATGATGATAATGACTTAAGCTATATCTTATACTATGATCTAAATAGCCAAAGAAAAGAAATAGATTCTACTTTTGTAATCCATAAAATAGGAGAAGTAGAAAACCTAGAAAAAGCAAAAGAAGAAACTCAAGTTGACCTATTATCAAGTAATATAATAGAAGAGCAAAATCCAATCTACGATGAAAGTGGTAAAGGAGAAACGATAGCAATTTTAAGTAAACAAGAAGTCTATGATTTGTTGTTAGAGAAAAAGGATAAAATTGAAAAAGAGAATCAAACAATTACAAAAAAAGATTTAGAAAACAATCTAATGGAGCAAGGAGCTAAAATAACAAAGATAGAAAAAACAAAGATTGTAGGAAAAGAGGCATATAAACTAGAAAAACAATCATATTCTGAAGGAGAGGCTTCCTATGTATTTGTAGTGGATAAGATAGCATATCAAATTCGATATAATCTAAGCAGCCGATATATTTCTGAAATAGAAAATGTAATTAAAAATATAAAAGTAAAATAGCAATATAATAACTCTTATATACTTCCAAAAGGTAAAAGAAAAGTAAGACCATTCAAATTTCTTTTACCTTTTACTTTTTCATAAAAAGCAAACAAAAATTTGCAAAAGATATTGACAAAGGAATTTTTTATCGATATAATACAAACATAAATTCGTAGACAAAAGGTGATAATATGATTACAACATTACATATTAAAAACATAGGAATTATTGATGATTTAAGTATTAATTTAAATCAAGGATTAAATATTGTGACAGGAGAAACAGGTGCTGGTAAAACATTAATTATTGACTCACTTGGAATTTTAGCAGGTAATCGTTTTTCAAAAGAAATGATACGAAGTGGAGAAGATTACTCATATGTAGAATTATGTTTGTTTTTACCAGAGTATAAAGAAGCAATTGATGGAAACATCATTATTACACGTGAGATCTATTCATCAGGAAGAAATCTATGTAAGATTAATGGAAGATTAGTTACTGTAGCAGAATTAAAAGAATTTATGAAAGCAATGATTGATATCCATGGGCAACAAGATAATCAAAAATTATTAGATGAACAAATGCATATTAGATATTTAGATGATTTCGCAGGAGAGGCACTGCTTAATATAAAACAGCAGTACAAAGAACTGTATAAAAAACAAAACGAGATTTTAAAAGACTTAAAAAACAACTATGGAGATGATAAAGAAAAACAAAGAAAACTAGACTTATTAAGATATCAATTTAATGAGATAGAAGAAGCAAAATTAAAACCAAATGAAGAGGAAGACTTGCAAGAAAAAAGAAGCAAAATGCTAAATGCAGAAAAAATTAAGGAAAACCTAAGTCAAGCTAGTATTTGCATAGAAGAAAATGCAATCGATAGTATCAGCGTAGCTATTCGTAGTTTAGAGAAAATTGAAAACTTAGATAAAAAATATGAAATGATTTTAAATTCATTAAAAAGCTCCTATTATGAACTACAAGAAGTAGCAAGAGATTTAGCAAGTCAAAATGAAGAAAATGATTTTAATGAAATAGATAGAAACCAAATTGAAGAAAGACTAGATTTTATCTTTTCACTAAAAAGAAAATATGGAAACAACATTTTAGAAATCTTAAATTATCAAAAAGAAATTGAAAAAGAAATCAATGAAATAGAAAATCTAGAAGAATATACTACCTCTTTAAAAAAAGAGTTAAAACAAGTACAAAGTCAAATGCTAAAATTAGCCATTAACATGAATCAGATTCGTAAAGAATATGCTAAAATTTTATCAGAAAAAATCAACCAAGAGTTAGCTGATCTAGAAATGAAAAATGCAAGGTTTTATGTAGAAATCCAATCAAATGAAGAAAATCAATTCAATAAAAATGGATTTGATACAGTTCATTTCTTAATTTCTACTAATATAGGAGAAGCGGCAAAACCATTAATCAAAATTGCATCTGGAGGAGAAATGTCAAGAATTATGTTAGCAATTAAAACAGTGCTAGCAGATGTGGATAAAACAGCAGTATTAGTATTTGATGAAATTGACACTGGAATTAGTGGCTTAGCAGCCAATAAAGTAGCAATGAAATTAAAGAAAATAGCTAAGAATCATCAAGTACTATGTGTAACACATTTAGCATCAATTGCAGCAGCTGGAGATCATAATTACTATATTTTTAAAAAGATATATGAACAAAAAACAAAAACAGAAGTAAAAACATTAGATGAACAAGAAACACTTTCTGAAATTGCAAGAATTTCAAGTGGAGAAATAACAGAAATATCTTTAAACCATGCAAAAGAATTAAGAAAGAAAATTGCATAAAACAATAGAAAAAATAGGAAAAGAAGAAAAAGGGGAAGGTACTCTAAATTGACAATTTTAACCAAAAAGAGTATAATTAAATATAGGCTATTAATTAGCTAATACATCATGCTAATAGTAATTACTATTAGCAAAGGAAGGATACAAATGAAAAAGAGACGGAAAAGATACAGAAGAAGAGTCATCGAAAGGACACTTGCAATTTTAACAATTTTCTTTGGTACAATCATAATTATTTCAATTTGTTTTACTACTGTATATGCAGCAGTAAATAACAGCGAAGTAGAGGAAAAGCAAGAACAAACAAACCTACAAGAAACAGAGCAAGTAAGTAAACCACATAAAGTGATACCATTACTAATGGATTGTATTGATGAAGAGCAAGAGCAGATGATGGAAGAACTATCATTAGAAGCAATACCAGAATCTGAACTAGAACAAATTAATGAGCAAGATGTACACGACTTAGCATTAATTATTGACTTAGAATCAGATGGTTCAGAACAAGACAGACTGGCAGTTGGAAACGTTGTACTCAATCGTGTAGAGTGCAAAAACTTTCCAAACACAATACAAGAAGTAATCCGAGACAATGATACATATGTTCAATATGAATGTGTTTATAACGGAAAATTTGACTCTGGAATAGAGCCATCAGAAGAAGCTATTCAAATTGCCAAAAGACTACTAGATGGAGAAAGAATATTTCCACACAATGTTGTATGGCAAGCTCAGTTTATGCAAGGTGATGGGCTATATACTCAGATTGGAGTCCACTATTACTGCTATACCAATATGGAAAATTGTTAAAAAAAGGAGGATTTCTCTACAGAAATCCTCCTTTTACTTATTAAAACTATTTACTTTTTAAGCCTTCTAGTATATAATATAAAAGATTTAATATGTAAAAATTGGAAGGAGCTAAAAAGTATGAGCGAAAATCAAAACAATCAAGAATTAGAACAAGAAGTAGATATGAACCATCTAATGAAAATTAGAAGAGAAAAATTGGAGAAACTTCAACAAGAAGGGAAAGATCCATTTACCATAACCAAGTTCAATCGTACTCATACAAGTAAACAAATTGAAGAAAATTATGAAGAACTAGAAGGAAAAGATGTTACCATAGCTGGAAGATTAATGTCAAAAAGAATTATGGGAAAGGCCTCTTTTTGCCATATCCAAGATGGAGAAGGAAAAATCCAAAGTTATGTTAGTATCAACGACTTAGGAGAAGAAAGTTATAAAGCATTTAAAGAAGACGATATTGGAGACATTATTGGAATCACAGGATTTGTATTTAAAACTAGAACTGGAGAAATATCAATCCATGCCAAAGAATTGACACTTCTTTCTAAATCATTAAGACCATTACCAGAAAAATTCCATGGACTAAAAGATATGGACTTAAGATACCGTCAAAGATATGTTGACCTAATCATGAATCCAGAGGTAAAAAAGACATTTTTACTAAGAACACAAATTATCAAAGAAATCAGAGCAATTCTAGACGAAAAAGGATATTTAGAAGTGGAAACACCAATTCTAAACACCATTGCAGGTGGAGCAAGTGCAAGACCATTTATTACACACCACAATACATTAGATATTGATATGTATTTAAGAATCGCAAATGAATTATATTTAAAAAGACTAATTGTTGGTGGATTTGATAAAGTATATGAAATGGGAAGAATGTTTAGAAATGAAGGAATGGATATTAAGCACAATCCAGAATTTACAAATATTGAGTTATATGCAGCATTCCAAGACTATCATGACATGATGGATATCACAGAAGAAATTATATCAAGAACAGCAAAGAAAGTACTAGGAACAACAAAAATAACATACCAGGGAACACCAATTGACTTAACACCAAGATGGAGAAGAGTTACAATGATTGACTCCATTAAAGAAGCCTGCGGAGTTGACTTTAATCAAATCAACACGGATGAAGAAGCGATAAAAATAGCAAAACAATACAATGTAGAAATTGAAGAAAATAAACAAACAAGAGGAGACATCATAGCAGCCTTCTTTGATGCAAAAGTAGAAGAAACATTAGTACAGCCAACCTTCGTCTATGACTATCCAGTAGAAAATTCACCACTAACCAAAAGAAAACCATCTGATCCAAGATTAGTAGAAAGATTTGAAGTATTTATCGGTGGTAGAGAATATGCAAACGCATACTCTGAGTTAAATGATCCAATTGACCAATACCAAAGATTTTTAGCACAAGTAAAACAAAGAGAAGCAGGAGACGAAGAAGCGAATATGATGGATGAAGATTTCATCCAAGCACTAGAATATGGTATGCCTCCAACAGGTGGATTGGGAATCGGTGTTGACAGATTAATTATGTTATTAACAGATTCAGCATCAATTAGAGATATCTTACTATTCCCAACCATGAAACCATTAACAGACAATAAATAGAAAAGTAAAAATAAAGTAAATAGAAAAAGGGAAGATGTTAAAGAAAGAGGAAAGATATGTTTAACAATTTTTATCTAGATAACAGAATTCTATATGTACTTCTTGCAGTGTTAGTCATCATGTCCTTAATGGGTATGACACAAGACTCATTACTTGGAATCGTACTAACACTTCCAGGAGTTATTATTGCCATTACATTTCATGAATACGCACATGCTTTTATGGCAGACCGTTTAGGAGACTCTACACCAAGGATGCAAGGAAGACTAACCTTAAATCCAATGAAACATTTAGACCCATTTGGAATTATATTACTTGTCTTTGCCCATATTGGATGGGGAAAACCAGTACAAATTAATCCAAGAAACTTTAACTCCAATGTCACTTTGGCAAAAGCAGAAGCATTAGTATCTTTAGCAGGACCTGTGATGAACTTCATCATAGCCATTGTTCTTACAATTGTATATTTCTTTATACAAAGATTTGCTCCTACTTTTTTCCTAACACAAATAGGGATAATTGTTTACCTACTACTAAGCTCAACTATTGCTGTTAACATAGGGCTTGGTGTATTTAATCTAATACCACTTCCACCACTTGATGGATCAAAAATATTCAAGAATATTTTACCATATAAAGCAAGATATTGGTTAGAATCCAATGAAAGAATTCTATACATTATATTTTTAGTATTATGGATTACTGGACTATTAGGATATATTGTTTCACCAGTGATTGATGGAATTTCGAGTGGACTTTATTGGATAATTGCAAAAATATTTGGATTTATCTAAAGAATAGATAAGGAATAATATGCTAAAATAAAAACAAAAAAAGAGAAATTTAAAAGGAAAAAGAAAATGAAAGACATTCTAACACTAGGAATTGAATCAAGTTGTGATGAAACTTCTGTATCGGTTGTAAAAAACGGTAGAGAAGTTCTTTCCAATAGTATCAACTCACAAATTAAAATTCATGAGAAATATGGAGGAGTAGTACCAGAAATAGCATCTAGAAACCATGTGGAAGCAATCTCAAATGTAACAAAAGATGCTTTAGAAGAAGCACAGGTATCTTTTCAAGATATTGATGTGATATCTTGTACCTATGGACCTGGACTAGTAGGAGCTTTGCTTGTAGGATTATCTTATGGAAAGGCATTAAGCTATGCATTAGAAAAACCACTAGTTGGAGTTAATCATATCCAAGGACATATTGCAGCCAACTATATTTCACATCCAGAATTAAAACCCCCATTTTTATGCCTAGTCATTTCTGGAGGACATACACACTTAATCCATATAAAAGATTATACACATTTTGAAATTTTAGGAAAAACAAGAGATGATGCAATTGGAGAAGCATTTGATAAAATCGCAAGAGTAGTTGGGCTAGGATATCCGGGAGGACCAAAAGTAGATAAATTAGCAAAAGAAGGGCAGCCAACAATTAAACTTCCTAAAACACACTTTGAAAACCTAGACTTTAGTTTTAGTGGAATCAAAACAGCGATTATCAATCTACACCATAAAGATCCAAACATCAATAAAGCAGACTTATGTTGTAGCTTTGAACACTTAGTAGCAGAAATTTTAATTGAAAATACACTAAAGGCGGCAGACATATTAAATATTAAGACAATTGCTTTAGCAGGAGGAGTATCTGCTAATTCCTATATCAGACAAGAATTCTTAAAGCTAGAACAAACTAAGGGTAAAAAAATCTACTATCCAGATCCAATTTTATGTACTGACAATGCAGCTATGATTGCATCAGCCGGCTACTATAACTTTTTAGCAGGAAATGTATCAGGATTAAACTTAAATGCAATACCAAATTTAAAGATAAGTTAAAACAAAAAAGAGGAGAGAAAATACATGGCAATTTATGCTATATCCGATTTGCACTTATCTTTTGGTGAAGATAAACCAATGGATATTTTTGGTGACAATTGGGAAAATCATGCGGAAAAAATAAAGGAAGATTGGCTAAATAAAGTAACAGAGGAAGACACTATTTTATTACCAGGAGACTTTTCATGGGCAATGAAATTAGAAGATACGAAAAAAGACTTTGAATATTTAGTGAATCTACCAGGGAAAAAAATATTACTAAAAGGAAATCATGACTATTGGTGGACTACCCTTGCCAAAATGAAAGAATTTTTGGATGAAAATCATTTTGAGGACATCTACTTTTTATACAATAATAGTTATTTAGTAGAAGAAACTATTATTGCAGGAACAAGAGGATGGGCATTAAATGATACAGAAAATAGCTGTAAAATCTTAAAAAGAGAAAATGCAAGGTTAAAATTATCAATTGATGAAGGAATTCAAAAGTATGGTAATGACAAAGAGATCATCATTTGTATGCATTATCCACCAATTTGTAAAGATAATTTAAAAACAGGATACATTAAAAGTGAATTTATAGAAATGATGAAACAATATAAGGTAAAAAAATGTTTTTATGGTCATTTACATGGTTCTTCCCATAAAGATGCAGTGGAAGGTATCATTGATGGAATTGATTTTCAGTTAATTAGTTGTGACTATACAAATTTTAAATTAATAAAAGTAAAAGAATAAAAAGTAAAAAAGATAGAAAAGAAATAATAAAAAGAAGATGTTTTAGCTACTAAAATAGTAAAACATCTTCTTTTTGTCACTCAAAGAAACCACGTGCTATGCGCGTGGTAAAAGAAAGCTTTTAGCATGGGGCAAAGTAACAAAAAGAAAAACTCCCTGAAGTGATATAATATAGAAGGTTCGACA
>JAETTH010000251.1 GCA_021769225.1 Erysipelotrichaceae bacterium
GAAATCTTCTGAACCTTTTATATTTATCGAATTTTCCTATTCCGACGGGTTCTCGTACTACATCAAATTCTTTATTGATAAATTTATCTAAATCGTCTCCGACGATTTCAATATCTTCTTCCTTAGTTCCATAGTTTATTTTTCTGGAATATTCTATAAAAGGAAGATAGTTTCTATCCAGATTTACCATTTTAGCAAAAATTATGTCAATTGCAATAGGGTCTTCGGAAATTAACAAAACATTCATCTTTGTCGGTGTTCCGCTTCCCGGTCCGTTTCCTTCCATTGCAACCACTCCGTCCATTATGTTGAGCTTAGGCTTTATGGTCTTGACCAGGTCGATAAGCATTTTTGAAAAACTTTCTCCGTCGGAGAATTTAACGTGGCTTGCTCCTTTATTAAATCCGTTTACGCAGCCGAAAATATTTTTTATCGCACCGGTTATCCTTGTAAGCTGATGAGTTTTCATTTTTGAAATACTAATAATACTGTCGCTCTCGGTTACTGCATTTGCTATCTCAAATTGCTTTGCGAAATCATTTTCGGGATTATGGACAGTGTTTCCCTGAGAAAAATCTTTTAATTCTATGTTGTATTTTTCTCCTATATCATATAGTCCGCTTTCTTTTGCTACGGATATGGTCGAGCCTTTTCCCGGAGAATCTCCGTAGGATATATTTTTATAATCATTTTCTTTTAGTATTTTTACCATTGCCTCAAAGACGCTTGGGTGAGTTGTAACTGCATATTCCGGACTTCTCGGTTTTAGAAGGTTTGGTTTTATTAGGATTTTTTCGTCTTTATTTACGAACTTTTCAATCCATCCGACCAAATCTATCCCCTTTTTTAGGGCATTATATACATTTTATATTTCATAGTTATCCAAATAAACTAATGCAACTTTTGACATGATTATCTCCTTTTATATTTTTAGATAGTATACCATAATTTTACTTTAAAGTGTAATATTTATGGTATTTACCTTGATAATTGCTTTTTACTTTATTAAAATGGACATATGAGAAAAAATTCAGCGAAGAT
>JAETTH010000252.1 GCA_021769225.1 Erysipelotrichaceae bacterium
CTCACAGGTACTTACTTATATAATGGGTCTATGGTCTTTATTTTCAGTGAGCTGGGTGTTTGGTGGGGGCAATCTGAGTTTGAATTATAGGAATTATTTCTGTGTTTTATAACTTATCTTAATATATCATTTATCTTTTATAAAGATTTATATTTTATTCAGTTTGTTTATTTTATTTATATTTCATTTCAGCCTTTCGGATGAGATTAGATCTCTCCAAAGTAAATGAACTAAAGCAACAGATTTTGATATTTTACTAACTTACCAGATTACCGTAGACAATGTGGCTATTTGATTATAAGAGAGCAATAACTATACTTCCTTTGGAATAGAATAGGAAGATGAAACCAAAACACAAGTTAAATAGTTCAAATAAGGTATTAGCTATAAAGGTGAATTTTGTAATTGGATGGATTCACTATCATTATAATTAGACCTGATGTGATGTAGAGAATTACAAAGAGCTAATATGTGACTATTTCAATAAAAACACCTAATATACAGTGACTAATTTCAGTTTCATTGACATTTTGGTTGGGTCACAAGCCTTTAACAGCTGAGGTATTTTTGTAGCCTCTTATGTGGAGTTCTCACGCACACTAAATGTATTAACCCTATAGTATGCAGGAGAGTTCAGAAAGCTCATGGCTAAAGTATTATATCTAGATATTATAAGCATAGAAAAACTATTGTTCTAAAATAATTTTAATTAATTTGCTAATTAATTTATTCCATAAGTAAGAGTAAATCCTAGGAAGAGACAGACTTCTTTGTATCTTACTTTAAAATAAGTGATAGATAAAAAGAATACAGGTGGTCAATTTTTTAAACACTGTTTGACTTTTACTTCACTAGAGATTACTATCTGCTTCACCATAAATAGTATAGTCAAATCACCAGACAGGAATGTACAGTAGAAATGTAAATATGTGAATGTTCAGTAAGTGTTTGTGTCCTCAATGAAGTAATACCAGGGAAAAAAACTATCATCCAAAGAGCCAAAACAGAAGGGTCCCCATGATGTGCATCATAAAAATAA
>JAETTH010000253.1 GCA_021769225.1 Erysipelotrichaceae bacterium
GAAGAGTAATTTGCTAAAAGTAGCGCCTTATCTTACCAGGACGAGGGCGCTACTTTTTGTGTTGTGTAAGAGTAACAACAAGAGTAACGACCGCACAAAGCATTGTTACAAAAGTGAATAATTCATCATATGTAACCATTCGCAACCAGCTCCTTTCCGTAAAGAATTGGCAGCTGGTGTATGCACCCTCTTCGGTTCCCCGGGTAAATATATTATTCTGTTGGCCCTTACGGGTGAGGCAGGGTATTTAAGGAGGCGTTAACAACGTAAAAGACCTCGTATTTCTACGAGGCCTTCCCATAATAAACTTATATCTTCTTTTAATGCCCCTAGGGCGATATTAAGAAAGATTTCTCTTTCTTGTAAGTTTATTATAGATTATATTATGCTCGTAGTCAATGAAAATATTACGGAAAATAGATTTACTTTGGTCAAAAAACATATAAATCTTTAACCTTATTATTAATTTTTTCCATATTCTCTTCAGATAGTGAAATACCCGCCAAAACCCCTCTTAGATTTCGAGGGTCGAAAATGCGCATTTTACTGACAGTAGTAATTTGGTTTACGAGAGCAACGCTGCCTTCTTTCATTCGGGATATTTCGAGTCCTATTTTTTCAAGGTATTCTCTCTGTTCTTTATTATGCTGTTCTTTTTTCTCCCACATTTCTTGCAATTTATTTGATGTGTCTAAATACTTTTTGGCGTCGGAAAATTTTTTGTTAAATTCTTCAGGGTTTTGTTCACATTCCTCTAATTCGTGCACTGTTTGTGTTGTAAGGTCTACAAATGTTTTAAAAAGTGCTAATGTATTTCTAATTTCCTCTTGTTCTTCTTTTAATGATTTGAAAATAGTATTATATTTTATTTTTAAGGAATGATATATCTCATTTCCCAACTCAACACTATTAAAATGTACATCTTTGGGATCTTTAACTGATGTTAGTGGAATGACAGTAACAACAGGTGAGTTGTGTGCATTTTTATTATCCAGTACTATTCCGTAATGTAATCCACCATATTCACTGCCTATAT
>JAETTH010000254.1 GCA_021769225.1 Erysipelotrichaceae bacterium
TGCTTAGCGTGATACTTTATTGAATTTATAGTTTGTCTTTTTCCATTCTCCAGAGAGTTCACCAACTCAAGAGATGATATAATTTTTTTATCAATATCTTCTATGAAAATTTGATTCTGTTGCCTCTGCTCTGCAAAGGCTTTTTCGCATTCACTCTTACGCAAGTATAATCGCTCAATATAATTTTTAAGCGGCGGAGCCATATATAAAATTCTTTTTGCATTTCTTGTTTTTAAAGAAGTAAGCTTTATTACACCATTTTGATACTGCATTTGCCTGTCAATTAAAATAGTGCCCTTTTCTAAATCCACATTAGACCATTTAATTCCATAACACTCATTTATGCGCACGCCGCAGTATTTGCCTATCATATATGCAGTCTCCGCATTGGTACCGTAAAAGTATTCATCCAGTCTCTCCATTTCCTTCTTAGAAAATGTTACTATATCTTTTTCTTCGTTTACTTTCATTTTAGGCATCTGTATTTTGGTTTCTTTATTTACACATAATTTGTTGTATGCATCAACATCAAGATAATTTCTTAAATATGCTTGACCAAATATCAGATAAAACATTTTTAAAAATGATTCCACATAGTTATAAGCATATTCTTCCTCATAATACAATTCTGAAAGATAATCATTGATTTCTGCAACGGTAATATCCTCTACATACTTATCTCCGAATTTATCCTTGATGTGCTCTTTCCAAAGGCTGTTTTGTTTTGCTATGGTTGAATATGCTTTTCCTTTTCGACCTTTGGCACAATATTCATTAAAAATGTCTTGAAGCGTTGCTCTTTTTATCTTTTTTTCTTTTGGTGTCGCTAATCCAACAATATCTTTTTTCTGTGATCTTTCCTTAGCTCTCAATGCGGCCGCCTTGCTTTTAAAGGGACGTCCCAAGTCATCTTTTATTCTCCTGCGTGATTTTGCTTTTCCGTCAACCGTAATAGTATATCTAAATGCCCAATTACCATTGTCCATTTGATATACTCCTGTCTCTTTTTTCGTATTCATCTTTACCTCTTTTCCA
>JAETTH010000255.1 GCA_021769225.1 Erysipelotrichaceae bacterium
TGTCCTGGTGTGAATAATATTTTACCAGATAATAACGTTTCAATTCCAGAAACATTATCTTTTGTTATCTCTATAAATCTTTTTTTATAGGTTTCATCTATTGCAGGAAAAAGATGTTTTCCATTGCCCAATAACTTCATAATGCAACAAAAGAATAGTGCAAGCCTACTACTGCAACCACCCTCAAATGAATTTTGTCCTCTTGCCAAAACTGAAAATGCCTTTTCACTAATGATACAAGTAATATTTGGATGTTTATCCAATGCCTCTTTTAGAAAACCGGCATGGTCATCATGGGCGTGTGTTAGAAAAATATATTTAATATTAGCCCAAGAAATTCCTTTTCGTTTCATAGATGAAGTACATTTTGAATAATTATTTTCATAGCCTGTATCAATCATTACAAACCCATCTTTAGTCTGGTAAAGATATGTATTCATGACTCTGTTTCCTGCATTATATATTTTCATACATCTCCTCCAACAAATTATTTGTAGATATATCGGACTTCCCGCAATTCTTTCCCTCCTATATTATCATCCAAAAAATCATCTGTCGGTGTACTACTCAAATTCACCTATTACATTTCCGCTTTGAATAATATGACCTTTTGCCCTTCTTAAAAAAGTTCCTTTCATAGAATTGGCACTTAAATTTAATTGACAATCCAAAGCATAGATAGTAAAAAGGTAGATATGCTTTTTCCCTTTCGGAGGTTTAGGTCCAGCATATTGATGGAAACCATATCCAACCCCTTGAACTGCATTTCCCAACACTTTCTTACCCACTGGAATTCCTTTCTCGATTTTATCAGTTGCGGGAATATTCCAAATAATCCAATGGGTGAATTTTTTTATTGGGTGTGTCAAGTCCTCCAACGTAATAGCTAACGTTTTAGCATTGGGCAACAAATTTTTAATAATAAACTCTGGCGATATGTTTTGTCCACGCCCAGTATATTCAATCGGGATTTTTTTACCCGTTTTCATTCCGGTACACACAAAATTTAATTCCGTCTTTTCCATAACAA
>JAETTH010000256.1 GCA_021769225.1 Erysipelotrichaceae bacterium
TAATATAGTATTAAAACAAAATATTTTATTGGAGATTTAAATGAAAATTTTAATGACTAATAATGATATAAATCGCAGCATTAAGAGAATTGCCTATGAGATAGTGGAAAAAAACAATGGAGTGGAAGACATTGTCGTGGTGGGTGTAAAAAACGGAGGAGTTTCTCTTGCAAAAATGCTCGCAAATCATTTAAGCAGTATGGAAGACACTATCTTACCCGTCACTTTTGCTGATATAACTCCTTTCAGAGACGATAAAAAAAAGACGGATAAAATAGAACAGCTGGATATTGACATAAACGACAAATTGGTAGTCATTGTAGATGACGTT
This sequence comes from Erysipelotrichaceae bacterium, assembly GCA_021769225.1. Classification (GTDB taxonomy): domain Bacteria; phylum Bacillota; class Clostridia; order TANB77; family CAG-508; genus JAETTH01. The sequence goes on from JAETTH010000256.1 coordinate 332, forward strand.
CTGTTTACAGGAAGGACAACAAGGGCAGCCCTGGAATGTATTTTCAGTTTCGGAAGACCTAAAAAAATACAGCTGGCTATTTTAGTGGACAGAGGACACAGACAGATACCTATAAGAGCGGATTATGTAGGTAAAAATATCCCCACATCCATAAAAGAAAATGTCAATGTCGTAATAAACGGAGAAAATTCTTTTGTCGAAATAAATTAAGGAGTACACATGAGTTTCTGCAGCGATATAAAAAATAACTTGTGCCATATAACTTTAAATAATCTATACGAAAAAGAATGTGAATTATATGGATATCTTCACTGTATAAGTTCTCTTTCTTTAAAAGGAAGAGGAAGGCTTAATTTAATATTTGAAACCGAAAACCCTTCTGTCGCAAGAAGGATTTTTGCGCTTGTCAAGGATGTATTTTCTATAAATATCGAAATCGCAGCAAAGAAAAACAACTTGAGAAAAGGACACTTTTTATATAATTTAATCGTAATGGACAGTGCGGATTCCATGAATATACTGGATTATTTTAATATAATAGATTTCAGCGCCGGATTTGAAATAAACAACACCATCAAAGAAGATATACTGCCTACAATAAGCGAAATAAGACATTATTTAAGAGGTGTATTCTTATCCTCCGGATATGTAAGTGACCCGAAGAAAAAAGGATACCAAATAGAATTTGTATT
>JAETTH010000257.1 GCA_021769225.1 Erysipelotrichaceae bacterium
AAATAAAGGGTAAAATAGATAAGGTAATATGGAATTAGGAGGATAAAAATGGAATATCCACAATTAAATTTAGAAAATGTACAAGGTCCCAAAGCTCTTATTCAAACTAATCATGGAGATATTGAAGTCCAATTATTTGAAAAAGAAACTCCAATGACTGTTGAAAATTTCGTTCGTTTAGCAAAAAAAGGCTACTATAATGACACTACTTTTCATCGTGTAATCAGTGACTTCATGATCCAGGGTGGAGATCCTAAAGGTAATGGTACTGGTGGTGAAAGTATTTGGGGTCATCCATTTGAAGATGAATTTTCAAATAAATTATTCAACATGCGTGGAGCACTTTCAATGGCCAACTCTGGTCCAAATACTAATGGAAGTCAGTTTTTTATTGTTCAAAATAAGAATGTACCTAAAAGAATGATCAAAGAAATGGATACAGCAGGCTATCAAAAAGAAATCGTTAAAGCATATAAACAAGGCGGAACACCTTGGCTTGATGGCCGTCACACTGTTTTTGGACAAGTAATTAAAGGTATGGATGTTGTTGATGAAATTGCAAAAGTTCCGCGTGATAAGGCAACCGATAAGCCAAAGGAAGATGTAATTATTAAAGATATTCATATTGAAGATTAATTTAGATTCATTAACGTGGGAGAATTTAATTTTATGAATCTATTTTTTAATGATAAATATTGTCCATCCGAATCAAGAATTTTAGCAACTGCTTTAACCTTTTCAGCTGGATTTATTGATGCTTACACATATATTCAAAGGGGACATACTCTATCTGCGGGTCAGACAGGAAACGTTATCTTTTTTGCGTCAGCATTGGCTGATCATAATATCGCTGGCATGTTAAACCGTGCTACAACATTTATTGCATTTACATTAGGTCTTTTATTAGTAGGTCTTTTCCATAAATACGTAAAAAGTAATTATTGGCGAGTATTTTGTCTATTTCCAATATTACTTATTTGTTTAGGAGTAGGATTTGTACCTAAAAGTGTTCCAAACTAC
>JAETTH010000258.1 GCA_021769225.1 Erysipelotrichaceae bacterium
ATCCATTAACGGAAAAGATTTGCTATTATCCACTCTAATAAGTGAAGAACTAATAATAGAAGGTCAGATAACATCAATCGAATAGATCATATAGGAGTAAACTATGCTTATTTTAAAATTCTATCATTATATTATGGGGTATTACCTCGTAGAGATAAAAGGACTTCATCCGTAAAAATATATCAATTTAATAAATCACAACAATATATCCATTTGGGATATAAAGAAACTTGATAAAACGACAATAGTATTTAAAATCATGCTGACGGATTTTGAAAAAGCCGAACAGATCGCAAAAAGGGCTCAATACATAATAGATATTAAAAATGAATATGGTAAAAAATCTATTTTCAAGTCACTAAAAAAAAGAAGAGTATTTATTTTTAGTGCCTTTTTAATTTCCGTTATTATTTTTGCTTTCTCCTTTTTCATTTGGGATATACAAATAACAGGAACAGACAGGATAGACAGAAACGACATATTAAGTACGTTGGAAGATGCAGGATTTAAAGAAGGATGCTATAAATACGGAGTAGATAAAAAAGAAATATCCAAGGTATTATTAAATACATACCATGATCTATCGGATGTAACCATAGATTACAAAGGTACACAAGCTAAAATCAAGCTTGTTGAAAAAAATACGCCTATAAAGAAATTCAATAAATCAAAAGCAGTGGATTTGTTTGCAGGCAAAGGCGGGAAAATAGAAATTATAATTGCTTATAATGTTATAAAAAAAGTAAAAAAAGGTGATAAAGTAAAAAAAGGCAGTTTACTTATCAGCGGTAAAATCAAATACGAAGGAAAAGAAGGAGATATAAAACATTATTACATTCACGCAATGGGAGATGTCTTTATAAACACTACTTATACTTATAAAGATATAATAATAAATCCATATGTTATAAAAGAAAACGATGAATTTATTAAAGAAACGGCTTATTCATTCAAAAACAGGACCATCAACTATAAAAAAACTGTGGCAAACAAAAGTTATATAGGAGTAAAAGAAGAAA
>JAETTH010000259.1 GCA_021769225.1 Erysipelotrichaceae bacterium
GGTTCAAACTTTTATAGAAGTTTTTAACGCATACGGACTGAGTCCTACAATGGAAGAAACAAGAAAGCCAATGGGTATGCTTAAAATAGACCATATAAGAACTATGCTTAATATGGATAGATTAAGTGAAGAATTTATTAAAAAGCATAATAGAAAATTCAATGAAGATGATGTTAAGACAATGCATGACAGATTTTCTGATATGATATTAAAGGTTTTGAATAAACATTCCGATGTAAAACCTTATGTCTTGGAAACAGTGGAAGAACTTAAAAAAATGAATATTAAAATAGGCTCTACCACGGGTTATACAGATAAAATGATGAAAATAGTTACAGATACGGCAAAATCCCAAGGTTACGAACCTGACGCTTGGTTTAGTCCCGATTCTACCAACAAAATGGGAAGACCATATCCTTACATGATATTTAAGAATATGGAAGAATTAAACATAAAGTCTGTTGATGAAGTAATTAAAGTCGGAGATACTGTTTCTGATATTTTGGAAGGAAAAAATGCCGGTGTTATATCCGTAGGAATTATTGAAGGTAGTTCGGAAATGGGACTTACAATGGAAGAATACAATAATTTAAGTAAAGAAAATAAAGAAAAAGAAATTGAAAGAGTTAAGAAAACTTATAAAAATGCAGGAGCAGATTATATAATCAATGATATTAGAGGCATAATAGATATTATAAACGACCTTTAATATAAATAAATTACCCCGTACAAAAAAATAGATGACAATAATAATTGTCATCTATTTTAATTTATAGATATAATATAAAAACATAAAATAAATATAGTAAATAACCATAAATATTAATATAATAATAAAGATTTTATATATTTTGAAAGGACATTAAATGCAAAGTACTAAACTGGTTTCAAATATATTGGATATAGGTGAAATGCTTCTTGTATCGGGAGCTGAAGTAAGCAGAGTAGAAGATACTATGATACGTCTAGGAACTTCTTACGGCTTTAAAAAAGTAGATGTATTTACCATTACATCTACG
>JAETTH010000260.1 GCA_021769225.1 Erysipelotrichaceae bacterium
TAGGTAATGGAATTAATATTTGTGAAGTATGCCATGGGGATAGAGTAAATATTATAGGAATAAATATAGAGTTCTTTGATATTGAATCTACTAAAGATAAACAATTTGGATTTAAAGCAATTCTTCCAAATGAGAAGAAATTAGTTTGTCTTGGGGATGAACCCTATAATGAAGTAAATAGAGAGTATGTTGAAAATTGCAATTGGTTACTGTCAGAAGCTTTTTGTTTATATGCAGATAGAGAAATATTTAAGCCTTATGAAAAGAATCATAGTACACCTATTGAGGCGGGAAAACTTGCAAAAGAACTTAATGTTGAAAATTTAGTATTGTATCACACAGAAGATAAGAAGCTTTTAGAACGTAAAAGACTTTATAGTGAAGAAGCAAATTCAGTTTATGATGGACAAGTATTTGTTCCATATGATTTAGAAAGAATAGAACTTAAATAATATGATAAAAATATGATTTTCTAAAAATTAGAGAATCATATTTTTTATTGTTTTGTTATATTGTTACAAAAGGTTTAACAACGGAATTACTCTCGTTTTTATCTAGTGCATCTTCAATAGCTTTATACATTTTCTCTAAGTTATAAATATATTAAGCATATCCTTCAACTGATGCAGTTCCATCAACTAATTTTTTTATATAGCCTGTATTCTCTGCAGCACTATGTAATAAAGATGTCTTTTCTCTTATATCCTAAATAATTCGCCATGAATTATGATTTTATTGGAATCGATCATCATAGATAAATTATTTATAGTAATTGAAAGATATTTAATTGCGGAATGAAGGATGTTTATTATACCCTCATCACCTAATTTATAAGCATTTAAGATTGTTTCCGTTTTTTAACATTATTCTCAAAATAAATAGGCATATTGATATTATCTAACAAGATTTTAATGTTAAAAGTTTTCCAAAAAGGATTATTAGTAATGATTTAGTTGTTAGTTTTATCAAAATGCCCAGGAAGAGCAATACCAATTGCTTTTGGTGAATAGTCTTTACA
>JAETTH010000261.1 GCA_021769225.1 Erysipelotrichaceae bacterium
GAAGCTTTAAAGATGATGTAGAACGTATCGCATGGAAGAAAATAAGACAGAGAGAACAGTCACGTTAGGAGGAAAAGCAGATGAAAGAAATGAAATACCAACAAGTAGGAGACTATGAATTTCCAGTTTTAAAAGGAGAGAAATCATTACCAACTTTAACTAGATTTGGGCGAATGTATTTAAAGCATTTGAGAGAAAATTATAAAGCACATTATCTAGCTTTGATTGCAGAAAATAAGCTAAATGATGAATTAGTATCAATAGATCAGCAGACGAATGACCAATATGATGTGTTAGTAAAGCAACTTATGGAAGAAAGAAATGTTAATGAAGATTTAAAAGAAAAAGATCAAATGAGATGGCTACAGGAAATGAATAATATTAGAAATACTACGGAGGAAATAGTTGTTAAAAAAATGATAGAAGTGGGTTAATCTCACTTCTTTTTCTATTTATTAGGAGTTAGAATGTTAATTCTAGTATTGATTATTGATTGTAATAATTATTTTTTAAGTTCAATCTAAGAATATAAATATCACGAAAGTCAATATTTTATTGATAGATAAAAATTCAAATGTTATACTTTAGGTAGTCTTTAAGGAGTGTGAACATGAAATATAGTTACAATAAATTATGGAAAATGTTGATTGATAGAAAGATTTCTAAAACTGAAATGCGATTGGCAGCTGGAATTACAACGAATATGCTCGCAAAGATGGGGAAAGATGAAGCTGTTAATCTTGACACACTTGTAAAAGTAGCCCTATTTCTAGATTGTGGAATAGATGATATTTTGGAATTTGAAGAAGAAAGTGAAGGAGATAAACAAAATGGCAGAACTAGAAAATAGCAAAGATCTTATCAGTGTATTATGGAGTGGAGCAGATATACTTAGATCAAAAATGGATGCGAATGAATATAAAGATTATTTGTTAGGGATTGTCTTTTATAAGTACCTATCAGATTCATTTTTGATTAAAGTATATGATCTTCTTAATGATGAAAAACCGTCATCA
>JAETTH010000262.1 GCA_021769225.1 Erysipelotrichaceae bacterium
TACACCAGCCATTCACATTTACAAGAACATCCATACTGCTTGACGACTTTGCCGAAGTTTTAAAAATTGCGGACAGATGTGTTATATCTGCAATTATGGGCAGCCGTGAAGTCAATACAATTGGTATTAAAGCAAAAGACTTGGCGGATAAAGTACCTAACTCCATTCAGCTTGATACGTTTGAAGAAATCTGCGATTATGTACTTAACAATGCGCAAGACGGTGACTTGGTAATAACACTTGGCTGCGGCGATGTTTATAAAGTTGCAAGAATGATGGTAAATAAATTGAAGAATAAATAAATAATGCCCGTTACTTTTGATTTAGTAACGGGTCATTTTTATTTAAAAAACTTTTTTATTCTTTTTTCAAGTTTAAGTTGATAGAGCAGAGAAACCTTATCAATCAATTTATCATAAATAACAAACATAATATTCATTAAAACAACAAACAATAAAATGAAAGCTTTGCCTTCGCCCTCATCAAGAAAAGGAATTCCGAAAACATAAACAAGAATAAGCTGAACAATCAAAACCATGATGTTAAAAACAATAAATTTAAATATCCAAGCAAAGAACTTTGATTTAATCTTGTTTATTTCAGACCGGATAATCGGATAGAAGCCAAAAAATAAAACATACATCAGCATACATTCTTTATCTGCTACCAAAATAAAAGACAGAATTGAAACTGCAGTGTAAGTTATCCATGCCGAAGATGTACCAAAAGTACGCCTGAGCATTATCATAAAGAGGCCGACAATCATTGGCATAATATATGCAAGAACAAATGTTATTCCGCCAAGAAAAAGCAAAACTACCGACAATGCCGACACGATTGAACAAACTGCAAGACGTGTTGCACTTTTCATAAAACCACCTATTTTTAATACTTAATGGTTTATATAAAATAACATATATTGAAAAATATGTAAATACTGTGAACAATGAGTTAAGTATTTGTTCATTTTTAATAATTTCTCTTTACATTTTGACAAATTCTTTTTATAATTAGT
>JAETTH010000263.1 GCA_021769225.1 Erysipelotrichaceae bacterium
CAAAATAGTTTTATCGTAACTGAAAAATTAGAATATCATGTAAAAGCAAGTGGTTTTCCTGTTAAATATGTTAAGCAAATAAACCGTACAGATAAAACTTTTATACTTAAATTTTTTTACAATGTACTAATTTCTTTTGTAATTGTATTAAAACAACGGCCGGATTTAATTGTGTCAACAGGTGCATTAGCTACAGTCCCCATAATGATTTGGGCTAAGCTTTTCCACGGAAAAGTAATATATATAGAATCTTTTGCAAAGATTGATAATCCTACCTTATCAGGAAAAATTGCATATAAATTTGCGGATCAATTTTATGTACAATGGAAAAATATGATGAAGTTTTACCCGAAGGCTATTTGCAAAGGTGGTATATATTGATGATATTTATAACAGTTGGATCGAGGAGTTTTCAATTTAATAGACTATTATATGCAATTGATAATGCAAGGGAGAAGGGAGAAATAATAGATACTGTATTTGCTCAAATTGGTTCAAGTGAGTATAAACCAAAGAATTTTGAATATGTAGATTTTTTGAATCATGATGATTTTATTAAAAAAATAAACCAATGTGAAATTGTTATAACGCATGGGGTAACAGGAGTTATTGTAAACTCAATAAAAATGGGAAAAAAAGTAATTGCTGTACCAAGATTGGCCAAATATCATGAGGTTGTTGACGATCATCAACTTCAACTTGTAAGAGAATTTGAAAAAATGGGAATGATAACGGCATGCTATGATGAAAAAGATATAGCACAATGTGTTAATGAAGCAAAGCTAATAGAAGAAGTATCATATGCTTCTAATACAGACAGTATTCTAGATTCAATACGTGAATTTATACATAGAATGTGAGTGTGAATTATGATAAGAATTTTAATGTGTAGTACCTCGAGGTCAGAAAAGGGTGGTATGAATAGTGTAATAGATCAATTGATGGATCATAATTGGAGCAAAGAATATCAATTTTCTTATTTGGCTACACATATCTCGGGAAATACGCTAAA
>JAETTH010000035.1 GCA_021769225.1 Erysipelotrichaceae bacterium
CGGAAAAATATTTCAACATTAATCTTCAAAAATGCATTTTTTGAGGCACATTTGTTGTGCCTTTTATTTTTTATCTTCATATTTTTGTTTTTGAGAAATTTCCTATAACATAAGAAGAAGGAACTCTACTTTAAAGTAGAGTTCCTTTATGATCCTAACTATTAGGAATCATTTTGAGGTATCTTGCTTGAATTTTTGCATGTAATTTTTCTGCTTCGGGATCATCAGGATGATAATGAGCATACCATGAGATAACTCCTCTTGCATGTTGTAAGTTTTGCATAAAAGAATACCTCCTAAAAAGTTAGTGTATCTAATATATCATAAAAGTACTAGAAAAACAAGATTAATAAAGTTTTTGATATATTGTAATAAAGTTTTTGATATATTGTAAAAATCTTTGTTAAATTTTGAAAAATAAAATATACTATGAATATTGACAGAAAACAAGTTATGGAATAGGATATAAAAAATAGGAGAAAGAAGTGTGAGTAAAGTTTGAAATTGGAAAAAATTTATTTTAAGGCTACTGATGGTTTAGAGCTTTATGGTCTTTTACATTTGCCAGATAACAAAACATCTAGAGTTGTGATTAGCACACATGGAATTACTAGTAATCTTTTTCGTAAAAGAGAAGATGTAATTGCTCAAGAAGTGACTAAAAGTGGAATTGCTTATTTAAGTTATAATAATCGAGGACATGATTTAGTTTCTACTTCTAATCGTAATCAGGAAAAAATTTTAGGAGGAAGTGTTTATGAGGATGTCTTAGATTCCTATTATGATGTAAAAGGAGCTATTTCTTTTGCAAAAAGTTTGGGATTTCAAGAAATTATATTGCAAGGACATAGTCTTGGTTGTACAAAGACGGTTTATACTTATCATAAGATGATAGAGCGAAAGGATGAAGAAATTTCTTTAATAAAGGCAATCATTCTTTTATCTCCAGTTGATATACCTGCTGTATTAAAGTTCTCTCTAGGAAAAAGCTTTAACAGGGCAATTCATTATGCTATAAGTCAAAAAAAGAAGAGAAAAGAACTAAGTTTAATGCCAAAGGGGAGTTTTATTTGTCCCATTAGTGTAAAGAGCTTTTTAAGATATAGTGTAGATAATCATGAGATTGACTTTTTTAAGTATGGGGAAAAGGAAAATAAGTTAGAGATATTAAATGAGATAAAAGTTCCTCTTATGATAAGATGGGGGAATCAAAATGAACTAATTTTGCAAAATGCAGAAATCCTTTCAAAAGAGCTTGTAGATAAAATTCAAAATGAAAAAAAAGACATTGGATATATAGATGGAGCGACTCATAATTATGCTGGAAAAGAAGAGGAACTTGCAAAACAAATAAAAGAATTTGTGGAAAAAATAGAAATCAAGAGATAGTATTGTCTCTTGATTTTTTGATAGAAGAGTCTAGCTTATTAAATAAAAAGAAAATAAAATTTTTTTTGAAATTAATCTAAAAAATTTTACTTTAAAATAAAAATGTGATAAAATAAATAATGCTTTAGAAAATAAAGCAAAACAATAGAAAAGGAGGAATTTATGTTAGAACTAAAAAATATTTGTTTTACACGTGATGGAAAGAAAATTCTAGATCACATCAGCCTTCAAATTCCAGATGAAAAATTTATTGTTATCACTGGACCAAATGGATCTGGTAAATCAACTTTAGCTAAAATTATTATGGGAATTGAAATACCTGATGAAGGACAAGTTCTTTTAGATGGAAAAGATATCACAGATAAAACAATTAATGAGAGAGCAAACTTAGGAATAGGATTTGCCTTTCAGCAACCTGTAAAATTTAAAGGAATTACAGTACATGATTTAATTAATCTTTCTGCTGGTAAGAAAATGACAAAAGCAGAAAGTTGTGAAATTTTATCAAAGGTTGGATTATGTGCGAGAGAATATATTGATCGAGAGGTAAATGCTTCACTCTCTGGAGGAGAATTAAAACGAATTGAGATTGCATCTGTTGTTGCTAGAAACTCAAAATTTACCATATTTGATGAACCAGAAGCTGGAATCGATTTATGGAGTTTCCATAGCTTAATTCAAGTATTTGAAGAAATTCAAAATCAGATTAAAGGAACCACTTTAATTATTTCTCACCAAGAAAGAATATTAGCGATTGCAGATCAGATTATTTTGATGAATAATGGCAAAGTAGAAAAAATTGGAACGAGAGAAGAAATGATGGAGAGTGTTCTTGGTAAGCCAAGATGTTTTAAGTTTCCAAAGGAGGATTGCCATGAATAAATTAGAAAAAGATTTGTTAAAGGAAATTGCAGATATTGGAGATGGAAATCTAACAGGAGCATATAATATTCGTGAAAATGGGAAGGGAATTCAAAGACAAGTAACAGAAAATGTGAATATTGTAACAAAAACAGATGTCTCTGGTATTGATATTTTTGTAAAAGAAAATACTAAGTTCGAAATTGTTCATATTCCTGTTATTCTAACGCAAAGTGGATTAAAAGATGTTGTTTATAATGATTTCTATATTGGTAAAAATGCAAATGTAATTATCATTGCTGGATGTGGTATTCATAATGATGAGCATAAAGATTCTCAACATGATGGAATTCATCGTTTTTTCCTAGAAGAAGGAGCAAGAGTAAAGTATATTGAAAAGCATTATGGTGAAGGTAGTGGTACTGGAAAAAGGATTTTAAATCCAGTTACAGAAGTAACTTTAAAAGATGGAAGTACAATGGAGATGCAAACAACTCAAATTAGAGGTGTAGATTCTACGATTCGTACTACAAATGCTAATCTATATGATAATACAAGTTTAGTCATTACAGAAAAGATTATGACACACGCAGAGCAAGTAGCAAAAACAATATTTAATGTGGAGCTAAATGGAAAAAACTCTAGTACACATGTAACATCTAGGTCAGTGGCAACAGAAAACTCAAAGCAAGAGTTTATTTCAAAGGTATATGGTAATAACCAATGTTTTGCTCATGTTGAGTGTGATGCCATTATTAAAGATTCTGCTAAAGTTACTTCTACACCAGAAATTACAGCTAATAATATTGATGCCAACTTAATTCATGAAGCGGCAATTGGTAAAATTGCAGGAGAGCAGTTAGTAAAACTTATGACTTTAGGCTTAACAGAAAAAGAAGCAGAAGATGCTATTATCAATGGATTCTTAAAATAGAATAGTGATATAAAAGGATAATTAGAAGATTTCTAGTTATTCTTTTTTGTGTAATGAATTCTCTGTTTTACAGGGGGTTCTAAAAATATGAAACATTTGAAATAGAATAGAAAAAAGTAGTATAATAGAAAAGAAAAAAGATAGAAGGAGAAATTTATGATTGATCTACATATGCATACCAATTATTCAGATGGAACATGTACAGTAAGGGAACTATTAGAAGAAGCTCAAAAAAAGAAATTAGAGTGTATTTCGATTACAGATCATGATACTTGTTTAAGTTATGATGATTTAAGGGATGAAAATATCCGAAAGTTGTTTAAAGGAAAAATGATTTGTGGATGTGAGCTAAAATCAATTGTAGAGGGTACTGTAATTGAAATTTTAGGATATAATGTTGATCCTAATATGATTAATCGTGAAATTACTAAACTAGAGCCAACTTATGAGCAGATTAATTTGCATGAAGTAGATGTTCTTTTGGAAATTATCAAGAAAAAAGGATATCAATTGGATATGCAAAATATTCATTTTAATCCTAAAAATGAATCAGGACAAACTGCAATTATAGAGGAGCTGTTAAGTCATCCTGAAAATAGTAAGTTTAAAGAAGAAACAAATTATCAAGATCCATTTATCTTCTATCGTGAACATATGTCAAATCCAAGTAGTTCATATTTTGTTGACAATTCTGGCTTGATTCCAACACCAGATAAGGTAATCGAATTAATTCGAGAAGCGGGAGGGTTAGCCTTTATCCCCCATACTTTTATTTATGGAGAAAATTCGATGAAAGTATTTCATGCTTTAACAGATACCAGAAAAGTAGATGGAATTGAGTGCTATTATAGTAAATTTACAAAAGAACAAACAGAATTCTTACTAAAATTTTGTAGGGAAAATCATTACTATATTTCAGGTGGTAGTGATTATCATGGAACCTATAAACCTAACATTTCTATGGCAACTGGAACAAATTATAATCTAAATATTCCATTTGAAATAACAAAACCTTGGGCAAAGTATATATAAAAATAAAAAAGAACAAGAAAGGGGTATTGACAAGTAAGAAAAAGATAAAATGTTTGACATTATATGGAAGGGCGCATATAATATATTATACACTTTAAAAATCACAGAAAATAAGAAAGGAAGAAAATTTTATGAAAATTAGAAATATGTTTGTTAATTGCTGTTGTTGTATGAAGTAATACTCTATCTCTTGATTGTAGATAGGAGTATTCTATTTCGTGTCTACAATAGGAAACATATTTTATTTTCATAATTTTGAGATATAAGATATAGAAAAACTATGTAGACATGGAAAATGAATACATAGTTTTTTATTATTTTTAAGGAGGAAGTAGATATGTTTGAGAAAAATAGTGGAATTGGAAATACACCAATGATAAAAATTAATTATGAGTTCCAAGGAGAAGAAAAATCAGTTTATACAAAACTAGAATATTATAATTTAAGTGGAAGTATTAAAGACAGGGTCGCTTATTATATTATTACAAAAGCAAAACAAAGAGGGGAATTAATAGAAGGTATGCCAATTGTAGAAGCTACTAGTGGAAATACTGGAATTGCTCTTGCAGCACTTGGTAGTTACTATAACCATCCAGTATATATCTTTATGCCAGATTGGGCAAGTAAAGAGAGAATCGAATTGATGAAAGGCTATGGAACAAAGGTTATATTAATTTCAAAAGAACAAGGAGGATTTATTACTTGTGTTGAACAATCTAAAGAGTTAGCAAAGAAATTAAATGGTTTTTTAGCAAATCAATTTGCAAATCAAGATAACTTCTTAGCTCATTATGAAACAACAGCAGAAGAAATCATTGAGCAAGCACCAAGTAAACTAGGTGGATTTGTATCTGGAGTAGGAACTGGAGGAACTTTAATGGGAGTTGGAAAAAGATTAAAAAAAGAATCCGAAGATTTAAAAATAACGGCCATTGAACCAGATAAAATGCCTATTATTTCACAAGGCAAAATTATTTCACAACATAAGATTGAAGGAATTGGAGATGATTTTGTACCTGATTTAGTTGATAGAAATGCAATTGATGATATTATCTTAGTTAATGATGATGATGCAGTAAATATGGCAAGAAGATTAGCAAAACAGTTAGGATTAGGAGTAGGAATTTCATCAGGAGCTAATTTAATAGGAAGTATCCTATTAACTAAAAAAGTAAAAGAGCCAGTTGTTACAGTATTTGCAGATGATAATAAAAAATATTTATCAACTGATTTAGTAAAAGAAATAGATGATAATAAAGACTTTGTTTCAAATCAAGTTAAATTACTAGGTTATGAATACGTATAAGACAAGAAACAATAAGAAGAATATTAAAGAAATAATCAGTTTGAGAAAAATTATTTTTATGATATGGTAATAAAAATAGAAGGAAGAAAAATGAAATTTGAAGAGTACCCCTTATAGGTAGACACAAATAAAAAATAGATTTGTGTTAAAATATTATAAGGAGGTACTTTTTCTATGACAAAAAAAGGTCAAAATACGAAAAGAATTTAACAATAAAAGGGTAAAATAAGAGAAGATGAAATTAACTATAAAGAAAGATGAAATATACTAGCAAAAAGATTTTGACTTATAAATAGTAAGACATTATATGGACCAACTTCATAATTTTTGTTTTTTAATGCATGATGGATTCTGTTGGCAATTAGCAACTTTCCTTTTGTATTTATATCTTTATATACATCTAAAATATTATTAAAATCATAGATATTATGAGATAGAAAACCTTTTCTTTCTATATGTAACTCTTATAAATATTAATTAAAAATGTAATATTAGAAATTAATGGAATAATGTATAAGTGAGGACTATATCATAGATAAAAAAATAAGAGGGTATAAGATTTACAAAATATTACAAAAATAATATAAATCACAATTTTGGGAAAAAGGATAAATATAGTGTAATGAAAAGGTATGGTAGGTGATGAAAAAGAATGATAAAAATATTCTATACATTATATTGACAATAAAATAATAGTGATGTTAAATATTTAAAATAATTGTTGCTAACTCTATAACTAAAAGGAGGAACATAGACTATGTTAAAATTAAAAAACATAACGAAAACATACATAAGTGGAAATGAAAAAGTAGAAGCCTTAAAAGGTATAAATATAGAATTTCGAGAATCCGAGTTTGTATCAATTCTTGGTCAAAGCGGTTGTGGAAAAACCACTTTATTAAACATTATAGGAGGACTCGATCGATATACAACAGGAGATTTAATTATCAATGAGAAATCCACAAAAGATTTTAAAGATAGAGATTGGGATAGTTACAGAAACTATAGTGTAGGATTTGTATTTCAAAGTTATAATTTAATTACTCATCAGACTGTACTTTCTAATGTAGAATTAGCATTAACTATTTCAGGAGTATCTAAAAAAGAAAAGAGACAAAGAGCAATTAAAGCATTAGAAGAAGTTGGATTAAAAGATCAAATCAACAAAAAGCCAAATCAATTATCTGGTGGTCAGATGCAAAGAGTTGCAATAGCTAGAGCTTTAGTTAATAACCCAGATATCATTTTAGCAGATGAGCCAACAGGAGCATTAGATACTAAAACAAGTATGCAAGTAATGGAAATATTAAAAGAGATTTCAAAAAATAAGTTAATTATTATGGTTACACATAATCCTGAACTTGCTGAAAAGTATTCTAGTAGAGTTATTAAAATTTTAGATGGTAAAATTATAGATGATTCTAATCCAATACAAAATGATGAAAAACAAGAAAACAAAAAAGAAAAGGATCAAAAGTTGAAAAGGACTTCTATGAAATTTTTTACGGCAATTCATTTAAGTCTAAATAACTTAATGACTAAAAAAGCAAGAACTATTTTAACATCATTTGCAGGCTCTATTGGAATTATTGGAATAGCATTAATTTTATCACTATCTAGTGGTGTTCAAGATTATATTAATAGAGTACAAGAAGAAGCATTAACTTCATATCCATTAACAATTGAAGAAGAATCTGTAGATATTACCTCTGCCATTTCTGAAATAAGAAAAGATACAATGAGTGACAAGGAACAGCAAGGTGCCATTGAAGACAAAATATATTCCAATAATATAATTGGAGATATGTTATCGATTATGGGGAGTAAAATTCAATCCAATAATCTAGAATTATTTAAGAAATATCTTGAAAGCGAAGAAAGCAATATAAAAGACTATACAACTGCTATTGGATATGAATATGATTTGAATTTGCAATTATACAAATCCGATACTTCAAGTGGAATACTGCAAGTTAATCCCAATACTGTATTAGATAGTATAGGAATTCCATCAGAAGGAATGGGAGCCAACATTATACTTAGTGATGTTTGGAGTGAAATGTTTGAAAATGAAGAAATAAATAAAAAAATGTATAAAATAGTTAGTGGAAGAATGCCTGAAAATTATAATGAAGTAGTTCTTTTAGTTGATGAAAACAATCAAATAAGTGATTATGTGTTATATGCTTTGGGACTAAAAGACCAAAATGAATTAGAAGAATTATATAAAAAAGTAAATGAAGGAGAAAAAATCGAAACAGAAGAAATCTCATATAATTATGATGAACTAATAGGACTTTCTTATAAAGTATTATTAAATACAGATTATTTTGAGAAAGTAAATCATATATGGGTAGATAAATCAGAAGATGAAGAATATTTAAAAAGAAAATTAGAAGATGCTGAAGAAATAAAAGTAGTTGGAATTGTAAAACCAGGTGAAGAGTGGTCGGGAACAAGAAATGAGACTGGAGGAATTTTATATACAGACGAGTTAGAGAAGCATATCATTAATAAAATAAATGCAGCCGATATTGTAAAAGAACAAAAAGAAAATCCAAATAGAAATGTTATTACTGGATTAGAATTCTCTAACGAAGAATTTAATATAGAAAAATTAAGCACAGAGCAAAAGAGATATTTACAATCATTACCAACTGAAGAATTAGCAGATGTTGTTTCTAAATATAAAGAACAAGCAGAGGCGACTTATGAAAGTACACTTTTGAAGTTGGGTGCAGTGGATTTAGAAAAACCATCAGCTATTAACATATATGCTAAAGACTTTGAGGCTAAAGAAGAAATAAAGAACCTCATTGAAGATTATAATCAAAAACAAAGAGATAATGGAAATGATGGAAATGTTATTAATTATAGTGACTTAGTTGGAATGCTTATGAGTTCTGTAACTCAAATTATAGACATGATAAGTTATGTGTTGATTGCTTTTGTGTCAATATCATTAGTAGTATCAAGTATTATGATTGGAATTATTACTTATATATCTGTACTAGAAAGAACAAAGGAAATAGGAATTTTAAGATCAATAGGAGCTTCTAAAAAAGATATCTCAAGAGTATTTAATGCAGAAACTTTAATTGTAGGACTAACCGCAGGAGTACTTGGAATTGGAATAACAGTATTATTAAATATACCGATTAACATTATTATAGAAAATGTGGCAAATGTAAGTAACTTAAGTAGTTTACCATTAGTAGGGGCTGTAGGACTTGTAGCTATAAGTGTAGCATTGACAATGATTGCAGGACTAATTCCAGCGAAAATAGCAAGTAAGAAAGATCCAGTTGAATCTTTAAGAAGTGAGTAAAGAAGAGAAAGATAAAAGTTTAATTATTTATTATTCTTAGGGAGGAAATTATGATGAAACAAACAAAGCCATAGCGGAAGTATTAGATACAGATATAATAAAAGTTGTACCAAAAGAAGAAAAAAACAAAAAGTTTATATAGATTTATTTGAAGCGGAATGCAAGTCTAAGAAATATTGTCAAAGAGCTTAAAGAATATAAGATGGTAAAAAATTAAAAATCAACAATGTAATAGTAAAATAGATCTACAAATTTACAGTTTGTAGATTAGTCAATCAAAGAGTAATTGGAAGGTGAGAAGTGATATGAAAAATTTTAAGAGAAGAAATTTATTGTTTTCATTATGTGGCTTGAACTGCGGACTATGTCCAATGTATTTAGGTAATTATTGCCCAGGCTGTGGTGGAGGTGAAGGCAATCAATCTTGTGCGATTGCAAAATGTAGTATTGAACATAATAAAATTGAATATTGTTCCCAATGTTCTTGCTTTCCTTGTGAAAAATATAAAGATATAGATAGTTACGATTCCTTTATAACTCATAGGAATAGAATGAAAGATTTTGAAAGAATAAAAGAATTGGGTATTGATAAGTATAATGCAGAACAAAAAGAAAAAATAGATATTTTAAAATTTTTGCTAGAAAATTATAATGATGGTAGAAAGAAAACATTTTTCTGCTTAAGTGTTAATCTTTTAGATTTGCAAGATTTGAAAAATATAATGAATCAAATAAAAGATAATGAAGAAATAAACAAATTAACTCTTAAAGAAAAAAGCAATTATATTACTAGGCTTTTTCGAGATGTTGCATTGAAAAAAAATATTAAATTAAAATTATACAAGAAATCAACTTAAAAATTATATTTCTGAAAATGAGAACAAGATATTATTATGACTAGTAAGAATTTATATAAATAGATTGAATTGAATACAAAAATCTAGGATATAGGAAGGTGTTATATTGGCAAGAGCAGTAAAAACAAAGACTTAGTCAATACAAGATTAGCAACTAACTATGGTGGCTGGATGTATTGCACAAGTTGTAACAAGAATATTTGCTATCTATTTACATATTGTAACAGAAAAAGAAATTGTTTATGCAAATGGCGCAACAATGCAATCAATGCTAGATAATAAAAATGGTAGATGTTTAATTATTGAACCGGGCATTGGTTACAGAGAAGAAAAGCAGAAATATTCTTTAATCACAAACTACTCTTTACTTGCACCAGAAAGCACAAGACCCCACATAGTTTCTTGGGATAACAGGTATGAGCGTGCAAAAAAACTTCTTGAAGAGTGTTTGATGATTGTTTTAGTTACAGAGAAGCTTTTTCAGTTCTTAAAGTTGTTTGTTAAGAAGGTGTGCGGGCAACGAGGGTTTCTTTCGTATATTCTGTAAATCAACAAAAAGTATATTATGTATTAAGTAACAGTTTTGACAATATAAAAAAATAGGATTTTAATAAGCAAAATGATAACTTTTAAATTTTAATTTTTAAAAAGGAGGAGTATCATGAAAATAGAAAGAATAAAAATAAACAATATTCCATCAATAATATGGGGAGAAAAAAGCGGAAAAGTTATTATTGCAATACATGGAAATATGTCTAATAAAGAAGACGAAGTCATAAAAATATTAGCAAATAGTGCAGTGAATAAAGGTTATCAAGTATTAAGTTTTGATCTCCCAGAACACGGAGAAAGAAAACAAGATACACAGTATTTGTGTAAAGTCCCAAATTGTGTAAAAGACCTAAAACAGATTATAGATTATGCAAAAACAACTTATCATGAAATAAACATTTTTGCTTGTAGCATGGGAGCTTATTTTAGTTTATTAGCATATAAAGACGAGGAAATAAGCAAATGTCTATTCTTATCTCCTGTTGTAAATATGAAAATAATAATTGATAATATGATGTTATGGAGCAATACTACTAAAAAAGAATTAGAAGAGAGACAAGAAATAAAAACAGATTTTGGGCAAACATTATATTGGGATTATTATGTATATGTGAAAAATAATCCTATTAGTGATTGGAACAAAGAAACATATATTTTGTATGGAAATAAAGACAATATGCAAAATGAAAATATTATTAGAGAATTTTCGCAAAAATTTAATTGTAATTTATCTATATTAGAAAATGGGGAACACTATTTTCATACAAAAGAACAATTGGACTTTTATAAAAAATGGATAGATAAAGTAATTAACTAAATTTACCATCAGAACTGTTATTATCTTGGACTGCAGAGCAACTAGAATATATGCATGATATAGATTATTGGACCAATATAATTAAACAAACAGATGGAATAGATATTATTTCTATTAAGGAAACTGAGAGTAATATAGAAATATGGAATGATTGGATTAATTGTGATAAGGAATATGCAAAATCTGATAAAGAAGCAATAGAGGCAGGAGCTTGTAAACATCTTAATTTTATTTCTGTTGTTTTAAGAAGAAAATAATTAAACACATTACAATTTTTCGATGAGAAGATTTAAAAAATATTAAAGTAATATAATTGATAATATAATTGATGTTTCAATATCCTTTAATAGCACCTTCCTTTTTAATAGTAAATTAAAATTTGTCCAACTAAGTCAAGAAATTTAAAAGTAATCCTGTTAAAATATAAAAGGAGTAAGAAATGAAAGTACAATGGGAAAAAGTTGAAATAGTACAAAAAATGCAAGATTATATTAGAAAAAATATATTTAAAGAAAATTTCAATTTAAACCAAATGTATTGTAATATTGGATATTCACATAGACATTGTGATCGTGTTTTCAAAGAGTTAATAGGCAAAACGCCACAAGAATATGTAAGACTTATATTAATATCTAATAGTTCACAAGAATTATTAAAAACGGATAAAAGAATATTAGATATTGCTATGAAATCTCGTTATGACACTCACGAAGGGTATACTAGGGCTTTCAATAATACTTTTGGGATAACACCAAAACAATATAGAAAGAATCCAAAACCTATTCCATTGTTTGTTCAATATCCAATAAAATCATATTACTCATATATTTTAAAAAAGAAGGAATTATTAATGGAAAAAGAAACAAAGTTATGTATGATCACAACTGTTGAAAGACCAAAAAGAAAATTAATATTTATGCGTTCAAAAAAAGCAAATGATTATTTTTCATATTGTGAAGAAATGGGATGTGAATGGGAAGGACTATTTAATAGTATTATATCAAAGTTTGATACCGCTGCTATTTTGGAATTACCTAATAAGTTATTGAAAGATGGGTATTCAAAAATTGCTTCTGGGGTAGAAGTTTCAATTGATTATCAAGGCGATATACCACAAAATTGTGAAATTGCAGAATTAGATTCTTGTAAAATGATATATTTTGAAAGTGAACCTTTTGAAAAAGAAGAAGACTTTTTCCCTGCAATAGAGAGTATTTTTAAAGCGATAGAAAAATATGATCCTAAAAAATACGGATTAGAGTATGCAGATGATATAGCTCCTAGATTTAATTTCGGTGGAGAAAAGAGTGCAAAGTATGCAATTCCTGTTAGAAATATTGAATAATTATACAAGTTATGGGTACTACTGTTTCTAATTTGCTTGTAGGCAATTTGATGTGTTATTGAAAAGATTTGAAAGAATAGTGTAAAAACTATTCTTTTTTTTAATTTTGTGATAATATACTAATGAAAAATAAGAATTTTTAAAAATAGGAAGGAAACAAAAAATGTGGATTTTATATGCTTTTGGTTCAGCATTTTTTGCTGGAATTACAGCAATACTTGCAAAAATTGGAATAAAAAATACAGATTCTAATTTGGCAACAGCAATTAGAACAATAATAATATTGATATTTTCTTGGTTAATGGTTTTTATAGTAGGTTCTTTTAATACGATAACAGAGCTTTCAATGAGAACAATAATATTTTTAATACTATCTGGATTAGCAACTGGTTTTTCATGGCTTTGTTATTTTAAAGCATTACAACTGGGAAATGTTAATCATGTTACTCCAATAGACAAATCAAGTACAATTTTAACAATGATTTTAGCAATGATTTTCTTGGGAGAAGAGATAACTGTATTAAAAGTAATTTCTATTGTTTTAATAGGAATTGGCACATATCTGATGATTGAAAAAAAAGATGACACAAAAGAATCAAAGGATAGAAAATGGTTATTTTTTGCCTTAGGATCTGCAATATTTGCTAGTTTAACAGCAATTTTAGGAAAAGTTGGAATACAAGGAGTAGAATCAAATTTAGGTACAGCAATTAGGACAATAGTTGTTTTAATTATGGCTTGGATAGTTGTTTTTGTGACTAAAAAGCAAGGTGAAATTAAAAATATAGATAAAAAAAGTTGGAAGTTCATTGTTTTTTCAGGACTAACAACAGGTTTATCTTGGTTATGCTATTATAAAGCATTACAAGATGGGCAAGCAAGTATCGTAGTACCAATAGATAAATTGAGTATAGTTATAACTATTATATTTTCATATTTTATTCTAAAAGAAAAAATGAACAAAAAGTCTATAATAGGATTTATAGGAATAATAATAGGCACAATGTTATTATTAGTATAAAGAATTACTTTCAAATTTCATTAACTGCTTCTTGGTATGGAGAGTTAGAAATTGTAAAATTTTTAATGAAAAATTTAATAATGATACTTGGTATAATTTTTTAAAATTTTATTTATTATGAATTATGAGCTAGTAAAAAGTTAGATGATATAGAAAGCTATTATGGCACATTTGATATATTGTGATGACAAATCAAAAAAATTAGAAAAAATTGTGAAGGATGATAGCAAAACTATGGTTATAAAAGTTCAAAGAAAATCACAGCAAAAGCTATTGTAGTACATGTCCAAAATTTTGTTAAGTTAAACAAAGAAGAAATAACAAAAACTGTTGAAGATAACAATAGTAAATTGTAACTAACTGATAAGCAAAAAGAAAGATGGCATAAAATTTTGATCCATATCAATTTGCCCCTGAGTTAAGAAAATACAATAAATTTATAAAAATAAAGAATAATTACAGATAAAATGATGCAACTAGAATGCGTAAAATGCAAAAATATTTGGAAAATACTACACAAATTTACCTTCTTGTGCTATAATGAAAAGGGTCACGTTACCAAAGAGTAAAAACGTTAAAATTATTGATATAATTGACTAAAAAGTCAGAAAATGCTAGAAAAATTTAAAAGGAGGAATCAACCATGTCAGGACATTCAAAATGGCATAACATAGCAGCAAAAAAAGGAAAAGCAGATGCAGCTAGAGGAAAAATATTTACAAAACTAGGAAGAGAATTATTAATGGCTGTAAAACAAGGAGGACCTGATCCGGCTGGTAATTCTAAATTAAAAGATGTTATCGCAAAATGTAAGGCTGCTAATATGCCAAATGATACAATTAATAATGCAATCAAAAAGGCAGCTGGAAGTAATAATAATGAAAATTATGAAGAAATAACTTATGAAGGATATGGACCAAGTGGTATTGCAGTAATTGTTAATGCAACTACAGATAATCGTAATAGAACAGCAGCTGATGTAAGACATGTATTCGATAAATCTGGTGGAAATTTGGGAACAACAGGTTGTGTATCATATTTATTTAATAAAAAAGGTGTTATTGTAATTGATAAAACAACTACCAACATGAGTGAAGATGATCTAATGATGCTTGCATTAGATTGTGGAGCAGATGATTTTGAAGTATCAGAAGAAGTATATGAAATAACAACAGCTCCAGAAAATTTCTCAGAAGTAAGAGAAAAGTTGGAACAAAATGGATTGGAATTTATTGAGGCAGCTGTGCAAATGGTCCCAACTACTTATGTTAAATTAGATGAGAAAAGTGCAGAGAAAATGCAAAGATTATTAGATAACCTAGATGATTTAGACGATGTTTCTGAAGTATATCATAACTGGGAAGAATAGAAAAAAGGTTCTAAAAGAAAGAGAAAAAGCATATATATAAATATATATGCTTTTTTTATGCTCAAAAGGAGGAGTGAAGATTAGTTTTGAATAACTTAGCTTCTATCATAAAAGCCTTTCCAGTGAACTTACAAAATTTATTAAATCAACAGTTAAGTGACACCAATATTTATAATACTTTAGAAGAAATTAGAATTCGAGTGTCTAAACCTGTTATTTTAAAAGCTGGACAAACAGAAAAAGTAATAAGTTATTATATTAATCCTGAAGAAATTCTAAATATATTGCAATATATTTGTGATAATTCAATTTATTCTTACCAAAATCAGATTTGCAATGGATATATTACACTTCCAGGAGGTCATCGTGTTGGAATTACAGGAAGTATTGTAATGAAAGAAAACAAGATTATTAATATTAATTATATCTCTAGTTTAAATTTTAGAATCTCAAGACAAGTAATAGGTTGTTCAACCAAAATATTAAAATATGTATTAGACGCTACTAATAATACAGTATATAATACTTTAATGATTTCAAAACCAGGAGCAGGAAAAACGACTTTACTTAGAGACTTAGTTCGTAAAGTTAGTAATGGGATGGATCAGATTCAGTTTAAAGGACTTACGGTTGGTCTAGTTGATGAAAGAGGAGAATTGGCGGCGTGTTATAAAGGGATTCCTCAAAACGATATTGGAATTAGGACAGATGTTTTGGACAATGTCCCAAAAGCTATGGGAATGAAAATGTTAATTCGTTCTATGTCACCAAGTGTGATTGTGGCAGATGAGATTGGAAGTAAGGAAGATTGTGATGCGATTGAATATGCAATTTGTTCTGGAATTAAGGGGATTTTTACTGCCCATGGAAATTCATTAGAAGATTTAAAATTAAATTTGGAACTTAAAAAATTAATAGAAGATAATCTTTTTGAAAGACTTATCTTTTTAAATGATAAAAGTATGAAAGGTGAAATTGATAAAGTTTATGGAATCGATAAAATAAATCAAGAATATATTTTGATTTAAAAAACTAAAAGGTAAGAGCTAGTAGAAAGACTACTAGCTCTTTTGATTAACTTCAAGGGTAAACCACGGGTTATACCCGTGGTAACGGAAAGCTTTTAGCGTTGAGTAAAGCAACAAAAATACCCACTCCAAACATGATATAATATTAAAAGTTTGGCGGCT
>JAETTH010000264.1 GCA_021769225.1 Erysipelotrichaceae bacterium
AGATCAGTTCTTTCATATGCTTTCACCTCCTTTGTTTGATTTTAGATAAATGGCCATAAGTATAGAGAAAGTAGCCTGAGAATATTCTCAAATAATTGTAAATGAAACAATAAGGGATTTTTATAAAAATAAAAAACGATACTACATAGAAAATCCATGACAGTTTAATGAGCCTGTTTGTGGACTTTTTTGCCGACGTATTAAAGAATTATTTTTAAGTTCCAGCGGGAAAAAAGTAATAAGATTATAGAGTTAATACATGTCAAAAAACAGTAAATTTCTTTGGTGCATCGTTTAGAAAATAACAAATTGTGCTAACAAAAAATTAGAAAAGTTATCCTTGAGAGTAAATAGCAATTTAAATGCATGAATGCCTGGTATTCTTCGGCCATTCTGTGAAACAGCCAAAACTTCTGGTATAACAAAAAGTTGTATAGAAGGTTTTTGTTAAAATCGCTGTTAGAAAAATACTTCCCAAAAGAAAAAATTGAAGAGAAAATAACTTCAAAGGAGTAAACATAACTCTTCAGATTTTTTGTTGTTATAAATGGGTTTTTAGAAAAATTTGTAAGACGATCTGTTAGTTGAAATATCATGTAACATTTCCTCTATATTTAGAGATAATAGCAGAAATTTAATCAAATGATAATTAACGTGCATTTTTGACGAAATTTAGACAGAAATAGCATCTATAGTGGATAAGGTATATATAGTTGCGAAAATTCAGATGGCAAGAAAGAAATATAGTTTACAGACTTTGATAGAATGACGTCAGCACATACCATTCCGATAAGGCTCAAATGGAATAACTGGTTCGCAGCAGTATGAGAAGAAACGTTGAATGAAATGCTGGAGCAGGAGCAAGAGGACGCTCAACTGACACAGGCTACTCATTATGAGTGCAATGAAGTACGGCAAGGCTATATTATGAGTGAAACATCATCTCTGATAACAATTGCAGTAAATGAGGACGGCTATCGGGAGGTTCCAGGTGCTGCTGAGGGCA
>JAETTH010000265.1 GCA_021769225.1 Erysipelotrichaceae bacterium
AAAATAATCTGCATGTGTTGTTCCTAGTGCAGGTATATTTTTCCCCATTTGTGCCCAAATCGTTGCCCAGGTTGAGTGGGTATGAACAATACTATTAATATTTTTAAAATTGTGGTACATTTCTAAATGTGTATCTGTATCAGAAGAAGGTTTCAATTTGCCTTTGTATGTTCCTGTTTTAATATCTACACTTACAATATCCTCAGGACCTAATTTTTCATATTCAACTCCAGATGGCTTTATATACATGACACCTAAAGTTCTATCAACTACAGAAACATTCCCCCAAGTTAACATTACCAATCCTAATTCTGCAAGCTTTTTATTTGCTTCTAATACTTTCATTTTTAGTTCCATCTAAACGCTCCATTTCTATATAATGCCCTAAATCTAATTGATATATTTCATGACCAGAAAGACGTTGCGATATAACCGGTATTTCCATATATGAGCTGCCATACCAATGAACCAAATATTCATGATAATTTTGTGGAATCGGAACTTTCATATCCTCAAATTGAATTTCTTCCATTACATCAAACCATTTCTTAGGAAATGCACCTTTTTTTAAATTCATGCCTACACCATCTATTAGATAATAGCTGTTTGTATTATTAAATACTTTCAAAATTTTTTCAAAAATAAAGTGAAACCATGAAAATGGAATTTTTCTCATAACAGGTAACAAAAACTTGGTTAATCTATAGTGAAGATTTTTTCTTGGATAGTCCACCCATTTTACATTTATCGCTCTCTTCCATATTCTAATCAACGCAATGTGGATTTTTTGTATCACTTCTATATTAGATGTCTTATCATAAACTAAAACATCTAAGAAAACACCATTTTCTATTTCAAATTTTGAAGAAAACTTTGTAGAAAAAATCGTATCCTTTACCCGTATTTTATCAAAGATATAATGTGAATTTTCTTCATTCTTATAAGATTGATAACTGTATTGTGCCGGGAGTTCATTTAAGCAAACTTTTCTAAATTTTTCA
>JAETTH010000266.1 GCA_021769225.1 Erysipelotrichaceae bacterium
AATTCATATTTTGACAATGGATCAGAACACAAATATCCACCATCAACAACGAGCGTAGTTCCATTGATGAAACTTGATTTTTTTGAAAGTAAAAAAAGTGCGACTTCGGCTACCTCTTCATCTCTACCAAGTCTTGAAAGCGGTGTTAATTTCCTGGACTTGTTGAATATTTCATCAGTGTCCATTTCGCCACCAATCCAACCAGCAGGTAATGCATTTATTCGAATATCATTTTTCCCAAGAGTATTTGCTAATGTTTTTACTAAATTATGTATTGCAGCTTTAGTCGCCGCATATGCGGAAGCACCGTATGAGCCTCTAAAACCTTCAGTACTTGTTATAATTACAATAGAACTACCATTATGCATTTTTGATTTAAGTTCGTGTACAAGATAGTTTGGTGCTGTAAGATTAATTGCTAAGCTTTTATCCCAAATTTCATAATCAAATTCATCTGGGTTTTCCATTTCAAAGAAAAATTGAGCAAATACCATTCCGTCTATTTTTTGATTAATAGATTCAACAAAAATTTTTAACTCATTTCTCATAGATAAATCTACTTGAGTTAAAGATAATTGATTTTCTGAAAATTCTTTAAGCATTTTATTTGCATTTTCAGCATAATCTTTATCATAAGTTCCGATTACTGAATGACCTTTATTTATTAACATTCTTGTTATTGCTTCTGCATAACCACTTTTAGCGGCACCTATAACTAAAAAATTCATATTATTCTCCTTAAATTTTATGGATTTAAGTATTTATATTTTTCATTTGTAAAACCAATTTCTTTAGCGATTTTTTTTATTGCTTTGCAAGTAAGTGGCTTTTGCCCATATAAACTTCCTGTTTCGTTGGTTACTTCTCCTAGACAATATCCTCCACAATGTTC
This sequence comes from Erysipelotrichaceae bacterium, assembly GCA_021769225.1. Taxonomy (GTDB): domain Bacteria; phylum Bacillota; class Clostridia; order TANB77; family CAG-508; genus JAETTH01. The sequence goes on from JAETTH010000266.1 coordinate 893, forward strand.
TTTTACATCACATTGTGAACAGTGAGGCATATTTTCTGTTGTTCTTCGTTGCAATTCTTTTATCTTGCTATAGTCATATTCGTAATTTTGAATATTTTCATTCCATTT
>JAETTH010000267.1 GCA_021769225.1 Erysipelotrichaceae bacterium
TGGAAATTGTAAAACATCATTTTGGGGTGACTTTTTTAGGAGTGGTGACATTGGGTATCTAAAAAATAATCATCTTTATTTAGAAGGACGGGTAAAAGATATTGCTAATATAGGGGGTAAAAAAGTAAGTTTGATTGAAATTGAAGATATAGTAAATCAATTTGATGGAGTACAGGAAAATGCATGTGTAAGTTGTCCAGATGATATTTTGGGAGAAAAGATAAAACTATTTATTGTCACTAGTGATAATAATTTTAATTTGAATGAATTAAACAAATATTTGACTATACATCTTGAATCACATAAAATCCCATCAGAAATTACGTTAATTGATTATTTACCAAAGACTTCTAACGGTAAGGTGAAAAAATTTATGCTAAAATAATAAATATGGATTTCAATAAAAATAAATCACGAGTATTTCGTAAAAAGGGAATTCTAAAACGAATAATTAATTCCTTAAACCTTTTAATATTGAGTCAATTAAAAGGTGTGAAGTTGGGAAATAACATACAAATATTGGGCAAAAATCCGATTATAAAAAGGCCATGTAATGGACAAATAATTTTGGATGATTATGTCGTTTTAAATTCTGATTTTGAAAAGTCAAACTCAGCACTTACTACGCCTATTAAATTAACTACAGGATATGATGGCTTAATTCATATTGGAAAACATTCGATTCTTAATGGTAGTTGTATAGTATCTTATGAATCTGTAGAAATTGGAGAATACTGTGAAATAGCATCTTGTACTTTAATTTCTGATACGGATTTTCATCCAGCGGATCCTATTGAACGATTAAAACAAATGAAAGGTGAAAGTTTTTCTTTTGATAGTGTATCCAAAAGAAAAATTACAATAGGAAATAATGTTTGGATTGGGTATGGTGCAATTATTTTGAAAGGATGTAAAATTGGTAATAATTGTATCATTGCAGCAGGGGCTGTATGTCCGGGTAATTCAATTTATCCTGATAATTGTGTTATAGCAGGAAATC
>JAETTH010000036.1 GCA_021769225.1 Erysipelotrichaceae bacterium
GCAGCAAGTACTCCTACATGGCATAATAGTATGGCAAGTTCAAGTACAAGTGAAAGTAGTGAATACCTAACGTTATATGAAAGTTATGGAGACCATTATGGAGATGCAGTAAAGGAAACGTCAGGAAGTAGCTCGTCCACAAGCGGTTCATGGAATAGGGACTACTCTGACTTTGTTTCTTCGAGCAATCCCGTGTTCGTTCGTGGTGGCTATTACGGCGGTGGTAGTAATGCTGGTAGCTTTGCGTTCAGTGATGGCGGTGGCAATCCGAACGCCACCTACGGGTTCCGCGCGGTGCTTGTTCCTTAGCACTTTAATTTGTGACCTTGCACCTAGTGCCCTTTTATTTGTGTGTACATGGACATTGTAAGCTCGGCCAAATTTTAGGTCTCACATAAAACAAGTGAAGAAAAAAACATCAAAAAAATAATAACTTTAAATTTTTTAGTCCAAAATAAAATCAAAAAATTAAAATCTATTTCATAGGGCATACAAGCTTTAGCTTGTATGCCCTATTTCTAAAAAATAAATTTAATGGGAATATAATAAAAAACAAATAAAATGTTGACAATATTTGGGAAAAGTGATATACAAAAGAAGGGATTAAACTGTACTACTCTAACTTTGTTTCTTCGAGCAATCCCGTGTTCAATCGTGGTGGCAATTACGACAATGGTAGTAATGCTGGTAGCTTTGCGTTCAATAATAGCAATGGCAATCCGAACAACAACAACGGGTTCCGCGCGGTGCTTGTTCCTTAGCACTTCGACACACAAAGAATGAAAGTTTCTAACTTAGATGGGCATTTCTTTACGGAGAATGCCGAATAGTTTGTGTCAAAGAAGTTTAATTCCTTTGGTGTAAACAAGATTTTACATCATAAACACATAAATAGTAGCTTTGTTTTAGTAGTGAAAATGAAAATCCAAAGCTATAGGAAATGCAGTAGATCACTACTGCATTTCCTGATAAAATAATGAAATATCAGACAAAAAATGTTGCTCAATTTCTTGATAGGTGCGGTTTTGTAATAAAAAATCGCAACTTTTTAAAACTCTTTGCTGCAATTGATAACAATTACAATGAGAAGAGTGACCAAGCCATGAGTTAATTGATTGTATGGCTTGGGATAAGTTTAATTGATTTTTTTGATATTGTTTATTCCAAATCTTTACTTTATTTTTTATTCTGGTTTTACTTGAAGTCCTTAATAAACGATGGGTTGTAAAAATACGATAGCCACAAAAATTAACTCCCATTTTATAGGGATAATATCTAGATTTATCATTTAATTCTAATTCTAAACTTTTTTCTAGAAAAGAACTAATTTGTTTTTTTATCTCAATACATTCCTTTTTGGTTTTTAAAAGCAAAATGAAATCATCCATATAGCGGACATAGTATTTAATGTGTAAAACTCGTTTGATATATTGATCTAATTCATTTAAATAAATGTTTGCAAAGAACTGAGAAGTGTAATTTCCAATGGGTATTCCAATAGAAATGTCAGAAGGGTTGTTCCCAAAGATGAGTAAATGGGTAAAGTATAGTAAATCTTGATCTGTGATATATTTTTTCATGATATTAAATAAAATAGAGGGATTAATATTGTTGAAAAACTTTTTAATATCGCATTTTAATATCCAAAAATCTCCACAATTTCTTTTAAAAATTTGCATGTTTTTTTGTACTTGTTCTACTGCCTTATGAGTTCCTTTATCTTTTAAGCAAGCATAGGTATGAAAAATAAATTTAGGTACAATATATGGTTTTATAAATTCTTCGACATACCACTGATGAACAATTCTATCTCGATAGGGTAAGGCTTTGATTAATCTTTCTTTAGGCTCATATACAGTAAAGCAATAATAATTACCTAAATGGTAGGTATGGTTTTTAATCTGATTTAATAAATTGGTTAAGTTATTTTCTAAGTTTAATTCAAAACTAATCACTTCATTTTTATAGGTTTTATGTTGTCTTGCTCTTAAATGTGCTGCTAAGAGTTTGTCAAATGTTAGATTTTGATAGAAAACATTTTTTATCGTTTTAGACATGATTGAATCCAACCTCCTAGCATATTGCAAATATCAGTAATCCTTTTACTCCAAGAGGAGTAGTTTTGCATGGTGATATATTGATATTTGTATGAAAGTCTAGTGTATATTTTCAGTAAATTTAATTGAATGTCAAACTCATTTAAATGCTTTAACTTTTCTTGTTTGCTATAAGATTTGATTGCATACATTAAAGTTCTCAATCCACTGTAAAGCGATTGCTTTATTTCTTGAACAAGGGCAAATCGTTCTGACTTAGGATATTTTTTGCATAGGTCATTGGTATAGTAGACTAAATCTAGATATTTTTGATAAATAACTAAGGTACTGTTTGCAAGATTTTGCTTATTGGTTTCTGCCATGAATAGAATCACCTCCAGGATGATATAAGTCTTGTATTTGAGCATGAATTTCTTGGAGTATTTCATATGCTTGCTTATAAGTAATATTATCAAAATCAATTGAGAGTATTTTGTCTGTAATTGCTTTTAAATTTAAATTATTTAAATAATCTTGATAGTTTTCTATTTTTTCATAGTTTTCGTCTATAATTTCAAAGCTAATTTGATTTTCTTCTAAAAGTTTAAGATAGTATTCTAGTCTGTGAGTGGGAAATCCACATTTTAATATATTTTCATTTAGATTAGTGAGTTTTAAATTAAAGAGATTAGAAAGAATTTTAGCATCTTCAGAAAGAGTAATATAGAAAATACCATTTTTAAATAAGTAAAGTTTATTGGGATCTTTTTGTTTGAGATTGGAATATTTAAGATATAATTTGCTCAAAATAATAACACCTCCATATTATTTTATAAATTGAATTTAAAAATAATAAGAAGATTAAAATTAAAAAAACTGAAAAAATCTAAAAAAATTACAAAAAAAACAATTTCCTTTTTTTTACATATCAAAATCGACAAAACGAGTATATCAAAAAAACAAATAAATGTAAATACGGATGAATACAATACTTTTCAAGGTATATGCAATAAAAAATATTGTTCCATAATTGTTTTAAATTTGCTAAACTACAAAAAAATGATGTAATTCGACAAAGTTTTTAAAATATTTAGAAAGGAGAAATCATATGAAGGATGGCTTAAAGCAAAGAGATGTTATTATTGGATATCGAATTAAAAGCTTAAGAGAAAAAGAAGGATATTCTCAAAATAAAGTGGCTGAGTTCTTAAAAATTTCTCCACAACATTATGGAACATTGGAAAGAGGAGTAAATAGCTGTACTTTAACACAGATTATGAAGATATGTGATTTTTATGATGTTTCAATTGTTACAATATTAGGAAATTTAGATAATAGTGAAAGACAAAGAACACAAGAACACGAAAAGATTGCTAGTGATATTTGTACTTTGACGGCTGATCATAAAGAAACGATTCTTGTATTAGTCAATTATTTTAAAGAAAAGGAACAAGAAATCTTAAAGAAGGGAAAAGCTAAGAAGAGTAAAAAATAGGGAAAAAGAAAGAGAAAAAAGTAAAACAAAAGGAAGAAAAAAATAGATCTTAAAAAAATCTTATTTTTCTTCTTTTTCTATTTTCGATTAGAAGTTTTTGTGATATATATAGTAATATAGATCAATAAAAGGAGAAAATGCATGAAAAAAGAAAGAGAAATGAATCAAGAAAAGAGTAAAATCTTAAGTAAAATTATAATTACTGCTTTTGCATTAGTTTTAGTTGCAGTTGTTCTTATAACAGCTAAAAATTATTTAAGGGATGATATTACAGATAGAACTAATTTAGTGATTAATCATAATAATGTAACTTCTCGTTTACAAAGAGAAAATACACAAGTGTATATTGATGAAAATGGTAATGTATATTTATCGATGGATGATATTGAAAATTTCTTTGATAAATATATTTATATTGATGAAAAATATAATATGATTGTAACAACTTCTGATACAAAACAAGCAACGATTGGTATAGATAAAAAAGAGCTATCCATTAATGGATCAAAGTTAGATTTATCAGCACCTGTTATTCAAAGAAATGGAGAGTATTATCTTCCTATTTCAGAGCTCACAAAGGTGTATAATATTGATGTAAATTATCATAAAGATAGTGATATATTAACAATTGATTCTTTAGATAGAAGTTATATTACTATGACAAGTAGTAAGAATATGAGCGTGAAGTATAAGGCAAAAGGATTTTCTAGAACAGTTGATAAAGTAAAAAAAGGTGAAAGTGTTGTACTTGTTTCAAAATTAGAAAATGGTTGGGCAAAGATTAGAACTCAAAAAGGAATTTTAGGATATGTAAAACAGGATAGCTTAACAAACGAGATTAGTATTAGACAAGATATGCCAGAGCAAAAACAAATTGAGGGAAAGGTAAGTTTAGTTTGGGATTATTTCTCAGAATATGTAACTGCTCCAACACGTTCTGGAACAATGGAAGGGGTTAATGTTGTGTCTCCATCTTTCTTTACTTTAAAGAAAAATGGCAATGGAGCAATTGATAGTAATGTAGGGCAAAAGGGAGAAGAATATATTACTTGGGCACACGATAATGGTTATAAGGTATGGGCAATGGTATCTAATAATTCATTAAAAGAGACAACTTCTACTATTATGAAGGATTACTATTTAAGAGAAAAATTGATTGAAAATATTATAGAAGTAGCAGTAAAAAATAAGTTAGATGGAATTAATATCGATTTTGAAAATATGTATGCGGAAGATAAAGATTTATTTTCTAAATTTATCATTGAACTTGCGCCAAGATTAAAAGAGGTTGGAATGGTACTATCTGTTGATGTAACGGCACCAGATGGAAGTGATACTTGGTCATTATGTTTTGATCGAAATGTGATTGGAGATGTAGCAGACTATATTGTCTTCATGGCATATGATCAACATGGTACAAGTTCAGTAGAGGCTGGAACAGTAGCAGGATACAATTGGGTAGAAGCTAATATTAAGAAATTCTTGGGACAAGAAGATGTTGAAGCAGAAAAAATTATTTTAGGTATGCCTTTTTATACAAGAACTTGGTGGTATGCAAATGGAGATCTTAAAACTACATCTGTCGATATGAAAGACGTAGATAGGATTCTTCCAGAAGATGCTCAAAAAGCCTGGGATGATGCTCTAAAGCAAAACTATGTAAAATACACAAAAAATGGAATAGAATATGAGATGTGGATTGAAGATGTCGAATCCATAAAGGCAAAACTTTCTTTAATTGAAAAATATAAGCTAGCAGGTGCTTCTTATTGGGAATATGGCAGAGAAGATGAGGCTGTTTGGCCAGTTATTGCAGAAGCTTTAAAGATTAAGTAAAAAGTTATAACAATAGGAATAAATTAAAAATCACCTAATAGAATGTAAGACAAACTCTTACAAAGTAGGTGATTTTTTTATGGGAAAAATGGCATTTATTAAGCAGTATAGCAAAAAAGAAGAATATTTTAAAAAGGAAGAAATAAGTAAAATATCGTTTTATCAAAGTATAATCTTATGGTATAGAAAAATATTCTCTATTATTTTGAAAAAAGAATATCAGGACTCTCTTTTATTTTTCATTCCAGAATTTAAACCCAAAAGGGAAGAAAAAGTGGTTGCAAAGTTAATAAAAAATCTTGAAAAGGAAAATATCACCTCTGTTATTTTATCTAAAAAATTAGAACAAGAAGAGAATTTTAAAAATATATTAAATGCAAAAGGATATACTATATTAGATGGAAGGATGTTATTTAGAAGTTTATCTGCTGATGTATTAGAATATATTGCTAAACAACAAGATAGAAAGCTAGAAATGCAAGAAGTTGTGCTTCTTGTCAATGAAGATACTAGTATAAATCGACAACTAATTATAGAGCTTTCTAAAAGAGTAAAAAATATTAAAATTATTACCAATCATATAGAACAATTTAAAAAGTTAGGAGAGAATTTGTATCATAGTGATGGAATTATGATTGGCATTACCAACAATAAGCAAAAGGGATTAAAAAAAGCAAAAATCATTTTAAATATAGATTTTCCAGAAGAACTAGTAAATCTTTATACGATTAATCGAGAAGCAATTTTAATTAATTTACCAGGTAAAATATTAATTCGTAAAAAAGGCTTTAATGGAATCTATATTCATGATTTAAAGATTCGATTTAATAATGAATTAGATGAAAAATATGAGCAGAATAATGTAATTGAGGAATTTCGAAAAGAACTATTACTAGAAAAATTGATTTATGACAAGAAAAACTATCAAGAAATACAAAAAAGCCTAAAAGAAGTAAATACAAAAATAGAAAATTTAATCGGAAATAATGGAATTATCTCAAGAGAGGAATATCAAAGAGTGGAAAAAATGGAACAAAATAATAGGAAAAGATAAAACAAAAAGGAAACAATTGGTAAATTAAAATTTTAATAAAACTATTGACAAAACGGGAAAAGTGTCTTAAACTATTGTAGTTAATGAAGAAATAAATGAAAGCAGTTTTGCAAAACTAAAGGAGGTAGGGCAAAATGGAAGAAAAAGAAATATTATTAACCCAAGAAGGTTATGATAAATTAGAAAGTGAATTAGAAAATTTAAGAACAGAAAAAAGAGCAGAAATTGCAGAGAGAATAAAAATAGCATTAGGATTTGGAGATTTATCTGAAAACTCAGAATATGATGAAGCCAAAAATGCACAAGCTGCAAATGAAATCAAGATTGCAGAATTGGAAAATAAATTAAGATATGCTAAAATTATAGATGAGTCTGAAATTGACACAAAAACAGTTCAAGTAGGAAATACAGTAAAAGTATTTGATGAAGAATTTGAAGAAGAAGTAACTTATACAATTGTTGGCTCAACAGAAGTAGATTTAGCACAAAATAAGATTTCAAATGAATCACCAATTGGTAATGCATTACTTGGAGCTAAAAAAGGAGCTACTGTAGAGGCAAATACACCAGGTGGAATTCTTAAATTAAAGATTTTATCAATCACCAAATAAAAAAACTAATAAAAAAGAGAAAATGGAAACCAAATTTAAAGTCTCCTATTTTCTCTTTTTTTATTACAAACTTCTTATAATTTTAAAGCACTATCTAAAGCTAATGTAATCATATTATTTAAAGATTTCTCTCTAGCCTCACTAGAAACTTGTTCATTTTTATAATGATTATCAACAACAGTTAAAAGACAAGCAGCTTTTTTTCCTAAATATTTAGCAGTATAGAAAAGAGCAAAAGCTTCCATTTCTGCACCAATAATATTTAATTCTTTTGGAAAATCTCCTATAAAGCGATCTAGATTATCTACATAATAGTCAAAACACTCACTACAAACAGTATCTCCTACTACAATTGGAATATTCTTTTCTTTTGCAGTCTCTTCAATTGTGGTATTTAAAGAAACTGTAGCTTGCTGAATATGAACATCTTGACCATTTAAGCTATATGCGAAATTTCCTGGAGTATAGGTGTGATCAACTAAAATGGTATCTAATAGATTCAAATCTGGAGTATATCCACCACAAGAGCCAATACGAATAATGGTTTCTACATGATAGATTTTATATAATTCATAGCAATAAATACCCATACTTGGCATACCCATACCAGAAGAAAATACAGTAATCTCCTTTCCCTGGTAAGTACCAGTATAAGCAAGCATATTCCTCACATGATTAACTAATCTAATATTATCTAAAAAGTTTTCTGCAATATATTTAGCACGAAGTGGATCTCCTGGCATTAGTACAATTTTTGCAATATCTTTTTGACTTGCTTCAATATGTGGTGTTGGCATAAAAAATCCTCCTTACATAAATTTAATTTAACGTTATTATATCACTTATATAAAAAATAATGCAAATGAACAATGAAGAGAAAATGGAAAATAAAAATCATATCTCCTTTAAATGAGATATTTTGTTTCATTTAGAGGGGATATGAATATTCCATGTTTTTACTTAATTTAATTTTGTCTTAGAACGATATACAATGGCAAAACCAAGAAGAACAAATAATGTTGTGATGGCAATGAAAAGTGGATCAGAATTGTTTCCTGCTTTTGGAATATCTGTATTTGCAATGGTGTTGTCAATGGCGTTTGTTTTTACAACTAGTTTTGGAGAAATTGTACTTGAAGAATTAACAGATTCATCTTTGATTGTGTAATTGGCTTCTAGTTTGGTATTAGTAGGAATGATTTTATCAATAATTTGCTGGTTATAGTTTTCTTTTAATGTTAGTTTGTATTGAACGGAAGCCGTTTCTCCTTCATTTAAAACTTCAATTGTCCATGTGATACTGTTAGTTGTTGGATCAACAGTAGAAGTGATTTCTCCAATATTAGATTTAGAAACATATTCAAAATTATAATTATCTATAATCTCTTGTGGGAAATAGTCTGTAATTATAAGTTTTTCAATTTTATATTCAATTACTTTGGCTATTTCTGAGTATATGGTCTCTTCAATGGTTTTTTCTAAAGAATCATCACTGATATAGAAAAATAATCCAGCGGTTGGTTTTTCTGGTGTTCCAAAGATGTCTTCAGCTAATTGTTTATATGTTTTTTCCGGAATTGGTTTTGCTTCACTGTCTACACCTGTCATAACAGACATGATGTTGATTCCATTTTGATTAATTTCTTGTAATTTAGCTTTAGTTTTAGTAGTAACTTCACCAGAATAGGTAAGAGTTGGTCCACCAACTGCAGTGTTTGGCACTCCATCGGTTAGTAAGATAATGTATTTATTAGTATCTTGGTTATTAGAAAAGTTTTCAGATGCAATTGTTAGGCCTGCTTCAATATTGGTTCTTGCACCTGTTACATCAACTTTGATTTTAGAAATGGCATCCTTTACTGTTGCTAGATTGTTACTTAAACTACTTCTTAATTTGGCATCTTCAAGAGTTCCTTCATTATCCGCAGATGTTGAAAAACTGACAACTCCGATTTGAATATTTTTATTTAAAGTAAGTAAATTTTCAGCAAGTGTTTGTGCAGATTCTAGTAAAGCGTCTGCTCTTGTTACTCCAGATGAGATTTCTTCTGTCATACTGTATGAATTATCAATAACAAGAAAAACTTCTGCAGGGATTTCTCCTTCTTCTAATTTGCTAGTGTTGGTTACTTTTAGCTCAAGAGTTACTTCTTTTTTTTCTAAATTAGAAGCAACAATTTTCTTTTCTAATTTTCCATAATCAGAAAGATTAATTTCACATATATTATTTTCTGCAATTTCTAAAGTTGTATTAGTAGTAGCGGCAAAACTGCTAGAAATCATTAGAAAAGAAAGTAATAAAATAGATAATATACTTATTCTTTTTTTCATATAAATTCTCCTTTGCTATTTAATAGATTTATTGTATTACAAAATGAATCAGATTGCAATGGGAAAAGCCTAGAAGATAAAAATTTATCCTTTATTTGTATTGTATCCAAATAAAGGATAAGTATGAAAAGAGGAAATAAAAATAAAAGGGCTAGCATAGAATGAAAATGAATTTGTGAACTTTCTGTGAAAAATAGAAAAATTCTATTGACATTTGATCTAATAGGGTATAAATTATTAGCAGTCGCTCGATAAGAGTGCTAAAACATTTAAGGAGGTAATGTAAATGTTAAAACCATTAGCAGACAGAGTTGTAATTAAAATGGTAGAAAGTGAGGAAACAACAAAAAGTGGAATCATTTTAGCTAGTAATGCCAAAGAAAAACCACAAATAGCAGAAGTAATTGAAGTGGGACCAGGAGAAATGGTAGATGGTAAAAGAGCGGAAATGGATGTAAAAAGAGGCGATAAAGTAGTTGTTAATAAATATGCTGGGACTGAAGTGAAATATGAAGGAGAAGAATATCTTATTGTAAAACAAAATGATATTCTAGCAGTTATTGAATAAGGAAAATAAAAAAAGTTTTAAGTAGTTAAAAATAAAAGATATGAAGGAGGAAGTATATAATATGGCTAAAGATATTAGATTTGGTGAAGAAGCCAGAAAATCGTTATTAGAAGGTGTAAATAAATTAGCAGATACTGTAAAGGTAACATTAGGACCAAAAGGAAGAAATGTTGTATTAGATAAAACTTTTGGATCACCATTAATTACAAATGATGGTGTTACAATTGCAAAAGAAATTGAACTTGATGATCCATTTGAAAATATGGGAGCAAGACTTGTAAAAGAAGTTTCAACAAAAACAAATGATGTAGCCGGAGATGGAACTACAACTGCTACTGTTTTAGCTCAAAGTATGATTAAAGAAGGAGTAAAAAATGTAGCTGCTGGTGGTGATCCAATGGCAATTAAAAGAGGTATGGATAAAGCCGTAGCAACAGCAGTTGAGGGATTAAAGGAAATTAGTTCTAACATTAATGGAAAAGAAGATATTGCAAGAGTTGCAAGTATTTCTGCTAATAATGAAGAAGTAGGAGAGCTAATTTCAGAAGCAATGGAGAAAGTATCTAAAGATGGTGTTATTACTATTGAAGAATCAAAAACTTCTCAAACTGAATTAAATGTGGTAGAAGGTATGCAATTTGATAAAGGATATATCTCTCCATATATGGTAACAGATACAGAAAAGATGGAAACTGTTATGGATAATCCATATATTTTGATTACAGATAAAAAGATTTCTAATATTCAAGAAATTTTGCCTTTATTAGAAAATTTAATGCAACAATCTGGGAAATTAGTAATTGTATGTGATGATGTAGAAAGTGAAGCATTATCTACTTTAATTTTAAATAAATTAAGAGGTGTTTTAAATGTTGTAGCAGTAAAGGCTCCAGGATATGGCGATAGAAGAAAAGAAATGCTACAAGATATTGCAATCTTAACAGGAGGAGAGGTAATTACTTCTGATTTAGGCTTAGAGTTAAAGGATACTCAAATTTCTCAATTAGGTAGAGCAAAACAAGTAAAAGTACAAAAAGAAAACACCATTATCGTAGATGGTATGGGAGATAAAGCTCAAATTGCAGAAAGGGTAAATCAAATTCGAACACAACTTGCTGAAACAAAGAGTGAGTTTGATAAAGAGAAATTACAAGAAAGACTTGCCAAAATTGCTGGTGGAGTAGCAGTAATTGGAGTAGGAGCTGCAACAGAAGTAGAAATGAAAGATAAAAAACTAAGAATTGAAGATGCATTGTCTGCAACAAAAGCGGCAGTTGAAGAAGGTATGGTTGCTGGTGGAGGAACAGCTTATGTTAATGTAATTCCTAAAGTAGAAGAATTAGTAGAATCTTTAAAAGAAGATGAAAGATTAGGTGCTAGAATTGTATTAAAAGCATTAGAAGAACCAGTAAAGCAAATTGCAAGAAATGCAGGGTTAGAACCAGCTGTTATTTTGGAAAAAGTTAAGAATTCAGAGCCAGGAATTGGATTTGATGCAAAAAATGAAAAATATGTAGATATGAAAAAAGAGGGAATTGTTGACCCAACTAAAGTAACACGTAGTGCACTTCAAAATGCCGCATCCATTGCGTCAATGGTACTTACAACAGAAAGTATTGTAACAGATAAAAAAGAGCCAAAAGAATGTAGCTGTTCACATGATAATGCACAAGCTGGTATGGATGGTATGTATTAAAAACAAAAGAGAGAAAAATGAAGAGCAACCTTCTTTATTCTCTCTTTTTTAGTCTTTTAAAGGAAAAGAATTGACTATTATGGGAAAAAAGGGTATAAAAAGAATAGAAATAAAATAAAAGGAGGATTTTTTTATGGAGGAAGAAAAAAAGGAAGAGAAAGTTGTTAATACAGAAGAATTAAAATCAGAAACTTCTAACACAGTAAACCAAGTGAAAGATACCATTAAAAATGTAGACTTTAAGAAAGATACAGCAGAGACAAAGGGATTTATTACAGAAATGTTTAAAAATCCTTTAGGAAAGTTAAAAGAATTAGTAGATGAATCTTCAGGAAAATCATTTAAGTATGCTGTAATTTTGCTAGTTGTTTGGACAGTAGCAGTATTATTAAATGCAATCTTCTCTAGAATGAATTTATGGGGATATTACTGGTATAGTAATCTATGGTCAATTGTAAAATCAACAATTGCACCAATCTTAAGTGTAGTAGTAATGTCAATAATTCTTTTTGTCATGAATAAAAAGAACAAAAAACCATTAACAACAGTTATAACAGCAGTAACTGCAGCAAAACTTCCTACTGTTATTGCATCAGTTGTTAGTTTACTTACTCTTATTGGAAGCGGTATTAGTATAATTACATCTCCATTTGCAAAATTATGTAATATCATATCAGTTGTTCTATTCTTCTTTGCATCTAAAAACTTATTAGCAGAAGAAGAAAATTCAAAATATATTAAAAAGTTTGTTATCGTTGAGGCAATTTTCTATGCTGTATATATTCTTTTGGGATTACTTGGAATTTATTTAGTATAGGAGAAATAGAGGGAGTAAAATAGAAAATACAAAAGTTAGGAATTAATCCTAGCTTTTTTTCTATTTTACTTAAAAATCATAAATGAAATTATTGCATAACAGATAGAATTAATATATAATACGATTAGAAATCCGAAGTGATGGAGGAGACAAATGAAAAGATTAAAAAGTGAGAAGGGGTCTGTTACTGTTTTGGTTATTGTAACCTTGGTTTTCTTTATGATTGTCCTTACAACAGCCTATTTAGCAGCCTCTAATACAAGAGTTTCCCAATTAAAGGAAACACAGAGAATTAAAGAAATATATGAAAAAGATGTTGAGAATATTGAAAGTATATATAGCTCTTTATTAGGGGAAAAATTTTCAGATATTTATCAAAGCAATACTAAATATGTTGATCGCGATGGTAAATCTGTAACAATACCAAAAGATTTTGCAGTAGGGATTGGAAGTAAAATTAATACTGTAAAAAATGGTCTAGTGATAACAGATGCTGTAGATATTAATGGTAATAGTATTGGTAATGAATTTGTGTGGGTACCAGTAGAAAATCCTGTTTATAATGAGATTATAGAGATGACCACAGAAGAGTTTAATCAAAAATATACAAGCCCAGCTAAATTGAATACAGTTATTAACAGTTTAAAGACAACAATCACTACAGATGGAATAACTCCAATGGCTATTAAGATAAAAATAACAGACCAACCAGATGTTACAAAGCAATATCAATACGTTAGTATTTTATATGATTTTTCTGAAACAGGAGTAGTGCCAAAGACATATTCTACGGCATATAGAGAACCGGATGTTTTAGGCAATGGTAGTACAGATGAAAATACTACCTATATGAGTAATTTTAAAGATAGTAGTGGAAGAGTAGCAACATCAAGAGAAGATGTACGAGACATTTTACAAGAAGAATATACTACAATGATGAAAAACATTGAAAGAGAAAAGGGATTCTGGATTGGACGATATGAGACAAGCGGAACAGAAAAAAGAGTAGAAAGTAAAAAAGAAATAATACCTGCAACAAATAGTTGGTATGGATTGTATACGATGCAAAGAGATTTCGCGCAAGGAAAAGCAAGTATACAAAGTAGCATGATAGCAGGAAGTCAGTGGGATGCTGTTCTAAATTGGATGTACAAAGATGAAAATGCAGCAATTAAAACTTATGTCTATGATTCTAGGGGATGTGGATGGTTTCCAGATAATTATTCTGAAAATTCATCTCATCTAACAGGAAAAGAGATTGTAGAAAATGGAGTTATTAAAAATGCCCCAAAGAATATTTATGATATGGCAGGAAATTGGTCTGAGTGGACGTTAGAGGCAAGTTATGATGTGAATCGTGTTTATCGAGGTGGAAATTATATAAATCTTAGCCCAGTAAGTAAACGTGTCTATAATGTACCTGTAGGAGGGAATGATTATACATCTCGACTTGTTTTAACTACTATGCCAGAAATAGTAAAGCAAGATGGAAGTTTTGATACAGCAAAAGGAGTCAACTCACCAAAGATAACAGGAACAGGATTAAAACCAGTATACTTTAATGGAGAAGAAAAAGTATATTTAACAGAAGCAAGTAGTAAAGAAGAATGGGATAAATGGTATAGTTATAG
>JAETTH010000037.1 GCA_021769225.1 Erysipelotrichaceae bacterium
AAACATTTGCAATATATATTATACCAAAATTGCATTAAATTGTACATTAAGGGCTTGTGTAAGACTAAAATATACTTACTATTATTGTAATTGCTTTTACTTTTTCACTTGAGGAATAGTAGAAAGTGTTAAAAAAATAAAGAAATAACTTGCAAACAAAAGCCAAACAAGTTACAATAATAACATCGATAAGAAAAAGAGGGAGAAAACATGTATTTAATTGCAGGACTTGGAAATCCAGAACCAGAATATAGTAATACTAGACACAATATGGGATTTGATACAGTAAATAAATTAGCAAAAGAGTATGAAATTGAATTAACAAGAAGTAAATTCAATGGAATTTATGGAAGCGGAGTAATAGAAGAGCAAAAGGTTTTAATCTTAAAACCACAAACCTATATGAATCTAAGTGGACAATCCATTAAACCATTTTTAGACTTTTATAAAATTCCACTTGATCATTTGATTGTGATTTATGATGATATGGATATTGAAAAAGGTATCATTAAAATTCGTAAAAAAGGTGGACCAGGAACACATAATGGCATGAAGTCAGTTGTTCACGAATTAGGAAGTGAAGAATTTACTAGAATTAGAGTTGGAATTGGCTTGCCAGAAGAAAATGATGACATGATAAATTATGTTATCGGAAAATTAGAACAAGAAGAGATGCTATTATTAGAACAAGGAACCACCAAGGCAAAAGAAGCAGTTATTGAAATTTTAAAAAATGGAATTGATAAAGCAATGAATAAAATGAACTAAATGCAGGAAGGATGTAAAATGCAAGAAATTATCATAGACGTAAATGAGCAAAAAAAGAAAACAATTGTAATTTCTGAAAACGGAAATTTAGTAGAAAGATATGAAGAAGAAAATCAAAAAAGAATCGAAGGAAATATCTACATAGGAAAAGTAACAGATGTACTTCCAGGAATGCAAGCAGCTTTTATTGATATCGGAGAAGAGAAAAATGCCTTTATCCATCTAAAAGATATACTACCTAAAAAAGATATTTTAAATGAAGAGGTTGAAAAAATAGAACAAGAAAAAAGTATTAGTTATTATCTAAAAAGAGGAGATATTATAACTGTACAAGTAAAAAGAGATGCAACATCTAAAAAAGGACCTAAAGTATCTAGACATCTAAGCCTACCAAGTAGATTTTTAGTATTAATGCCAGATGTAAACTTTATTACAATCTCACAAAAAATAGAACAAGAACAGGAAAGACAAAGATTACTTAAAATTGTAAAAAAATATCTTCCAGATTCATATGGCGCAATTATTCGTACAGCCAGTGAAGGAAAAACTGAAAAAGAAATACAAAAGGATCTAAAAGAAGTATTACAAGAATATGAAAAAATACAACAAGCATGTCAAGAAAAGAAGCAAACACCTAGACTAATTTATAGAGGAAGTAATTTAATTCAAAAGATATTAGTAGATGTAGCAAACCAAAATATGGATAGAATCTTAGTAAATGATCAAGAAGTTTATGTACAAGTCGAAAACTTCTTAAAAAAGATAAATAATCATGATACAAAACTAGAATTAAGACAAGAGCCATTATTAAAGTTATACAATCTAGAAGAGCAAATAGAAAAACTAAAGGAAAGAAAAATATGGTTAAAATGTGGTGGATTTATTACAATTGACAAAACAGAAGCATTAACTGCAATTGATGTAAATTCAGGGAAATATACAGGAAATAAAGACTTAGAACAAACTGTTTTTAAAGTAAATAAAGAAGCAAGTATCGAAATAGCAAAACAATTAAAACTAAGAGATATTGGTGGAATTATTATTATTGATTATATTGATATGTTAAAAAAAGAAGATGAAGAAAAAATCACACAAATACTAAAAGAAAATCTAAAAAAAGATCGCTCTAAAACACAAGTTGTTGGATTTACTAAATTAAATTTATTAGAAATGACAAGAAAGCATATGTTTAGTGAATAAAGAAAATGTTTACAATCACAAGAAAAAAAGAAAATTTTAGAATTTTGATTATTTTTCTTTCTTAAGAAAAAATCAATAGACAAAAAGAAAGAGAAAAGATATAATAAGAAGCAGAAAAAAAGAAAATCAAGATAGGAGGAAAAAGTATGGATCTAGGCTTTATTGTAACTTTTGTTATTGCAGTTGCTGCTCTATTTATTATCCTTAAAATTCTTGCTTTACCAATGAAAATTATTATTAAACTTGTGATTAATGGAATTATCGGAGGAGTTATTATTTGGTTAATCAATTTAATTGGAGCAGGATTTGGATTTGTTTTAACGCTTAACTGGATAACTGCACTAGTAGTAGGTCTTCTAGGTGTTCCCGGTGTTATTATTTTAGTAATTTTACATTTTATTTTTTAGAGAGTAGAAGATAAAAAAGTAAAAATAGAATAAAAAGCGAAAATAAAAAATGAAAAATAATAAATAATAAAAAAGAAAACTCCAGATATTCTGGAGCTTTTTCTATTTTTCTTCTAATTGTTTTAAAGTCTTGGCAATTTCTTCAAAACGTTTTACTTTTTGAGTAGTCGTTTTTATTAATGGTTCATCTGTTACGACAATCTCATGAATTGCTTTGTAAGCAGGCATAGTATGATTAATGTTTTTAATCTCTGTCCAGATTAAATCATGATATTCCTCCTTAGAGACTGTTCCAAAAGTTTGCTCCATTAGTTCATCATTGTAAACAATTTTAGCACATAAACTTAAATCACCATTTTTATCTGGTTTTCCAAATACAATATTTTCTGCTACATAAGGTAATTTAGAAATTAAAATCTCTAATTCTTGTGGGTAGATATTTTTACCATTTTTTAAAACAATGACATCTTTTTTTCTACCAGTAATGAATAGACAGCCATCTTGATCTAAATAACCTAAATCACCAGTATGGAACCAACCATCTTTTAACACTTCTTTTGTCGCTTCTTCATTTTCATAATAACCAAGCATAACACTAGGCCCCTTAGCAATAATTTCACCAACACCATTTTCATTTGGTTGATCAATCTTAATCTCTACGTTTGGCATTGAAAATGCACAAGAGCCAGGTCGTTTAAATTTATCATTTTCAGCAGCTAAGACAGGAGAAGTTTCTGTTAAACCATAACCTTGAAGCAAATTAATTCCTAAATTGCTAAGACCTTCAATCGTTGCTTTTTCTAATGGCGCAGCACCACAAATAATAACTCTTAAATGACCACCTAATTGCTCTAAAATTTGTTTAAATACTTTTCTTCGAATATCAATACCAAATTTTAATAAAAAGTTACAAACTTTACTCATGACTGCAACTAATTTTGTTTTTCCTTGTTCTTCAATTCCTTTTTTTATCTTTTTATACATTGCCTCTAGCATCAAAGGAACAGACACAATACCTGTAACTTCATAATCTTTTAGATTACTAACAACATAACGAAGTCCATCACAAAAAGCAATGGTAATACCACAAAATGATCCATAAAGGAAGGTACAAGTAGATTCAAATGTATGATGAAGTGGTAAGAAAGATAAGAAAGTATCTTCTTTTACTACTTTGCAAACACATCCAATGGCATAAATATTAGCGCAAATATTTCCCTGTGATAACATAACAGCCTTGGCAATCGAAGTAGTACCAGAGGTAAATAACATAATTGACATTGCATTGGGATCAATCTCTACTTGACTAAGTCTTATATCTCCCTTTTCTAATAATACTTTCCCTTGTTCTATTAGTTCACGATAAGATAAGATATCATCTTGTGTAGTAGGAAAGTCCATACAAATATATTCTTTTAGATTACTAGTTTTTTCTTCTTTTATCTTTTTAAAAATGTCTAAATATTTATCTGCAAAAATAACAGCATCTACTTTACTTCGAATAATAAGGCTCTCAATTTCATTTTCAGGAAGAGCTTTATCTAAAGGAACAACAATAATACCAGCAGTTTCAATTGCTAAATAACTAACACACCACTCATAGCGATTAGGGGCAATAATAGCAATTCTTTTTCCTTGAAATCCCATATCGATTAGTTTAGTACCTAAAGAATCAATATCTTTTTTAAAATCATGATAAGTAACTTCAATTATTTTTTGGTCCTTAGGATTTTTGCGATATTTAAAAGCAACTTTATCAGAATAAAGTGTATCATAACGAGAAACTAATTGTTTAAAATCTCGCATTTGCTCTGGATCATATGGCTTATTTATCATTTTATTCATCCTTTCTTTTTAAGTTGTGGCTCTATTTTATACCTTAAATGAAAAAATATCAACCCAGAATTTAGGAAAAGGACTTTCTAAATTACAAAAATTATGATAAATTATATAAGAAAAGAAAAAAGAGAGGAAGTAATAAAATGGGGCGAGTAAGAAATGGTAGAAGAAATCATAACAAAAATATCATAACATCCTATAAAGGTCCCTTTATCTTTTTATTTTGTGTAATTCTAATTTGCGTATGTATTTTAGTGGGAAGAGGTGTATATACACAAATTGCACTAAAGGAGGAACAAAGAGAAAGAAATCAAAGATTAAATGAAATTTTCGTAGCAGACGCAAGTAAAGAAAATGAAGATGAGCCTCAAGTAAAAAAAGATACTTACTTAAATATTACAGCCTTAGGAGATATTCTTTGTGAAGAGCCTTTATATAATGATGCCTATAATGCAGAAACAAAAGAATATGATTTTATGCATTTCTTTAAAAATGTAAGTAAATATACAAAACAAGCAGATTTAGCAATCGGGACACTAGAAACTAATTTTATAGATGAGAACTATTCTGGTTATAAAAAATATAACAGTCCAATAGAGCTTGCTAAAGCACTACAGGAAATTGGGGTAGATGTGCTTTCTTTAGCTACTAACCATAGTTTTGATTATGGGCAAGAAGGCTTAGTTGCAACAAAAGATAATTTAGAAAAATTAGAAATAGAAACAGTTGGTACAAATCGAAATAAGGAAGAAACCAGATATGTATTAAAGGAAGTAGAAGGATTTAAAATCGCTATTTTATCCTATACCTATGGACTAAATAACCAAAACGAATATGACGAACAATCAGGGTTAGTTAATATAACAAATAAAGACAGAATTTTAGAAGATATAACAAAAGCAAAAGAAGAAGGAGCAGAATATATTTGTACCATGATACATTGGGGAGATTTAACATCGAACCAAGCCAATGAGAATCAAAAAGAACTAACAGACTTTTTAGTAGACAATGGAGTTGATTTGATTTTAGGAAATCACCCAGCTGTCTTACAACCAATGGAAGTAAGAAAAAATAAAGAAGGAAAAAATGTATTTATTGTTTACTCACAAGGTAATTTTATCTCAGCTAGTGAACACAAAAATTCTAGTATTGAAATGATATTAGACATCAGACTAAGAAAAGACGGAGAAACAGGGGAAGTCTTACTAAATAAAGTAACCGATGTTCCAGTCTTTTTACTAGATAATGGAAGAAAAGTAGCACAAAGATTTGAACTTTTTGATATGAAAGAAGCGGTTCAAAAATATGAAGCAGGAGATAAAATTGTATCAAAGGAGGTTTATCAAAACCTAATTCAAGCATTAGATGAAATTGAAGTATTAATTGGAAACAGATAAAAGGAGAATGAAATGAAAGTAGGATTTATATCACTTCGGATGTAGCAAAAATTTAATAGACACTGAGATTTTAATTGGACTATTCCAAAAACATCATTATGAAATTATCACAAAAGAAGAAGAGGCAGATATTTTAGTTATTAATACATGTGGATTTATTGAATCTGCAAAAGAAGAAGCAATCAATACCATTTTAGAAATGGCACAATACAAAAAGAAAAAATGTCAAACTTTAATTGTAATGGGATGTTTAGTACAAAGATACTATCAAGAGTTAAAACAAGCTCTTCCAGAGGTAGATTTGTGGATTCCAATTAAAGAATATGATACTTTATGGGAACAAATTGAAACTATCTTAGAAAAACAGAAGTCAAAAATAGCAAAACAAGAAATAAAAAATAATAAAAAGCAAGAAAACAAGATCATCAATACCTATCAAATGGATCCAATGCCAATGCTAACACAAGAAGAGTATCTAGGAAGAGTATTATCAACAGGACCAATAACTGCTTATTTAAAAATAGGAGAAGGATGTAGTAACCGTTGCACCTATTGTGCAATTCCAGCAATTCGTGGACCTTTTGTTAGCAGAAAGATGGAAGACATTTTAGAAGAAGCAAAAAAACTTGCTGAAAAAGGAATTCAAGAATTAATTGTCATAGCACAAGATACAACAAAATATGGAATTGATTTATATGGAGAATCTAAATTAGCAGAATTATTAGAAAAACTATGCCAAATACAAGGACTTCACTGGATTCGTTTTCTATATTCTTATCCAGAGACAATAACGGACAAGTTAATTCAAGTAGTAAAAAAACAAGAAAAAATCTGTAAATACTTTGATATTCCAATTCAACACATTTCTAATCCAGTCTTAAAAAGAATGAATCGAAAAAGTGATCAAACCAGTATTGAAAAATTAATGCAAAAATTAAGAAAAGAAATACCTGATGTAGTAATTCGAACAACATTAATTGTAGGATTCCCAGGAGAAACAAAACAAGATTTTGAACGATTAGAGAATTTTGTAAAACAACAAAAATTTGATAAGCTAGGTGCTTTTTCTTATTCAAAAGAAGAAGGAACACCAGCAGCCAAATTAAAAGAACAAATCCATCCTATGACCAAAAAAGCAAGGTATAATCAAATTATGAAAATACAACAAGAAGTATCAAAAGAAAAAATGAAAGAAAAAATAGGAAAAACAGTAGAAGTTCTGATTGAAAATAAAACATTTGACGGAAAATACTATGTTGGAAGAACAAAACAAGATGTACCAGATATTGATGGATTAGTATATATTAAAATTGAGAAAGAAAATCAAAATTTAATTCATCAATTTGTTTGGTGCAAAGTGGAAGATGTAAGAGAATATGATCTAATTGCTAAAATCATAGAATAGTAAATAAAATAACAAAAATAAAAAGAACAGGTTCCTGTTCTTTTTATATAATGAGTAAAATAATTACTATTATTAATAATTTTCAGCTCTTACTTCAAAATAGCTTTGTGGATGTTTACAAACTGGACAAACTTGAGGAGCATCTGTTCCAACAACAATATGTCCACAATTTCTACATTTCCAAATTGTAATACTTCCTTTTTTGAATACTTCACCATTTTGAACATTTTCTAATAATTTACGATATCTTTCTTCATGATGTTTTTCAACTTCTGCAATTCCTCTAAAAGTAGCAGCGATTTCTTTAAATCCTTCTTCTTCAGCTTCTTTAGCAAAAGTAGCATACATATCTGTCCACTCATAATTTTCACCAGCTGCTGCATCAGCTAAGTTAGACATAGTATCTCCAATACCATTTAAATATTTAAAATGTAATTTAGCATGTTCTTTTTCATTTTCTGCTGTCTCTAAAAAGATAGCTGCAATTTGTTCATAGCCTTCTTTTTTAGCAACACTTGCAAAATAAGTATATTTATTTCTGGCTTCTGACTCACCAGCAAATGCAGCTTTTAAATTAGCTTCTGTTTTTGAACCTTTTAATTCCATAAATTTTACCTCCTATTATAAATGAGAATCATTCTCATTTTTTCTGAACATATATTATTATAAATTCCAAATAAAGTCAAGAATTTTCACTAAAAATCCACAAAGGACTTTATTCTAAGATTCCCATAGAATATTTCCAAGCTAATACTCTTAAAACATGAGTATAAATATCATCTTTAGAAATTTCATCATTTTGAACAGAATCCAAAATGGCTTGTTTTTGACTTGCAAAATCAGTTGTAATAATTAAATCATTACCTGCTTTTACAGCTTCCACTGCAGCATTTGTTCCTTTAATATATTTCGTAATAGCATCCATTGCCAAATCATCAGTTATAATAACACCAGTAAAACCTAAATCATTTCGTAAAATCTCATGTACTTTAGGTGACAAAGAAGCTGGATGAGTCTCATCCATACAAGAGACAATATTATGAGAAACTAAAATACTAGTAGCACCAGCTTGAATACCAGCTTCAAATGGTTTGAAATCAGAACTTGTAAAAGTATCATAACTACGATGATCATGAGCAACATCAGTATGAGTATCAATATTATTTCCATAACCGGGGAAATGTTTTAAGGTACAAGAAATACCTTCTTCTAACATCGTTTTAACAACCTTCTCTACATATTCAGAAGTTTGAAGAGCATCTTTTTGAAAAGTCCTTTTATAAATAAAATCATTAGGGTTTGTAGAAACATCAGCAACAGGGGCTAAATTCACATTAATTCCTAAACTAAGTAAGAGTTTCGATTTTTCTTTGGTATCACTAATAATTTTTTCAAACCCTCCTATTTGATATAAATAACTAGGAGAATTAAAATCTTCTAAACATAAATTACGATTACTACTTACCCTTACAACACTGCCACCTTCTTCATCAGTTCCCATTAAAAGTGGAATATTAGAAGCCTTTTGATAAGAAGAAATATCATCCATTACTTGCTCTTTTGTCTTATTCTTAAAATCTCGACCAAATAAAATAAAGCCAGCAGGTTTTAAATTCTGAATCATATCAATTTGATTAGACTCTGGACAACGAACAAAAAACATCTGACCAACCTGATCTTCCAAAGACATTGTTTTTAATAACTCTTCTGCTTTAGAATAATAAGAACCAAATAAATCAGAAGAAGGTAAAGTAGTGGTTTCATTTTGAGTTATAGTGGAAATGGAATTTGATAAAATAGACTTCTCTTCTTTTATTGCTTTATTAGAAAAATTTTGACCTATTTTATTTTGATATTTACCTTTTAAATTTAGTAGTTCTGGATGTAAAAAACAATAGACAATTAATCCAATTAAAACAATAAGAAAGAAGAAAAAAGAATAAAAAAAGTACGTGACTTTGGACTCATAAAAATTCCTCCTTTTATCTTTCCTCATTATACATAAGGAGAGGTAAAATCACAATCATTTTAACTCAAAAAACTTACTTAATTTTTTGACACTTAGATTAAGTTGTGATAGAATCGGAACATAGAAAAAGGAGGAAAACAGATGGAAAAAAGATTAAAAGAATTCCCAGGTCATGTAATGGGAGAAATAAGAGATTTTAAAGAATTATTAAATCGAGCAGATACCAAATATTCAGATAAAATAGCATTTGAATACAAGAAAAATTCTGCTAGTGGAAAACCAGAATATATGAAGCATACTTTTCATGAATATGCAGAAGAAGCAAGAAATCTAGGAACAGCACTTTTAGAGATGGGATTTGAGGGAAAGAGAATTGCTTTAATTGGACAAAATCGTTATGAATGGTGTACAAGCTATATTTCTGTTTTAGGGGGAGATATGGTAATTGTACCATTAGATAAAGCACTACCTAATATAGAAATTAAATCATTAATTCAGAGAAGCAAAGCAGACGCTGTTATTTTTGATTCTAAATATTTATCTGTTTTTCAAGAAATAAAAAAAGAACAAACATCCAATCTTTCTTGCTATATTTGTATGGATAAGGTAGAAGAGGAAGGAATGTTAAACTATTCTGATTTAGTAGAAAAGGGAAGAGAATTAAGAAAAAATGGTGATCAAAGATATGAAAAATTAAAAATAGATAATGAAAAAATGTCTGTTATGCTATTTACTTCAGGAACTACTACCATTTCAAAAGCTGTTATGCTATCACATCATAATATTTGTTCTAATATTAATGCAATGCCACATTTTGTTTTAATGTATGAAAGTGATGTACTTTTATCCTTTTTACCACTTCATCATACCTTTGAGTGTACCATCACCTTTTTATATGGTTGTCTATATTGTGGAGCAACAGTAGCTTTTTGTGATGGATTAAAACATATTGTAAATAATCTAACAGAATATGGAGTAACTGTATTTGTTGGCGTTCCTTTAATGCTTGAGATGATGTATAAAAAGATTATGAAGGGAATTGAAAAACAAGGCAAAGCAGGCTTAATCAAAACAATGACCCCTATAACCAATGCTTTAGCAACGATTCATATAGATATTAAGAGAAAAATATATAAACAAGTACTAGACAATTTAGGAGGAAAGTTAAGATTAGTCCTTTATGGTGGTGCACCAATGGAGAAAAGTACAATAAAAGGATTAGCAAGCTTTGGAATTGATATGGTACAAGGATATGGACTAACAGAAACTTCACCAGTTATTACAGCAGAAACCGATCATTTCAAAAGACCAGGTTCTGCAGGACTTGTTATGAAAAATGAAGAAGTTAAAATTGATCAACCAAATGAAGAGGGAATAGGAGAAGTTGTAGTAAAAGGTCCTAATGTTATGCTAGGTTATTATGAAAATGAAGAAGCAACCAAAGAAGTATTAAAAGATGGTTGGTTCTATACAGGAGATTTAGGATACTTTGATCAAGATGGTTACCTATATCTTACTGGTAGAAAAAAAGATGTGATTGTTCTAAAAAATGGTAAAAACATCTATCCACAAGAAATTGAATTTTTAATTTCAAAACTACCATTTGTAGAAGAAAACATTGTATATGGAAAACCAGTAAAAAATAACGATTATTTAATTTCAAGTAAAATCGTATACAATCCAGATGTATTAAAAGAACTTTATCCAGAAGCAAATGAAAATCAATACCAAGAGATTATCTGGAAACAGATCAAAGAACAAATCAACAATAATATGCCTGATTACAAACATATCAAAGAAATTATTGTAACAAAAGAGCCACTAATCAAAACAACAACACAAAAAGTAAAGAGATCAGAGGAAATGAAAAAGTTAGGAATTATCAAATAGAAAGAAAAAAGAAAAAAGAAAACAAAAATAAAAGACAAGGGAAAATAGAAAATGATTTTCCTTTGTCTTTTTTCTTTATACGATAATATGATAACAAAAAGTAGTAAACATACAAAGAAGAATTCCACAAACAGTTGGTAATAAGAAACTTAAAATAGTCCATTTTACTTTACCTGTTTCTTTCTGAATTGTAAGAAGGGTTGTGCTACAAGGAAAATGAAGTAAAGTAAAAATCATAACGTTAATAGCTGTTAATAAGGTCCACCCATTTTGAATTAAGATTTGACCAATACTTGTTAAGTCTTCTAAATCAACTAAGGTACCTGTTTGCATATAACTCATTAGGATAATAGGAAGGACAATTTCATTAGCAGGAAAGCCAAGTAAAAAGGCAGTTAAGATATAGCCATCAAGTCCCATTAATTTAGCAAATGGATCTAAAAATCCTGCCACATAAGATAGAATACTCATGTCTCCCAGATGGATATTTGCAAAGAGCCAAATGATAATTCCAGCTGGTGCTGCAACAGCAACTGCTCTTCCTAAAACATAAAGGGTTCGATCAAAAATGGAACGAATAATGACTTTTCCAATTTGTGGTTTTCGATAAGGTGGCAGCTCTAATACAAAGGAAGATGGAACACCTTTTAGGATGGTTTTGGAAAGGAGTTTGGAAATTAGTAATGTCATAAAAATACCTAAAAGGATAACAAATAAAACACATAAAGTAGAGATAATAGAGCTTCCAAAGTTCGAGCCAAAATATCCACCAATAAAAATAGTAGCTACTGTAATTAGAAAAGGAAATCTTCCATTACAAGGAACAAATGCATTGGTTAAGATGGCAATTAATCTTTCTCTTGGAGAATCAATAATTCTACAACCTACAACACCAGCAGCATTACAACCAAATCCCATGCACATCGTAAGTGCCTGTTTACCAGTCGTACACGCTTTTCGAAATACATTATCTAGGTTAAAAGCAATACGAGGCAAATATCCTAAATCTTCTAATATAGTAAATAGAGGAAAGAAAATAGCCATTGGTGGAAGCATAACAGCAACAACCCAAGTAACAGTTCGATAAACTCCATTTATTAAAATATCAAATAACCATGAAGGAATAGGAATCATATGTAATAAATAAACAAGTTTTTCTTCTAAGAAAGCAAAAAAAGAAGAAAGAAGAGAGGAAGGATAATTAGCACCAGTAATCGTAAGCCAAAAGATAACTCCTAAAAATAAAATCATAATGGGAATGCCAAAACGTTTTGAAGTTAAAATCTTATCGATTTTGCGATCACGCATTTGATAAGTTTCTTTTTGGTAGGTTACTACTTGTTTGGTTACATCTTCAGCTTTTTGCATAATGCTGGTAATCATTTTATCTTTAAAGGTAGATTGTGTGATATCATTTTTCTTTAACAATTCTCTTGCTTCACACAATTTTTCCATTAAAAAAGCATTACTCGTAAAACAAATACCTAGATGTTTTTCAATAGAAGATAAAATTGTTTTTTCACCATCTAATAATTTTAAACAAATCCAACGAGTTAGATATTGTCTTTCTTTTTCTAACATAGAAGATACAACAGGAGATAACATTAAAATGCAATCTTCAATTATTGGAATATATTGAATTTGTTTAGGAGAAGAAGAAAAAGTAGAAATACAATTTTGATAAATTACATCGGTTAAGTGCTTTAATGTTTTAGGCTTTCTAGCAGTTGTACCTACAACTGGAACTCCTAATAAATATTCTAGCTTTTCTAAATCGATGGAAATTCCTTTTTTCTTTGCTTCATCTAAAAGATTTACACATACAATCATATTTTTTGTAATTTCCATGGTTTGAAAAACTAGATTTAAATTTCGCTCTAAACAAGTGGCATCCACAATAATAACTGTTGTATTAGGATTTCCAAAACAAATATAATCACGAGCAATTTCTTCTTCCTCTGAATTAGACATTAAAGAATATGTACCAGGAATATCTACTAAAAGAAGGGTCTTATCATCCTTTTTGCAAAGCCCCATAGCATTAGCAACTGTTTTTCCAGGCCAATTTCCTGTATGCTGATGCATACCAGTTAAGGCATTAAAAACCGTACTTTTACCAACATTAGGATTTCCGACCAATTGCAATCGTATAGTCGCTCTTTTGTTGTAATACTTCTATTGTTTCATTTAACACTTTAGAACCAGTTGAACTACTTGTTAATCCCATTTTGATTTACCACCTCTACAATAAGAATAATATAGTTTATGCAAAGGCAAAAAATATGTGAAAAAAACTCCCTTATCATTTAGATAAGGGAGTTTTAAAGCTAAATGGTATACTGTACCAAAGTGCAATAGGCATACCAATGACCATCCGGCCTTTTTTCAATACCGCCACTTTTTTCAACCCAACCATACTCGATAGGGTGAGAACGACGGTAGGAATCAAGAAGTTGCAAAGCAACTTCTTTGCTGGGCATCGGATAGGAATCCCAAGCTTGCTGCAACATAGATGTCATCTTCCTTTCTTAGCTTCATATAAAATTTGAAATTAGCAAAAAGCTAAACTCTATTTCCATTATA
Organism: Erysipelotrichaceae bacterium; assembly: GCA_021769225.1. GTDB lineage: Bacteria > Bacillota > Clostridia > TANB77 > CAG-508 > JAETTH01. The sequence goes on from JAETTH010000037.1 coordinate 13,459, forward strand.
CTATAAATCACAAGAAAAATCAAAAAGACACTACATAAGGATAGTGTCAATTTATTTCGGGAAATTTTATAAAAAATTTTTACCCTCAAAATTGCTCTATAAATAAGCTGCTTTAAACAACCTTATATTCTAATATATTTTTAAAAAATATTTTTATTTGCTTGATTTCTTATTTTTTCTATTTCTTTAAATTCTATTACTTTTTTACTATTATTTAGAATTTCTTTTGTACTTATATTGTCTTCCTTTGATATTCTTAACTTACTCATATTATCTATATTTGTTGTACTCCATCCCATTGGTCTTGAACTCATTCTATCTGAATATATATGGCTTATATGTCCTTCTGCACTACAACCATGTAGTTCTTTTTTACTCCTATACAAATTCTTTATTCCTTCAACATTGTTTAAAATGTAATTCATTAAATCTTCTTTTCTTTTTCTTGTAGTCATTTCCATTTCTTCTGCTAGTATTTCATAACATATCTCTTTGAATTTAACAAAATTTAATCTCCTTAATGCTGTTCTCAAATCTTTTTTCTCTTTTTCTTTTTCTCCTTTATTTGTTTTTGTTATTCTTCCTACTATTCCATTTACTGCCTTCTTCATATGAAATTCATCTAATACATATATACTTTTTATTATCCATTCTAATCCTGTTTTTATCCAATTTGCTCCATCTCCTGATATATATACTTTCTCCAAATATTCTGTATCATAATTATTTTCTATATATGTTATGACTTCTTCCCATAAGTCATCTATCTTTTTGCTATATATTCCTCCAAAATGCTTTTTATTTCTTAGTTCTATTCTTTTTCCTTTTGCTATTATACTATCATACACTATTATTAATCTTGGTTCTTCTATTCCACCTTTTTGTAAATGAACATGGTCTTCATCTGCTATTATATACAATTTCTTTACTTTCTTTTTATTTTCTTTTTCTTCCATTATTTTTGCTTTAAAATCTATTTTACTTATTTCATTTTTTACTGTTTGTTTTGAAATTTCTGTTCCATATGATGCCTTCTCTCCTGCTCTTCTATATGATGTTTCTCTTGCTTCTTCTATTAGTCTTTCTTTTACATTTGGTAACATTCTTTCTCTTTTTTCTAATTTTAAAAACTGGTCTAAAAGATATATTCTCTCCTTTGTTTCTTTATCTTGATAATATCTTCTCTCAAAATTTATTTCTCCAAATATTGATATTATTGTTCTATTATCTTTTTCTAAACTTTCAAATTTTTCTTTTCTTTCTTTTAATTTAAAAATTATATTTTCTGCATATTCTACTAAAAATTGTGTCACTTGGTTTCCAAACTCTATCATTTGGCTTTCTAAATCATTGGTAAAATCTGCGATTCCCTTTTCTGTTATTGAATTTTTTAAACATTTTGCTACTAAACTAATGACTTTTTCATTAAAATCGTGTAAAATATTTTCCATAAGATACCCCTTTCAATTGGTTAAATTTTTGTTACTAAAATTATTTTAACACAATTTTGATTGGGTATCTTATTTTTTATTTAATTAATTTTCCCGAATTTATTTTACACTAAC
>JAETTH010000038.1 GCA_021769225.1 Erysipelotrichaceae bacterium
TACACAAAAATCAAAGAAAAAGCAACCCTTTTTACTTAATTAAATCCTTTCAAGTAGCTTTTAATCAGTAACTAGAATTTACTTTTTCTAATTGTATTTTACTTTTTCAATTGACCGATTTTTTTGATCCTAGTTTTTCCTTTTTGTCATTTCTTCCAATGATTTTGCTTTTGCTTTTTGTTCAGGAAGACTAATCCAAGCAAAATATGAAGAAATAAACTCTCCATATTTAGTACTGTCTTCCCCTACCTCATGTTTCTTGTTTTCCCTTTCCATTTCTTTTCTCCTACTTTAAAATCTCTTTTCTAATAGGATTCCCCATTTAACTATTTTTATACCTTTTGTTTTATTGAAAATATTTTCTAATATACTAAGTTTGTGATGGGGAGACAGGAAGTTTTATTGGATATAAAATATGTAATTTACATTCTAATATACTAAGTTTGTGATTAATGAAGCAGTAGCTGATATTCTAGGAAATAAACTAGGTGACCAAGATTTTATTAATAGTTTAACAATGGAAAAGCCAAGTACAGCAAGAAAAATATATAATTGGGTAATAGATAAACTTAATAAGATAAACAAATTAACAGGATACAGCAACGAAAAATTATTTTGGGCAGATGTTAAAAATAAATTTGAAAATGCATACAGACAAGATTATCAAGGAAATAACAATAAATTAAGGTATAGTATTCAAACAGATAATAATGAAAATAAGTATGTAAAAGTAGATACAGACCAGAATATTTTTGAAGGAATAGCAGAAAAAGATTATAATAAAATTGCCAAAATGTATATGCAGGACTATTTAAAAGGTAAAACCAATTTATCTAAAAATGATATTGTAAGTGTAGGAAATAAAGGTATTAGTAAATACACTAATCCAAAACAAGCAACAAGTTATATGACTGAAAAAATGAAATTATCAACAGAATTGAAAAATGTTTTAGAGATTGCTCAAAAAGATAGCATATCAGCACCAACAAAAGATACAAGTAAATATCCAAAATGGGAATATTATAAATTTAATTTTGAGTTAAGTGGAAAAAATTTTGAAGGAACTATAAATATAGGAATAGATAAAAACGGAAACAAACATTTTTATGAAATTAATAAAATCCATACTACGTCAAACTCGCATGTTTCAGCAAGTAAATCTAGTAGTACGGATTTCATTAATAATAGTATAGCATCTCAAAACAAAGATGTCAATACTACTACTAAATATTCTATGCAAGAATATGAAAATAATTCAGGTTCTTTTTCTATGCAAGATAAAAGATTTCATGTAACAGGAAATGAAAATTTAAATAATGCAAGTACTTTGTTTTTTAGAACAAGAGAAAATGAATTTGGATACTTACCAGATAATAAATATTCTCAAAATAATCAAACATGGCAATCATACTTAGACGAAAACTACAAAAATACAGGAAAAGGATAAACAATACAAGATGTAAAATTACCAACAAAAGAAATTTACATTCTAATATACTAAGTTTGTGATGAGTTATACTAACTTTTGTTATATTTAAGTTTTAGGATTTACATTCTAATATACTAAGTTTGTGATTAATATCCTGACGTCGTTCTAATTAAGCCTTGCTCGCTATTTACATTCTAATATACTAAGTTTGTGATTCATTTGTAATTTTAAAATCTCTAGCTATAAAAGCATTTACATTCTAATATACTAAGTTTGTGATTACTTCAAAGAGATAAAGACTATTAATATAACGATATTTACATTCTAATATACTAAGTTTGTGATAAAGACAATTCGTGATAGTGTATTTGCTGATTTAAAAATTTACATTCTAATATACTAAGTTTGTGATTGCAAGACTTAACACAGGAGAAATAGTAAAAGTAATATTTACATTCTAATATACTAAGTTTGTGATTAATCTGTATTTGCACTTAATCCAGTTATTGTTATTTCTATTTACATTCTAATATACTAAGTTTGTGATCGATGACTTCACAGAAGAACAGTTAGCTGGACTTAAATTTACATTCTAATATACTAAGTTTGTGATAGGTACAAATAAATCCATTGATATATCTAGCTTTTGGCATACTAATCTGTCGACCTACTATTTTTTCTTAAATTTATTAAGCTAATTCTATTAAGCTTTTCAAAAAAGCTTAATAAATCAACTATTTTTAAATCTGTCGTTCTACCGTACTTTTTGCATTATTAAAGGTGGACAGATTTTATAAATAATTTGTGACATTTTCTTATTTTCATTTTATTAATTTGTAAATTGCTTCTGCTACTCCGTTTTCGTTGTTATCGGCTACTACTAAATCTGCATTTTCTTTTATATATCCAGCACTATTTCCCATAGCAACTCCCATACCTGCATTTTGAATCATACTGATATCATTTACATTGTCACCAATGGCAATTACATTTTCTTTTGGAATTTGCAAGGTTCGAATTAGAAAATCAATTGCATTCCATTTGTCTACATTTTGATTTGTTACCTCAGTGTAGAAGTATTCAATTGATTTTTCTTCTGTTCCAATTTTTATAATTTTTCTAGCCATATGAGCAACTTCTAAGACATCAACACCTTTAATTAATCGTAACTTTTTCATGATATGCTCAAATATGATTTTATAATTATCACAAATTGTAATTTTTAAGAAATTTGTATTTTGAGTATTTGCTACATATTCATAGACATCTTCTACAATATGAATAGAAGTTCTTTTGTCTTCTGGCTTTTTTGCATTTTCCTCGTTGTAGAAAAGGGTATTATAACTTAATGATTTTGTTATAATTGTATTTTCTGTAAAAACATTATAGTAAATACTATTTTCTTCACATATTTTAATAATCTGTAATACTTTATTTTTTTCTAAATATCGATTATAGATATTCTCTTGTTTTTGAAAATCATAGACATTTGCACCATTTCCACAAATCATATAGTGATTGGCACCTAAATCCATAGCCATTGTTTCAATTGATCGATTTCCTCTTCCAGAAGCTAAAACTACTTCTACTCCTTTTTGAATTGCATAAGAAATTGCTTCTTTGTTTTCTATTGAAATTTCTCCATAAGAATCTAGAAGTGTTCCATCTAAATCAATTGCTATCAGTTGATACATAAATATTTTTCCGCCTTTCTCATACTTTTCATATGGATTATATCATTTTCAAAATTTTTTACAAGTTTTTTGGCAAAATTTACTAGTTTAAAAAGAAATTTATTGAGCAATCTATTTATTGAAAAAGAAAAGTACTTTTTCACATAGACAATATATGTCAAAATCCTAGGAGGTGAAAATAATGGCAAATACAAGTAACAATAAAGTAGTTCCAGAAGCTAAAGCTGCTTTAGATAAATTCAAATATGAAGTAGCTAGTGAAGTTGGAGTTAACTTAAAACAAGGTTATAACGGAGATTTATCTTCAAAAGACGCTGGTAGAATCGGTGGAAATATGACAAGAAAATTAATTGAACAAGCTGAAAGAAATATGTCTAACTAGTTGATTTTCTAAAAGAAGAATTAGTTTTAATTCTTCTTTTTATATTTTCGCTTTATTTTTCTTTATTTCTTTGTTATTCTACATATTTCCTTTTATTTAGATGATTTTGCCAGTTTAAATTTTTATTTTTCGTGCAAGCTATATATTGAAAAGACAATTTAAGTTTTTTCAAAGTTTTGTTAAATAGATAGCAAAATCCTAGGAGGTGAAAAAGAAATGGCAAATTCAAGCAACAATAAAGTAGTTCCAGAAGCTAAAGCTGCTTTAGACAAATTCAAATATGAAGTAGCTAGTGAAGTTGGAGTTAATTTAAAACAAGGTTATAACGGAGATTTATCTTCAAGAGATGCTGGTAGAATTGGTGGAAATATGACAAGAAAATTAATTCAACAAGCTGAAAATCACATGATCAACAAATAGTTTTTGCTTTATGAATTAGATAAAAAAAGACAGGAGTAGTATTTTTGCTTTTATATACATAAAGGCAGGAATAAGATTCCTGCCTTTTTACTATTTTACCTTTTATTCTTCTGGTTCAATTAATCCAAAATTTTTAGATTCTCTTAATTTATAAATCACATTTACTTTTCCAGTTTCTATATTAACAAATGTTAAAAATTGATAAATTGGTTTTTCTAACATTTTCAATTTTGCATCTTCTGGTGTCATTGGTTTGATATTATAATAAATTGTTTTTACAATTTCATTTTCTATTTCATGGTCTTGTGCATTTAACAATTCCTTTTGTTTAATACTTTCTGTCTTGTTTTGTTTATCCTTTTTTGTTTTTGCCTTTCTAATTTGTCCTTCTAGGATATCAATGTCTTTATCAATTGAAGCATATAAATCTTTATGTTCTGTTACAGCTCTAAAACTATCTCCTTTTACCATAACTGCCATTTCTGCAACTTGTACATTTTTCTCTGCTTTAATGGTAACAGATACATCAAAATCCTCATCAAAATACTTTTGTATTCTTTCTAATTTTTCACTAATGTAATCTTTAATTGATTCTGTAGCTTTTAAATCCTTTCCTGTAATTTTTATGTTCATAAAAATCTCTCCCTTCTGTTCTTTTGTTTCTATTTCTTTAAGTATATTTCTATTATACCTTGTTTATGTGTTTTTTTCAAATGTTTTTTGTAAATTTACCATTTTTCCAATAAATTTGACATTTTTCTTTCTATCTTTTAAGATAGATTTATACTAAATAATCTTTAGGAGGAAAAACATGTTAAAAGAGTTTAAAGATTTTATTGCAAAAGGTGATGTACTAGATATGGCAATTGGTGTCGTAATTGGTGGTGCTTTCCAAAAAATTGTAACTTCTTTAGTCAATGATATCATCCTGCCATTTACCTCTATTTTTACTGGTAAAATAGACTTTGCTGACTTAGTCTTACAATTTGGAAATGTTTCTATTAAATACGGAGCTTTTATTACAGAAGTAATTAATTTCCTAATTCTAGCTTTCTCCATTTTCATTGCTTTCAAATCAGCAGTCAAAATCAATAAAAAATTAGAAAATATTGCAAGTACAAGTAAAGAAAAAATTGAAGAAAAAACAGGGCTTTTTAAAAAGAAGAAAAAGAAAAACTCTCAAGAAGAGCAAGTTTCAAAAGTAGCACCTACCACCAAACTTTGTCCATATTGCTTTAGTGAAATCAATATTCAAGCAACTAAATGCCCTCACTGCACATCCTCTCTAGAACAAGAAGTAGCAAAAGAAGTATAAGTTTCTATCTTATACTTCTTTACTTTTCCTAAAAATTATGGTAAAATATTTCCAGTTAATTGATAAAAAAGTAAGCGTTTGGATAAAAGAATAGTAATTTTTTATTTGATTAAGAGAGTTTACGGTTGGTGAAAGTAAATGAAAAAGAAAAAATGAATCCACTTTTAAAGCTTTTAGCGATGAGCTAAACCAAGTAATTGCAGGTTACAGCAATTTGATAGAGTTGCATTAAATATATTTTAATGACTTAAGGTGGTACCGCGGAGATCATGATTCGTCCTTATATTTATATAAGGACGATTTTTGTATATAATATATTTAAATTTAAAGGAGGTTTTTTATGGAAGAAGTTAAAATTGGAAGAGTATATCGTCATTTCAAAGGAAATTATTATTTTGTAGAAAATGTAGGATTAGATTCCGAAACTAGAGAAAGGATGGTAATCTATAAATCTCTATACAACCACTCTGATACAGACAACAACATATGGATTCGTCCAGAAAAAATGTTTCTAGCAGAAATTCCAGAAAGACCAGATAATATAACAGGTCAAAAACATCGTATGGAATTAGTTCCTGAACTAGAAAGAAATTATAAAATTAATTAGAATAAAATAAAAAATACAATAAAATTTGAAAGGAGATCAATATGATCGATATTAAATTATTAAGAGAGAATCCAGAAATGGTAAAAGAAAACATTAAAAAGAAATTCCAAGACCACAAATTAGGGCTTGTTGATGAAGTTTTAGAATTAGATACCAAAAACCGTGAAGTAAAACTAAAAGGTGATGAACTTCGAAACAAGCGTAAAACACTTAGTCAACAAATTGGTTTATTCATGAAAAATGGGGAAAAAGAAAAAGCTGAAGAAACTAAATTACAAGTTAATGAAATAAATAATCAATTAGAAGAAAATGAAAAATTAGAAGCACATTATGCAGAAGAAATCAAAAATCGTATGATGAAAATACCAAATATAATTGATCCCTCTGTTCCCATTGGTAAAGATGATTCCCAAAATGTAGAAGTTCAAAGATTTGGAGAACCTAAAATCCCTGATTATGAAATTCCATATCATGCAGATATTATCGATCACTTAAACGGTATGGACAAAGACTCTGCTGGACGTACTAGTGGCGTTGGTTTCTATTACCTACTTGGTAATATTGCAAGACTTCATGAAGCTATGTTAGCTTATGCAAGAGATTATATGATTGACCATGGATTTACTTATGCAATTCCTCCATTTATGATTCGTTCTGATGTTGTAACTGGTGTTATGAGTTTTGAAGAAATGGATGCTATGATGTATAAAATTGAAGGCGAAGATTTATATCTAATTGGAACCAGTGAACACTCTATGATTGGTAAATTTAAAGACCAAATTCTAAAAAAAGAGAATTTACCATACACAATGACATCTTACTCTCCATGTTTTAGAAAAGAAATTGGATCACATGGTCTAGAAGAAAGAGGTTTATACCGTGTTCATCAATTTGAAAAACAAGAGATGATCGTTTTGTGTGAACCAGAAGAATCAATGGATTGGTACAATAAAATGTGGAAATTAAGTGTTGATCTATTCCGCAATTGGAATGTTCCAGTAAGACAATTAGACTGTTGCTCTGGAGACTTAGCTGATTTGAAAGTAAAATCTTGTGATATTGAAGCTTGGAGCCCAAGACAGAAAAAATACTTTGAAGTATGTAGCTGTTCAAACCTAGGAGACGCACAAGCAAGACGTTTAGGTATTCGTGTTAAAGGCGAAAAAGGAAACTATTATGTTCATACTTTAAACAACACTGTTGTTGCTACACCAAGAGGTTTAATTGCAGTAATCGAAAACAATTATAACGAAGATGGAAGCATCACAGTTCCAGAAGTATTAAGACCTTACATGGGTGGATTAGAAAAGATTGAAAACAAAGCTTAAATAAGTTATAATAATAGAGGACAAATAAGTCCTCTATTTTTTATAAAGGAGAAATATCATGCAAATTAAAGATCCAAAGTTTGAAATCTCTGCAGTTAATATAAATCAATATCCTAAAAATAATTTACCACAAATAGTTTTAGTGGGAAAATCTAATGTAGGTAAGTCTTCTTTTATTAACACTATGCTTAATCGAAAGAAATTAGCAAGAACAAGTAGTGAACCTGGTAAAACAAGACAAATTAACTTTTACAACATTGATCAGCAATTCTATTTTGTTGATTTACCTGGTTATGGTTTTTCTAAAATGTCTAAACAAGAACAAATAAAAGTTGGTAGTTTTATTGAAGAATATTTAAATAAAAGTAAAAACATTTCTCTAATTATTTTTTTAGTTGACATTAGACATGAGCCTAGTCAAAATGATAAACTTATGTATGAATATATTATAAAAGCTAACCATCCTTTTATTATCTTAGCTAATAAAGCAGATAAAATTGCTGTTACTAAAGTAGATGCTGCTGTAAAGGAAATTCAAGAAGTTTTAAATCCACTTCATGATATACCTACCCTTCCCTTTTCTTCTGAAAGAAAAATTTATAGTCAAGATGTATGGAAAGTACTTGAAGAGTTTTTAGGAAAATAGTATAATAAAAAACTTTCATTTTTTTAATTCATATTTGGAGGAGCATATTGTTATGACAACGCATACACACACTTTGCAATTACAAGTGCCTTGTTAGGAGGAAGCATCTTTTTTAAGAGAGAAGCTAGTCTTACAGTATCCCAATGAAATGTTATGTAAGGTAAATTCTGCAATTCTTTCCTATCGTTATGATGAAGGCAAAAGATGTGAAGACTTAATTAAGTCTATCATTAAACATGCATCTAAGCTAATCTACATCTCTAATCCATATGACGAAAGAGTATCTTAACCGATACTCTTTTTCTAATTTATTTTTTATGCAATTTTATTTCACTTTTTTTCTTTTTCTTATTGCTTTTTTGTAAAAAATGTTATATAATTATTGGCACATCGTTCAGATAGAACGTATACACTATTTTTGTTCTTAATTGAACAAAGAAAACCAAGGAGGCCACATTATGGCAAATGTTCGTTACGTATTTGACTCTATGACTCCTGTTCAGGCAAAAGAGAAACTTGAAAAACGGTTTCCCAACGTAATTTTTACCGCCACCGATTTGGCGCTTTTTGTCTGCACGCCTGGTTCGTTGATGCACGATGTCGTCATCACTCAGGCAATTAAGGAAATGAGTGGAGTTCGTACTAACTAAACTCCTTAAGAAGAAAGCCATGCTAATAACAAGCATGGCTTTCTTCTTTTTAATTTTTCTTCTACTTTTTTTCTTCTACTTTTTTTACAATCATTTTTAGAGCTTTGGGTCTTTCTAAAATTAGTTCATGCTCACATCCCAAACATTTTAACTTAAAATCTACACCGAACTCTTGTAATTTTCCATAGTTTACTTCCACATGGATGCTGTTTTTTAGTTTGTACAATATCTCCTACATTGTATTCCACTGTTTCTATCAGCTCCTTTATTTTAATCTAGAAATAGCAAGCTCATACCTTTGTTTAATCTCTTCTTCTCCTAATACTTGCATAATTTCATATAAATCAGGTGTATTACTCTTTGAAGTTAATGCTACTCTTAATACAGTACTAATATCTCCAACATGACCTGGATAACTATCTGGATTTTGTTTAAATTCCTTTACTTCTCTTGCATATCCTAAACTTTCTGCTAAATCTTTAATTCTATTAAACCAAGTTTGTTTATCATCAGATGTTGAATAATATAAATTCATATATCCTTCTAAAATCTTTCTAATCTCTTCTTTATCTGTAATCTTTTGATACTCATACTCATGATCTGTTTGTTTAAATTCTGGATACATATATCCAATATTTTCTTCTAAATCAGACCATTTTGCAATATCTTTTCTTGGCTTTACATTTCCTCTTTCAATTCCTAATACTTTTAAAGTATATTCTTTATCTGCTTCTAATAAGTTCTTTAAATTAGAATCATACTTATTAGCCCAAGCAAGAGCTTCATCATATACTTTTTGAGCATCATATTTTGAAATAATAGTCTTCGAAATGTCTAAAATCTTTACTAAATCAAATAACGCTCCACTAACACTCATTTTATTAATTTGCAATTCGAATTCATCGATTGGTGCATCTGGATTTTGTTTTCTCCACATTTCAAAATTAGAATTAGCAATATTTAATAAATACTCAATAACAGCTTCTTTTGGAATTCCAAGTTCACTATAATAACTAACAGCAGCTTCTGGATCTTTTCTTTTACTTAGTTTTCTTTTTCCTCCATTATCTTCTTTCATGATAGGAGCAATATGGGCATATTTTGGTGCTTTAAACCCTAACATATAGAATAGTTGTAAATGAAGAGGAATAGAAGATAACCACTCATCCCCACGAATAACAACATTAGTTCTCATTAAGTGATCATCTACTGCATGTGCAAAGTGATAAGTTGGAAGTCCATCTGCTTTGATAATAACAATATCTTGATCATTTTCTGGAAATTCTACATTTCCTTTAATTAAATCATGGTGCTTAATCTTTTTCTCTTCATTTCCTGGTGATTTTAAACGGATAATATAGCTTTCTCCATTTTCTATTTTCTCAACCATTTCTTCTACAGATAATTTTCTGCAATGTGCCCAAACACCATAATATCCTGGTCTTATTTTAGCGGCTTCTTGTTTTTGTCTCATTTGCTCTAATTCTTCAGGCGAGCAAAAACATGGGTATGCTTTTCCTTGGCTGATTAAATATTTTGCATAAGCTTCGTAAATCTCTTTTCTTAACGATTGTTTATATGGACCATAGTTTCCAATTTCCTCTGTTTCATTTGTCATACCTTCATCTGGCTGTAATCCAAAATCTTCTAATGACTCAATGATACTTGTAACACCATTTTCAACTTCTCTTTTTTGATCTGTATCTTCAATTCTTAAGAAAAATACACCATCAGTTTGTTTTGCCATCTTCTTACTAATGGCTACTTGATATAAAGAGCCTAAATGTACAAATCCTGTTGGACTTGGGGCAAATCTAGTAACAATGGCACCTTCTTTTAGATTTCTTTCTGGATATTTTTCTTCATAGTATGAAATATCCTTTGCATCTGGAAATATTAAATCTGCTAAATCTTTATAATCCATATCAATTCCCCTTTTCTTTTTGTTTTTATTTTTTCTTTATTTATCATATTATAAAAATATTTTGCATTTTATTAAGATCCTGTATATTATATCCTAATTTTGGGCTTTCTGCAACTATTAGTTCTATTTGTTCCCTCTTCTTATAAAAAATACCAAGCTTTTTTCTTGGTATTTTTTATATTTTTATACTTCCATAATAATTGGTAATAACATTGGATTTCTCTTTGTTTTTTGAAAAATATAATCTCTTAAAGTATCTTTTAAATTAGATTTAATTGTTGCCCAATCTGTCATATGCTTTTCTTCACATTTTGCAAGTTCTTCACGAATTACTTTTTTAACCTCATCCATCAAGTTTTCAGATTCACGTACATAAACAAATCCTCTTGATATTACATCTGGGCCTGAAACAATCTCGCCGGTTGAGCCATCTATGGTAAGTACTATTACAATTAACCCATCTTGTGATAAATGTTGTCTATCACGAAGTACGATATTTCCAACATCTCCTACACCCAGTCCATCCACTAAGATTTTACCAGATGGAACCGTTCCGGCCAAATGTGCTTCTTTTTCATTTAACTCAAGTACTCTACCATTTGTCATGAAGAATATATTTTTAGGATTTACACCTACTTTTTTAGCAGTTTCACTATGTGCTAATAGTTGTCTATACTCGCCATGAACCGGAATAAAATATTTTGGTTTTACTAAAGATAAGATTAATTTCTGTTCTTCTTGGCAAGCATGTCCAGATACATGAATATCCGCTAAAGAACTATATACCACTTCTGCACCAATTTTCATTAAGTCATTAATAACTTTTGAAACTAATTTTTCATTTCCCGGAATTGGTGTGGCAGAAATAATAACTAAATCATTTGGTGTAATTTCTACTTTTTTGTGATCACCTGCAGCCATCCTTGTTAAAGCTGACATTGGCTCTCCCTGACTTCCTGTTGTGATAATGACTAATTGCTCATCTGTATAGTTTTTGATCATATCAATATCAATGAAAATATTATCTGGTACTTTAATATATCCAAGCTCTCTTGCTGTATTAATCATATTAATCATACTTCTACCACAAACAGCAATTTTTCTTCCATATTTAATACAAGAATTTACAATTTGTTGTACACGATGAACATTAGAAGCAAAAGTTGCAACAACAATTCTCTTTTTACAGTTTTGGAATAGCTTCTCAAACACTTCTCCTACTGTACTTTCAGACATAGTATATCCTTTTCTCTCACTATTAGTACTATCAGACATTAAAGCAAGTACACCTTGATTTCCTATCTCTGCAATTCTTCCTAAATCCATGATTTCCCCATCAATTGGAGTATAGTCAATCTTAAAGTCACCAGTATGAAGAACGGTTCCTACTGGAGTATGAATAGCAAGCATAACAGAATCGGGAATACTATGAGAGCTCTTAATAAACTCTACTTTCATTTTCCCAAAATTAATTGTCTGTCCTTGATTTACAACTTTAATTTTTGTTTTTCTAAGTAATTTATGCTCCTCTAGTTTATTATTAATTAAACCAACTGTTAAATTAGTTGCATAAATTGGAACATCAATTTGTTTTAATAAATATGGAATTGATCCAATGTGATCTTCATGTCCATGTGTAATTACTAATCCCTTAATTTTCTCTTTATTTCTCTCCAAATAAGTAATGTCTGGAATAACTAAGTCAACACCAAGCATTTCATCTTCAGGAAAAGCTAATCCACAATCAACAATGATAATTTCATTTCCATATTCAAATACAGTCATATTCTTTCCGATTTCTTCTAATCCTCCAAGTGGAATAATTTTCAAATTCTCTTTTTTAAATTCAAAATCTAAATCTTTCTTTTTATGATTTTCTCTATAGTGTGGCTTTTCTACGATTTTAATTTCTTCTTGTTTCTCTGCTACTTGTTGTTCTACTTTTAAAGCCACCTTTAGTTCTTTTTTCACATTTTTTCTTGGATATCTTTTCTTATATCTTGCTTTTTTCTCTACTTTCTTATTTTCCTCTAAATTTTCATTTGTCATATTTTTCTTTCTCTCCTTCTCTTATTTATTTTGATCTCAAATATATATTTTTCATTACAATAAAAAAATAGTTTCATCTCCATATAAACTATTTGACTCTTAGAAAATATAAAACTATCTTTATTTCGTATTATTTAACATTTTTACATAATAGAATAAGCTCTACTGTATACTTTTCCCCGCTCTTTTTCGTATACTAAAATAGAGTTTTTTATTATTCAATTTTATCTCATTTTTATTTTCCGAATCAAGTTTCTAATATTATTGGCTACTTTCTCTTTCTTCATACAAAAATATAACCAATTTATATATATTTTTTAATCTCTTCTTTACCACATCTTGGTAACCACTGTATTTTATTATACAGGAAAATGGAATATCTGTCAAGATTTGCAAAAGTTAATTGCTATTTTCTATGAATGAAATATGATAATGTCTTAAGTAATGAAATAGGAAAATGTCCCAACAAAAAAATATTTGTTCTCCTAAATGATATAATTGTTTTATCATTTAATTTAAGGGGGAACTT
>JAETTH010000039.1 GCA_021769225.1 Erysipelotrichaceae bacterium
TAAAGACGCAATAGGTAGGGCGTAAAGCCGTCAAATGATACCGCTTAAGCGGTTGCTTGTAACAAGGCCTTATAGGCCGATATGAAAATCCACGGGTTTTACCCGTGGATGGTTATACTATAGAAAAATTTTTCCTATAGTAGACTCCACTTGTGAGTATTCCCACAAGCAAATATATTATACAATAAATGGATAAAAAAGGAAAGAAAATAGTTCTAAATTTTTAAAATGAATCATATATATAGTATATAAGAATAAAAAAAGGAGAAAAAGATGCAACTTTTAAAATATTTCTTTTTAGGACTAGCTTTTATGTGTTCTAGTTATCTTGGTTTTTTGTTATCTAAGAAATATTCTTCAAGAGTAAGAGATTTAAAAGAAATGAAAAATGCTCTTAATATTTTTAAAACGAAGATAAGATATACTGCAGAACCACTCCAAGATATTTTTGAAGAAATTTGCATACAGTCTGCTCATAGTATTGGTAGCGTTTTTTCAAATGCAAAAGAATATATGAAGGAATTCTCAGCAGGTTTTGCTTGGGATAAGGCAATTGAGGAAAGTAATCATAATTTTAAAAAAGAGGATAAAGAAGTGCTAAAGGGACTTGGAAAGCTACTTGGTAAAACAGATGTAGAGGGACAAGTTAATGAAATTGAGATTGTAGATCAGTTTTTGGATTTACAAATTGAGAAGGCAGAGAAAGAACAGCTGAAAAATGAAAAGATGTATAAAACATTAGGTTTTGTGGCAGGACTTGCGATTGTCATCATCTTGATATAACTAAGTAAGGAGGATTTTATGGACATTAATCTATTATTTAAAATTGCTGCTATTGGAATTTTAGTTGCCGTATTACATCAAGTATTAGTTAGAGCAGGTAGGGAAGATCAGGCTATGATGACGACTCTTGCTGGTCTTGTTATTGTTCTTACAATGGTAATAAAAGAAATTAGCACTTTATTTAATACAGTAAGGACGATCTTTAATTTATAAAATTTAAAGTTGTATGCTCTTCTTTAGTTTATCTATAAAGGCGGTGAAGAAAATTTGGATGTTGTTAAAATTATTGGTGTTGGTCTTATTTGCTTAATTATTATTATGATATTAAAACAATATAAACCAGAATTTGCAATTTATGTTTCTCTTTTAGCAGGTACCCTTATTTTCTTTATGGTGGCGGATAAGCTTTCTGGTATTGTTGGTTTATTAGAAAATTTAGCTAGTAAAGCTAATATTAATAGTACTTTTTTGATGATTTTACTAAAAATAACTGGTATTGCAATTTTAACTGAGTATGCAGTTAGTGTTTGTAAAGACGCAGGGGAAAGTGCAATTGCAAGTAAAGTGGATTTGGGTGGAAAAGTATGTATTGTTGCTATTTCGATTCCGATTATATCAAGCCTTCTTGAAACAGTTGTAAAAATATTACCTTAAAAGGAAATGCTAATGAAAAAAGTTTTTATTATTTTATTGTTATTTTTATTGATTAATGTCCGGCTATTGTTTTGCTAGTGATGAAAGTGAAATTATGGATTCTCAAAAAGAAGCACTAGGAATTAGTAGCTTTATTGAAGAATCAAATAAATATTCAAAAGATGTTTTTTCTGATTTAGATGTGCAAGATCTGTTTAATTCTGCAGTTACAGGGAAAATTGATAATCAAAAGATATTTCATGGCATTTTTTCTTTTTTGGGACAAGAGGTAGTAAATAGTATTACAGTGGTTGGAAGTATTTTAGTTGTCATTGTGATTCATAGTATTTTAAAAAGTATTGGAGAGAATCTTGGTAATGAAAATGTTTCAAAAATCATTTATTATGTCCAATATATTATGATTGTTACTTTAATTATGACAAATTTTTCAGATATTATTCGAGTGACTAGAGATTCAATAAATAATTTAATTGGTTTTATGAACACATTAGTTCCTTTACTTATGACTTTAATGTTGGCAACGGGGAATATTGCTTCTACTACAATGCTTCAACCAATTATTATTTTTCTCATTACTTTTATTGGTAATTTTATTTCAGGTGTTATTATGCCATTTTTACTAGTAGGAACTGCTCTTGGTATTGTTTCTCAGATTTCAGACAAAGTGCAAATTGGTAAGTTATCAAAATTTTTCAATTCTAGTATTGTATGGATGTTAGGAATTATTCTCACTATTTTTGTGGGTGTAGTTTCTTTAGAAGGAACGCTAACAAGTAGTGTAGATGGAATTACTGCAAAAACGACAAAGGCAGCTGTTTCTAGTTTTATTCCTGTAGTAGGGAAGATTTTAGGTGATGCGGTTGATTCTGTTCTTGGGTGTGCAGGGATTTTGAAAAATGCAGTGGGAATTGTTGGCGTGGTTATCATTATCGGAATTTGTATTGGTCCTATATTAAAACTAGCGGTTCTTACAATGCTGTATACGTTGACAGCAGCGCTGTGCCAACCAATTGCAGATGAAAAGATTGTAACACTAATTGGAAATATGGCTTCTACATTTAAAGTACTGTTAGCTATTTTATGCTCGATTTCTGTGATGTTAATTATTGGAGTTACTTTAGTGATTAATATTTCAAATAGTGGACTTATGTATCGATAAGGAGAAGAATATATGATCTCATTTATGAATTCTTGGGCAGGAGGCATTATTATTGCTGTTATCATCATTAGTTTAATTGAAATGATTCTGCCAGAGGGAAAAAACAAAAAATATATCAAAGTGATACTTGGACTTTTTCTTCTATTTACAATTCTTTCACCAATTGTAACTAAAATATCAAAGCAAGATTTTGAGATTAATGATGTTATGGAAAATGTGTTACAGGAAAATACTAAGCAATATGCTAGTATTTCAGATGAGATAGCAGATGTAAATAATCAGAGTATTAGAGAGGTTTATCTTACAAATTTAAAAAATGACATGAAAGAAAAATTAAAAGAAAAGGGATATTTAGCCAAAAGTATTGAAATTGAATTAGAAGATGGAGAAGAATATAGGATAAAAAGTGTTAACTTGGTTGTTACAAAATATCAGGAAGAAAGTGAAAATAGTGTAAATGAGATTGTGGCAGTTAATGAAATTAAAATTGATACAGGACTCAAAAAAGAAAATATAACTTCTTCAAGCAATACTATAATCTCAAAAGACAAAAATTCTTTATCAAGTCGTCAGATAACAGAAATAAAAGAATATTTTATGCAAGTTTATGAAGTTAAAGCAATTAAAATTAATGAATAAAGGAGGGAATATTTTGTTAAAAGAAAAGTTTGAAAAGGTAAAAGAATTGATGGTTAAAAAAACAGAAGGAAATAAAAAAAGAACAATTGAAAATTTAGTAGTGTTTTTAATCATTTTAATTGTTACCATTATTGCTATTAATTTAATATGGTCAGGAGGAGCAGAAAAAGAGCAAGTACAAGATGCTGGTAAGAAATTAGCAACTAATCAAAAAGAAATAGTAGAAGAGATAACTTCTTCTGATCTAGAAAAAAGTTTGGAGGCAGTACTTTGTAAGATTGCAGGAGTAGGAGAAGTAAAGGTGCTAATTACATATTCTGAAAGTAGTAGTATTATTCCAGTCTATAACGAAGATTCTAAGCAAACTAGTACAAAAGAATCAGACACACGGAGGAGGAACTAGAACGATTGAGGAGACAAATAATAAAAAAGAAATTGTATATGCAGAAAATAACGGTCAGAAAACAGTGATCACTCAAAAAACAGTGAGTCCTAAAATTGAAGGTGCTGTTATTGCAGCAGAGGGAGCTTCTGATGCTAATATCAAAACTAATATTATACAGGCTGTAGAAGCAGCAACAGGAATTCCAACTCATAAAATACAAGTTTTTGAAATGCAAAAATAGGAGGAAAGTATGTTAAAGGTTTTAAAGAAAAATCAAATTATTGTTTTAGTAATTGCTTTAATGCTGGTAACAGCAGGCTATTTAAATTATAGTTCAAATCAAAAAGATAAGATACAAGCAAATGCAAATGTTTTAGATATGGCTGGAATAGGAGATGCCACTTTAGTAAATAGTAATGGATTAGAAGAACAGGAAAATAATATAGATGAAAATACAGTTTCAGGAGATATAACAAATACAATAAATCCAAATAGCAATACAACAAATGAAGAAGGAAGTAATCAAGATAGTAATAATATTATAGAAAATACAGTAACAACAAATGCAATGCTCCAAACAGATGAATACTTTGCCAATTCCAGACTTTCAAGAGATAGAATGTATTCGCAGACAATAGAAAGTTATCAGAAAATATTAGATAGTACCAATGCAGACAATAGTCAAAAAGCAATAGCAACACAAGAAATTAAAAAAATAAATGACACACAAAATGCCATTATGATAGTAGAGAATTTAATTAAAACAAAAGGATTTGAAGATAGCATTATCCTAGTAAATCAAGATAGTGTCAATGCTATTATTAAAGCAGAAGAATTAACGCCTGATCAAATTGCACAAATTCAAAATATTATATCAAGAGAATTAAAAGCAGAAATTGAACAGATTCATATTACAAATAAATAAAAAGATACTAGGATTTAAGCTTCTTTATCTAATTTGTTTTCTTCAAGATGAATTAATTCAGATGGAGTACAATTTAAATATTTACAAAAATCCTCAATATATTTAAATGAAATGGAGGTAGTTTCACCTCTTATAACACGATTTAAATTTCTAGCTGTAATATTCATATTTTGACATAACCAATATTTCGACTTATTTTGTTTTTTTAAAAGTTGCTCAATATTTAAAGTAAGCAATAGAATACACCCCTTTTGTACATCCTTATAATGATTATTTTACAACAAAGAAAATCGCCAAATAAGATATTTGCAAATAATGTATTTAAATATTTATTAAAACTGGTAAAAAAGGATGAAATATATTTTTCTAAAAAACTGTTGTATTTATTTTTAAAATTGATATAATACTAATTAGAAAAAAGTAGGAGGTATTTTTATGTTAAAGAAAGTCGCAATATTAGCAAATGGCGGAGATGTATCAGGATTTAATGCAGTTATCCGTGCTATTGTTAAAACCGCAGAAAAAAATGGAGTAGAGTGTTATGGATTTATTGATGGATATAGGGGATTATTAAATAATAACTATGTCAAATTAAGTACTGCTGACACAGCTTCTGGAATTCTTCATAAAGGAGGCTCTATCATTGGTTCTTCTTTAAATGCTAATGTATTTAATTATAAAGTAGAAGAAGATGGACAAGTTGTATATAAAGACTTATCCGAAAAATGTGTACAAAATGTAAAAGAAGATGGATTTGATTGTATTTTTACTTTAGGTGGAGATAGCACTCAAAAATCAGCTAGAGATTTTTCTTTAAGAGGATTAAATGTAATTGGAGTACCTAAAACAATCGATAATGATGTTGCATGTACTGACATTACTTTTGGCTATAATACAGCAGTCAGTGTAGCAACAGATGCATTAGATCGCTTGCATACTACAGCAGAAACTCATAACAGAATTATGTGCCTAGAAGTTATGGGAAGATATGCTGGATGGATTGCTTTAGAATCTGCAATTGCAGGAGGGGCAGATGTAGCTTTAATACCAGAAATACCATATGATATAGAAAAAGTTGTTGAAGCAGTTAAAGCCAGACAAAAAATGGGAAAGAATTTTAGTATTGTTGTAGTAGCAGAAGGTGCTGTTCCAAAAGGAGGAAGCTTATCCGTTAAAGATGTTAGAGATGGGGGAAAAGGCGTTATTAATCTTCAACTTGGTGGAGCTGGTGATGCTGTTGCAAAACAATTGCAAGAGTTAACTGGATTAACGACAAGAAATACAACATTAGGATATATGCAAAGAGGTGGAACACCAACTTCTTTTGACCGTGTTTTATCAACTAAATATGGAGCCAAAGCAATGGAACTTGCCTTAGAAGGTAAATTTGGTGTTTTAACTGTATTAAAAAATGGAAAACTTGATTATGTTACATTAGAAGAAGTAGTTGGAAACAATAAAGAAATTGGAGCAGTACAAGGTGGAACTGCTGAAAGTAATGTTCGTTTAGTTACGATGGATCATGATTTAGTAAAAACTGCTAGAGATATTGGAATTTGCTTAGGAGATTAACATAAAAGTATTGACTATTTTAGAAAAATTAGGTAAAATAGATTATGTTATAAATAAATCGTTGATGAAGAGAGTAATTTTATTGGATGTTGCAGCGAGTTAGGACAGAGTGTGAGCCTAATAACTACAATAAGATGAAGAGAGCTTAGGAGTGTTTATCTGAAAAGAATAGTAGGATAATCCGTAAACCGTACGTTATAGGGTAAGAGTGATTTAAAGAATAAAGCTTTAAATAACTAGAGTGGTACCACGTAAACAATTACGCCTCTGGATATTCCAGAGGCGTTTTTTGATAGAAAAACGTAAAATACAAAATAAAAGTATATAATTTAAGGAGAGAGAAAATGATTAATTTTAAACAAGAAATCGCAAAAGAAATTGCAAAAGCTACTAATTTAAATGAAAAAGAATTAGAAAATTACATTGAAATTCCACCAGATAGCAATATGGGAGATTATGCTTTTCCATGTTTTAAACTTGCAAAAGAATTAAGGAAAGCACCTCCAATGATTGCAAATGATATAAAAGGAATAATCAAACTAGATAGTAACTTAATAGAAAAAATGGATGTAGTAGGAGGATATTTAAATTTCTATATTAATAAAAAGGCGTTAATAAAAGAAGTATTAGAAGAGATGAATAAGAAGAAAGAAGAATTTGGCTCTTCTACAATTGGAGAAGGAAAAAATATTGTAATTGATTATTCTGCACCAAACATTGCAAAGCCATTTCATATTGGACATTTACGTTCAACTGTAATTGGTGGAGCCTTATATAATATTTATAATTTCCTTGGATATCACAGTATTGGAATTAACCATCTAGGAGATTATGGAACACAATTTGGTAAATTGATTGAAGCATATAAAAGATGGGGAACAGAATATGATATTGACAATAATCCAATTGATGAATTAACCAAAATGTACATTCGTATCAATCAGCTTTGCAAAGAGGATGAAGATGTTTTAAATGCTTGTAGAGACAATTTTAAAAAACTAGAAGATGGTGACCCATATTGTACAGAGTTATGGGAAAATTTCAGAAAAGTAAGCTTAGAGGAATTTAAAAAAGTATATGAGCTTTTGGGATCAAAATTTGATTCATGGAATGGAGAAGCTTTTTATTCTGATAAAATGGGAGAGGTAGTTGAATTATTAGAAAAGACAGGAAAACTTATTGAATCAGAAGGTGCACGAATTATTCCATTAGATGATAAAAATATGGCTCCTTGTATTATTGGAAAAACAAATGGCTCTACAACATATGCTACTCGTGATTTAGCAGCTATTTTATATCGTGCAAGAACATATGATTTCTATAAAGCTTTATACGTTACATCTTATGAACAAATTTTACATTTCTCACAAGTATTTGAAGTAGCAAAGTTATTAGGATTAGATCCCAAATATACAGATAATTTATATCATGTTCCATTTGGTATGGTACAGTTAAAAAATGGGAAAGTGTCTACTCGTGAAGGAAATATTATTAAGCTAGAGGATTTATTAAATGAATCTATTTCTAGAGCAAAAGAAATTATTGAGGAGAAAAATCCAAATCTTGAAAACAAAGAAGATGTAGCTAAAAAAGTAGGAATTGGAGCAATTATCTTTAATGACTTGTCAAATAGCAGAATTAAAGATGAAATATTTGATTGGGATACAATTTTAAACTTCAATGGAGAAACAGGACCATATGTACAATATATTTATGTAAGAACAAAAAGTGTATTAGATAAAGCAGGTTACTTACCAAAGATTGAGGAAATTGATTTTGATTTAATTTCAGACAAAGAATCAATTGCTATTTTAAAACTATTATACTCTTTTGGAGATGTAGTAAAACAAGCCGCTGACAAAAATGAACCATCTATTATTTCTAGATTTTTAATTGACTTAAGTCAAGCATTTAGTAGTTTTTATAATGAACATCACATTATTGTAGATGATAAAAAAGTACAGGATGCAAGATTATATTTAACTTATTGTGTAGGAACAGTATTAAAAACAGGAGCAAAACTGTTAGGAATTAGTATGCCTGATCGTATGTAATAGAAACGTATTATATAATAAAATAGAACTGTCAATTTAAATTGGCAGTTCTATTTTGCTATTCATAATCTTACTTATAATTTATTATTATTTACTGCTTTTGACTATTTCTCAAATTGGAGTTTAGGATTAACATATAATGTCTTATGATTTTTAAAGATAACCATACCAGGTTTAGATCCAGAAGGTTTTTTCACATCTTTGATAAAACAATAATCAACTGGAACATTAGAAGAAAGTCTTCCTTTACTATAATAGGCCGCTAGACTTGCAACTGCTTCTAAAGTAGTTTGCTTTACCTCTTTTCCATCTGTTTTTAAAAGAACATGACTTCCACGAATATCTTGTGTATGGAACCAGTAGTCTTCTGACTTTCCAAGTTTTGTAGTAATATAATCATTTTGCTTATTGTTTTTTCCAACATAAACAGTAAATCCATCTACTGTATAAATTAAAGGTTCATATGTGTCATGAACTTTTCTTTTATTTATCTTGTTTTTCTTAATATTTGCTTTTTCTTTTTTGAAAGTATCTTTAAAAAGTACATTTTCTGAAATTTCATTATAGATTTCATCAATATCAGTAATTGTAGTTGCACTTTCAAGTTCATAAACAATACTTTCCAAATATTCAATTTCTTGTTGAGTTTCTTTCTTTTGAATACTAACAATTTCCAAAGTATTTTTTAGTTTATTATATTTCTTGAAATACTTTTTAGCATTAGAAGAAGGAGAGATGGTGTGGTCTAAAGGAATTACTATCTTTTTATTTTCTTCATAGTAGTTTTCAAGTTCCACTGATTCTAAATTTTCCTTTGGAATATGGTATAAATTACTAGTAATTAGCTCACCATATAAACGATAGGTATCCATATTCTTGCAATCTTCTAATTTCTGATTAATATTAGCTAGTTTTTTATGAATCTTTTTTAGTTGGGTTAATATTAGTTTTAGCATAGTATTTCGGTAACTTACAAGATTATCATTTTGCTCTTTTTTAGAATAATAATCATCTAAAAAGAAATTAACTTGTAAAAGTTCTTTTGTATCTTTTAAATCTATACAATAATCATTTTGGTATGAAATGCAAGAAACTTCTTGGGTAGCTAATTTAGAAATTAGCCCATGAAGATATTGGTATAGTTTTAAGATATCTTGCTTTTCTCTGGAATTAGGTAAAATAGAAAGCTTTTCTAGAATTTGTTGTATAGACAGTTTACTAATTCCAATAAAATGATTACTAACAATAGTATCAAGAGACAAATCATCTGTTAGAATAAGATTTTCAAACTCAGAAGGAGAGAAATCTAGAAAACTAACTTTATTTTCTCGAGGAAAAGAATATTCTCTTGCTGGCAAAATGTCACGATAAGAACCAGAAGAAGAATCTAAATGTCTTAAGCTATCAATAATTTTCCTATTTTCATTAAGCAAAATAATGTTACTATGTTTTCCCATTAATTCAATGATAAGACTACGATATACAATATCATTTAATTCGTTATATCCCTCTAATTTTATTTCGATTAATCGTTCTAAATCAAATGATACAATTTCTTTAATTTTACAACCAATTAAGTATTTACGAAGTAACATACAAAAATTAGGAGCAGATAAAGGATTAGGCTTACTATGTGTTGTTAAATGTATACGATATTGATTAGAATCAATATTGATTAAAAGAGCATATTGAGAGCCATGAGAATAAATACTAAGAACAATTTCATTTTTAGTAGGTTCAAAAACTTTATTAATCTTACCATCTAATAAACATGTTTTTAATTCTTCACAAACTGTTTTGGTAATAAATCCATCAAAAGCCATAAGGAATCTTCCTTTCACGTTTAAATCTATTTTCTAATTATAGTATATTAAAGCAAATTAATCAAACATTATTAACAATAAATAAAAACAAATTTTAATTTTTAGAATAAAAATGATATTTTCATATTAAAAATAAAAATCCATAAAAAAATACAAAATAATATAAAAAAGTGCTTGACTTTCTAAGATTCCCTGAATTATAATACAGTCATATGAAAAAACAGCAGGAGGTATTTGGGGGCTCTGATGGGAAACAAAGTGTTTTATGTAGAAAACAATAATCATTATGACATGATGAAAGATGAAGACTTAATAGAAATTATTAAGTCTGGAGATAAACACGCTTTAGAATATTTACTACAAAAATACAAAGAACTTGTTAATATGAAAGTAAGCAAATACTTTATTGTAGGAGCAGAACGTGAAGATATTGTACAAGAAGGAATGATCGGATTATATAAAGCAATTAAAGGATATAATGCAGAAAAACAAAATTCTTTTAAAACATTTGCTAACCTTTGTATTGAAAGACAATTAATCACAGCGATCAAAACATCTAATAGGCAAAAACATATGCCATTAAATTCTTATTTATCTTTAAACACATCAGCATATGATGAAGAAGATGAGACAAGCTTAATTGATACCTTAGATACAAAGTCGAGTGAAGATCCATTAGAAACTATTACAAGAAAAGAATATTATTCTACAGTAGAAAGTGCAATTGATAAATCTTTAAGTACTTTTGAAAAACAAGTACTTAATCGATATATTCAAGGAGAAAGCTATGTACAAATTGCAGCTAAATTAGATGCTCCTGTAAAATCAATTGATAATGCAATTCAAAGAATTCGAAAAAAAGCTTTCAAAAGTATTTCCAAAGAGGATGAAGATGTGGTATAATATCTTTTAGCAGACTTACTAGAAGATATTTTATATATGCTTCTATAGCTCAGTAGGTAGAGCGCAGCCATGGTAAGGCTGAGGTCGCCAGTTCGATTCTGGCTGGAAGCTCCAAAAGCACAAATCAATCGTACGATTAAATCAACTGTAAAAAGTTGATTTTTTTGTCGTCTTTATTAAGGAATGGTGTGATATTCTGTTAAAGATAAATATGTGATTAGAAATCAAAAAAATATTAAATTTTCTTTTGGCTTTTACAAAAATTATGGTATAGCTCATATTCAATAGCACTCAAGAAACTTTTAAAGCCTTGAGTCATTTTTATATATTGAGAAATATTCATATTATTCTATTATTAATTGAAAAGAGATTCAGATGATTCAATAATATTAATTACAATAAGCCAAAACTGTATTCAGTTTTCGCTTATCAAATTTCAAAAAGTTTATAATTAGGATTACACGATGTGACAATTTTTATTTATTCTAATTTTAAATACTATGTTAATACAAAAAGATACTCAAAAGATATTAAATAGAATTTACTTTTTAGGTAAAATGAGATATAATACATAAATATAAAAAGATATTTTCTTAGAAAATATAGCATAAAGGAGAAAGATAAGATGAAAATAGGTATTGTAGGACTTCCTAATGTGGGAAAAAGTACAATGTTTAATGCAATTACAAATGCTGGTGCGGAATGTGCTAATTATCCATTTTGTACAATTGAACCAAATGTTGGAGTTGTTCCTGTTCCAGATGAAAGATTAGATGAATTAACAAAAATGTATCATCCAGAAAAAACAACACATGCAGTAATTGAATTTGTTGACATTGCAGGGCTAGTAAAAGGAGCAAGTAAAGGAGAAGGATTAGGAAATAAATTCTTGTCGCATATTCGTGAGGTAGATAGTATTGTAGAAGTTGTTCGATGTTTTGAAGATCCAAATGTTGTCCATGTAGATGGAAGTATCAATCCTCTTCGTGATATTGAAACAATTAATCTAGAGCTTATTTTTGCCGATATAGAAACTGTTGAAAAAAGGTTAGAAAGGGCAAAAAAGAATCTAAAAGCAGATAAGAAATATCAAGCAGAAATTGATTTATTAGAAAAAATAAAAAAGACATTAGAAGACGGAAAATCCGCAAGAACATTATCTTTAACAGAAGAAGAGCAAGAGATTATTAAAGATTCTTTCTTATTAACATTAAAACCAATTTTATATATTGCTAATATTTCAGAAGAGCAATTAGCAAATCCAGAAGAAAATGAAAATGTTAAAATAGTTGAAGAATATGCAAAAAATGAAAAAGCAGCAGTAATTCCTCTATGTGTTAAAATAGAAGAAGAACTATCTAGTTTAGATGATCAAGACAAAAAGGAGATGCTAGAAGCATTAGGATTAAAAGAGTCAGGATTAGATAAAGTTATTAAAGCTAGTTATGATTTATTAGGACTTATGTCATTTTTAACAGCAGGAGAGCCAGAAGTAAGAGCATGGACAATCAAAAAAGGAACAAAAGCACCAGAAGCTGCAGGAAAAATACATTCTGATATTCAAAGAGGATTTATTAGAGCAGAGATTGTATCTTATGATGATTTAGTTCGAGAAGGAAGTATGGTAAAAGCTAGAGAAAAAGGATTAGTTCGTTCTGAAGGAAAAGAATATATTATGCAAGATGGAGATATAGTACTATTCCGATTTAATGTTTAATATTTTAGATATTACAAAAATATAACAATATTACAAAAATATAACAATTTACGAAAAATATTGACTAAATAAAAAGAAAAAGATAAAATAAAAAAGAATTAAGAAAACGATATATTTTCTGTTAATTTTACAAATGGTAAAATTAAATTACCGTTTTAAGAAAAATAAAAAGACACATAATTAAAACTTATGATACAATGTTGGTGCCGAATCAAACATTGAAAGAAGGTATTAATTATGTG
>JAETTH010000040.1 GCA_021769225.1 Erysipelotrichaceae bacterium
ATCTGACATATCTCATCACCAATTAAAATATATCAAAAATTCGTAGAAATTAAAATATAAGAGCCTAAATTTAATCAGGCTCTTAAGGGGCGGAATTTATTCCGCTTTTTTATGTTTAAAATTAAGAAAGACTTAAGTTTTTTTATTAATTTTTCTTAATAATTTCTAG
This sequence comes from Erysipelotrichaceae bacterium, assembly GCA_021769225.1. Taxonomy (GTDB): domain Bacteria; phylum Bacillota; class Clostridia; order TANB77; family CAG-508; genus JAETTH01. The sequence continues at coordinate 170 of JAETTH010000040.1, forward strand.
GTAAAATAAAGATAAATTAAAAACAGGGAGAAGTAGAATGAACGAAAAGAAGAGAAAAATTTTAAAAATAGCGAAAGTTATTTTTATTATCTTAGTAATTATCTTAATAATTTGCCTAGTTGCAAAATTATTACCAGTCTTTCAAGGGATTGAGACAGAAGAAGGAAGAAAAGCTTTTAAAGAAAAAATTAGTAATTTAGGTATAGAAGGTTTTTTTAGTATTCTAGGATTAGAAATATTACAAGTAGTAGTCGCTTTCTTACCAGGAGAACCATTAGAAGTATTAGCGGGTATGTGTTATGGAACCTGGGGCGGTATGTGTTTGATTTTTTTAGGTGCTTTTATAAGCTCTAGCATTATTTTCTTTGCAGTAAGAAAATATGGAAAAGTATTTATCGAAACATTTTTAGGAAAAAAGAATATGGAGAAAATTGAAAAAACAAAAATATATCAACATCCAGAAAAACTAGAATTAATTATGATCATCTTATTTCTAATTCCTGGAACGCCAAAAGATTTCTTAACTTATTTAGCAGGAATTTGTCCAATCAATGCCTTTCGATTTTTATTAATTGCCACTTTTGTACGTTTCCCATCTGTTATTTCATCAACATTTGCAGGAGAAAATCTATCAGATGGAAATTTGATAATGGTCATTATCACATATGTTGTTACCTTTGCTGTTACTGGAATTTGCATTTATTTATTAAAAAGATGGAAGCAGAAAAAAGAAAAACAAGAAAATATGAAATTACAAGAGTTACAGGAAAATTAGAAAGAGTAAAGAAAATAAAAATAAAAAAACAAAAAAGACAGCAAAAGAGGAATATTATAGTTCCTCTTTTGTTTGCTTAAAAATATCATAGAACTTCACATTTTATTTCTTTAAATTAATAGGCTTTACATTAGTATTAGTAAAACAATGTTTTCCCATTTTATCAGTTTCGTAATAATTAATTTTTCTTTCAAATTTCATAACAAACTCCTTTCAAACATTTCTATTATACAATCAAATAAATAAAAAATAAGATGACCAAAGAAAAGAAGCGTAGGACAAAATTCAACAAATCACTTGATTAATCGACTAAGATATAATAAAATATACAAATAGGTTGGAGGTTATAAAACTTGGAAAAGAAAAACATTGAAGAAGAATTAGAATATATAAAAAAAGTAAATCAAATTATGCAAGCAAAAGGAAAAAAATATCACATTTTAACAATGGGATGCCAATTAAATGAAAATGATTCAGAAAAAATTTGTGGTATGGCAGAAGAAATGGGATACACAAAAACAGAAAATATAAATGAAGCTGATTTAGTAATTCTAAATACTTGCTGTGTCAGAGAAAATGCAGAAGATAGACTATTTGGAAAACTAGGTGAAATCAAAAAGCTAAAAGAAGAAAAAGGAACCATTGTTGCAATTGGTGGTTGTATGATGCAAGAAAAACATATTGTAGAAAAATTACACAAAAGCTATCCATTTACAGACATTATCTTTGGAACACACACATTACACAAATTTCCTTCTGATATATATCAAACACTAGTAAAAAAATCAAAAATTGAAGATGTTTTGGACATTGACGGAGAAATTATAGAAGGTTTGCCAATCATAAGAGATGACAAATACAAAGCATCTGTAACCATTATGAATGGATGTAACAACTTTTGTAGCTATTGCATCGTACCATATGTAAGAGGAAGAGAAAGAAGTAGAGATCCAAAAGATATCTTAGATGAAATAAAAGCTTTGGCAAAAGAAGGATACAAAGAAGTCACCCTTTTAGGACAAAATGTTAACTCCTACAAAGGAAATGGTAATCTAGGAATTGATCGATTCTCTGACTTATTAAGAGCAGTAAATCAAATTGAAGGAATTGAAAGAATTCGCTTTATTTCACCACATCCAAAAGATTTTACAGATGATGTAATCGAAGCAATTCGAGACTGCAAAAAGATATGCAAAATTATCCATCTACCATTACAATCAGGAAGTAGTAATGTGCTAAAAGCCATGAATCGAAAATACACAAAAGAACAATATATGGAATTAATAGAAAAAATGAAAAAACAAATACCAGGTGTTGTATTTTCAACGGATATTATTGTAGGATTTCCTGGTGAAACAGAACAAGACTTTGAAGACACACTAGATGTAGTAAGCAAAGTACAATTCGAACAAGTCTTTATGTTTATCTATTCAAGAAGAGTGGGAACACCAGGAGATAAAATGGAAAATCAAATACCGGAAGAAATAAAACATAAACGCTTTGAACGATTAAAACAACTAGCAGATAGTCAGGTACAAAAAAATAATGAAAAATACATTGGAACCATCCAAAAAGTATTAGTGGAAGGAAAAAGTAAAAACAATAGTCAAATGCTAACAGGAAGAATAGATACCAATAAAGTAGTTATCTTCCAAGGAAAAGATGAAATGATTGGAAAGATAATTAATCTAAAGATTGTATCAGAACATATGTGGTATTTAAAAGGGGAAATATAGCATGAAACAAGTAACAGAACAAGAATTCGAACAATATATTGAAGAAATTATTCAAGGAAACAAATCTAGAAAAAAAGTAATTAAAGAATTAGAAACTGATAGTAGAACTTTAAAAGCTAATATACAAAAACTAGCAGAAACAAATCCAGAACTATATGGTAGATTTATAAAAAAATTTCCATACAAAACAAAGGCAAGAACAGGAATCAACTATAAAGGACTTATCATCGCTATGATAAAGAACGGGTATACACTAAAACAAGCAAGTCAAATCTATGAAATTGGAATTCGAACCATCTCCAGAAGAATCAAAGATTTAGAAGAGCAAGAACCAGACCTAATTAAACTATATCGTCAAGTTGCTTTAAACCAAAAATGCGCAATCCCAATCACAAAAGAAACAATGGACCAAATTGAACAATTAAATTTAGAAGAAGTAGTTCTTACCGATCCAGTAGAAGAAAGAGAACAAAAATTACTAAAAATTGAAAGACAATACAATCAAAGATGTGGACAATTTAAAACAAATGCAGAAGCAGCAGAATCAATGGGATTTACCTATAACCAAATTATGAAACTATTACGAGAGCTATATGCAATAGAAATCGAAAAAAATGAAAGAAAAAGAAATCTAGAACAAAAAATGCAATTAGTAAAAACACAGGAAGAACAAGAACATTAGAAAGGAAGAAACAAAAATGGCAGAATATTCACCAATGATGCAACACTATTTACAAACCAAAGAACAATACAAAGACTGTATCCTATTTTATCGATTAGGAGACTTTTATGAAATGTTCTTTGACGATGCAATTACAACATCAAGGGAATTAGAACTTACCCTAACAGGAAAAGACTGTGGACAAGAACAGAGAGCTCCAATGTGTGGAATCCCATTTCATGCAGCAGATAACTATATTGCAAGACTAATTGCAAAAGGATATAAAGTAGCAATCTGTGAGCAGTTAGAAGATCCAAAACAAGCAAAAGGAATTGTAAAAAGAGATGTTATCAGAGTAATTACCCCAGGAACTGTAATTGAATCTAATTTATTAGATGAAAAGAAAAACAACTATATCATGTCTATTTTTAAAAAGGGAATTTACTTTGGGATTTCTGTTTGTGATATCTCAACAGGAGACTTTTTTAGTACAGAGATTAAAGACAACAATAACTTCGCCCTTCTTCTAGACGAAATTTCTAGATATAATCCAGCAGAAATCATTGCAAATGAAACAATGTATAATTGTACAGAAGAGATTAAAAAAATCAATGAAAGATTTAGTATCTATATTTCAAAAGTAAAAGAAGATTCATTTCAAGAAGAAATACAGAACTTAGAACAAAATTATCAAATTGTAACAGATAAAGGTGCAAAAATAGAGGATTTAGATCAAAAGTTATTTGCTGTATGTAGTATTAACGGACTATTAAAATACTTACAAGACACACAAAAAGTAAAGTTGGATCACATTAATAAAATGATAATTTATCAAACTACAAAATACATGACTTTAGACATTAACGCTAGAAGAAATTTAGAAATTACAGAAAAATTAAGAGATAAATCAAAAAAAGGAACTCTTTTGTGGGTATTAGATAAAACATCTACTTCAATGGGAGGAAGACTTTTAAGAAGATGGCTAAATGATCCATTAGTTGATACAGTAGAAATTAATCAAAGATTAGATGCAGTAGAAGAACTAAAAAATAATGTGATTTTAAGAGGAGATATTATTGAATCTCTAAAAAGGGTTTACGATATTGAAAGATTAGCTGGAAGAATTGCTTATGGTAGTGCAAATGGAAGAGACTTAATCTCTCTAAAAAACTCCGTAAGTCAACTTCCTAATGTAAAAAGAGTATTAGCATCAAGTCATGTTTGTATGTTACAAACTCTATATCAAGAACTAGATGAATTAAAAGATATTTATACCTTGATTGATGAAGCTATTGTTGAAGAACCACCAATCTCTGTTAAAGAAGGTGGACTAATTAAACTTGGATACAATGAAGAAATTGATAAATTAAAAACCGCAACTACAGATGGGAAGAAATGGATTGTAGAATTGGAAACAAGAGAAAGAGAAGCTTCTGGAATCAAAGGTTTAAAAGTAGGATTTAACAAAGTATTTGGCTATTATATTGAAGTCACCAAATCAAATATTAGCCAAGTTCCAGATAGATATATCAGAAAACAGACTTTAGTAAATGGAGAAAGATATATTACAGAAGAGCTTAAAAATTTGGAAAATGAGATTTTAGGAGCAGAAGAAAAAGTAGTTAACTTAGAATACAATGCTTTTGCAGAAATCAGAGATAAAATAGAAGTACAAATTAAACGATTACAAAGATCTGCTACTACAATTGCTACTTTAGATGTTCTTTGCTCTTTTGCATCAGTAGCAGAAGATTTAAACTATTGCAAACCAATTGTAGATAATAGTGGAATCATTAGTATTAAAGATGGAAGACATCCTGTTATTGAAAAGATGTTACCAAGTGGGAGTTTTGTTGAAAATGATACCTATTTAGATAAAGGAGAAAATCGCCTATCTATTATCACAGGACCTAATATGGCTGGAAAATCTACCTATATGAGACAAGTTGCATTAATTACATTAATGGCACAAATCGGTTCTTTTGTACCGGCCAAAGAAGCAAAAATAGGAGTAGTAGATAAAATATTTACTAGAGTAGGAGCCTCTGATGATTTAAGTATGGGACAAAGTACTTTTATGGTAGAAATGATGGAAGTAGCAACTATCTTAAAAGAAGCAACACCAAATAGTTTGGTCATATTAGATGAAATTGGTAGAGGAACATCTACATATGATGGACTATCCATTGCTTGGGCGGTAGCCAAATACATTTCAGACAAAGAGAAATGTGGAGCAAAAACCTTATTTGCAACTCATTACCATGAACTGATTGAATTAGAAGAAAAACTAGAAGGAGTTAAAAACTATTCAATTGCTGTAAAGGAAAAAGGAGAAGATGTTATCTTCTTAAGGAAAATTGTAAGAGGAGGAACAGACGAAAGCTATGGTATTCATGTAGCCAAACTAGCAGGTGTTCCCAAAGATGTACTAAAAGAAGCAAATGACATTTTAAGAAGTCTAGAAAGAAAGAGTATTTTAGGTAAGAAAAACTTAGAAAAAGAAGACAAAAAAGTACAAGCAGGTCAACTTGATTTATACAATTACAAACTTGCAGAAGTTGCACATGAAATTGATCAAATTAACCTAAATGAACTAACTCCCATTGATGCATTAAATATTTTAGTGAAAATAAAAGAAAAAATGCAATAAACAATTTGACAAAGAAAGACAATATATAGTATAATAAGATATAAGCTTCAAGAAGAAGCAAACTATAGGAGGTTTTAGCATATGGCGACAATCGACAGAAAGTTTGGTAATGGACGGCAATCAAAGGGAAAGGGACTGGTAACCAAATGCCAGATCTGCTCCTTAAGAGGAACGAAAAAATGCAATTCCACATGCAAACATTTTTCGAAAAGGCCAAATGAATAAGACCAAGAAGAAGAGAGGAGTTTTCCTCTCTTCTTTCTTATCCTCCTCCTACTACTATTGATAAAGTGACCTCTCATATAAATCTTCTAAATAAACATTTTTCTCTTTAGAGCCATCTAAAAATCCAATTTTAGCGATATTATCTCGTACATCTTGAATCCAAACTGGTTTTTCTTCATAGAAAACATCACACTTCATTTTGCTTTGTAAAATCTCATTTGCTCGCTCAGCATTCATTTAAATCCCTCCTAAAATAATCTTGTCCTAGCAATAATATATCCAAGAAAAAGAAAAATATTCCAATGGCAATCATAAAAATAAGTAAAAATAGGAATTAGAAATAAGATAACAAGAATAAGTTGACGAAATCAAGAGTAAGATATAAAATAGGAATACCTAAATAAGAAAATAATCACATGGAGGAAATTATGAAAATAACATATGAGAATAAAAGATTAGAGGTAGAAAAAGGAAGTACACCATTAGAAGTGCTTAAATATGAAATTAAAGAAGTAAATGCAATTGCTTGTAAAGTAAACAATGAAGTAAGAGCATTAAACTATAGAATAGAAGAAGATGCACAAGTAGAGCTTTTAGATATTACAGATCAAGATGGTATGAGAATCTATATTAGAGGAATTTTATTTGTTATGGCTAAAGCATTTGATAAACTTTTTCCAGAAGCAGAACTAGATGTCAATTACCAGCTTCATAATAGTATGTTTTGTGAAGCAAAAAATATTAACTTAACAGAAGAAATCCTTCAAAAAGTTAGTGAAGAAATGAGAAGAATTATCTCAGAAAATATAGAAATTCGAAAAGTAATTATGACAAAAGAAGAAGCAGAAATTTTTTATAAAAAAGAACAGACAACAAGAGGAAAATTACAACTAGAAGCAAAAGAACAAGTTTCTTTGTACTATTGTGAGGATTACTATAACTATTTCTATGGTGTTATGCCTGTATCAACTGGAATTCTAAAGATTTATGAACTAATTAAATATCAAGATGGATTTTTGATTCGTTATCCAAGTAGAAAAATGCCTAATGGTTTAACAAAATTTAATGATACTAGAAAATTATCTACTACTCTAAACGAATATGATGATATTCATAAAATATTAAAAGTATCAACAGTACATAATTTAAATGAAATTGTTCGCAGAGGAAATGCAAAAGATTTAATCTTATTAGATGAAGCTTTACATGAGAAAAAAATGGCAGCAATTGCAGATAAAGTAGCAAGAAATAAAAATATTAAAGTAGTATTAATTGCAGGTCCATCTTCTTCTGGCAAAACTACATTTGCAAAAAGATTAGGAATTCAATTAAGGCTAAATGGATTAAAACCAGTTACAATTTCTGTTGATAATTATTTTGTAGAAAGAGAAGATACACCAAGAGATGAAAAAGGCAATTATGACTTTGAATCCATTAATGCAATTGATATAGATCTATTTAATACTCATTTAATTAAACTAATAAATGGAGAAGAAGTGGATGTACCTACCTTTAATTTTAAAGAAGGTCATAAAAAATATGATGGAACAAAAATGAGTCTAGCAGAAGATGAAATTTTAGTAATTGAAGGAATTCATTGCTTAAATGATAAATTAACAGAAAAAATAGCAAAAGAACAGAAATATAAGATCTATATTAGTGATTTAACCATTTTAAATATTGATACTTTTAACCGAATTTCTACAACAGATTCAAGATTAATTCGAAGAATGGTAAGAGATTATAAATATCGTGGATACTCAGCACTTCATACATTAAAAATGTGGTATTCCGTTAATCGTGGGGAAGAAAAAAATATATTTCCATTTCAAGAAGAAGCAGATAGTATGTTTAACTCTTCTTTAGTTTATGAACTTGCAGTTTTAAAAGATTATGCAATTCCGCTATTAGAAGAAATTACAAAAGATAAAAAGGAATATTCAGAGGCTGTACGTTTACGTGATTTATTGAGATATTTTAGCTCTATTCCAGAAGATGATATTCCTAAAAATTCTTTACTAAGAGAATTTATTGGTGGAAGTATTTTTGGAGAATAGGAAGGAAATAAAAATGGAAAGTAGATTTACTGAAATAGATGAAGAATTTATTTGTGAAAACTGTGGTAAAAAAGTACCAAAATTAGGATATTCTTGTAGAAACCATTGCCCATTTTGCTTACACTCAAAACATGTTGATGTAAATCCAGGAGATAGACAAGAAGAATGCCATGGGGATTTAGAGCCAATTGATATTGAAATTAGTGGCAAAAAAGGTTATATTATCATTTTTAAATGTAGAAAATGTGGAGCAATTCGAAAAAATAAAGCAGCCAAAGATGATAACATGGATTTAATAATCCAATTAAGTGCTAAAAAGCAATACTAGCCCATATAATTGGTTATAGGAGGTAGTGTATGAAATATTTAAATAATATAGAATTACTATGTCATAGCAGTATTCGATTGAATCGAAAAAAGAAAATTTATTTTGATCCATATAAAATAAAACAGGAGTATCATGATGCAGATTTTGTTTTTTGTACTCACGAGCATTATGACCATTTTTCGCCACAAGATATTAAAAAAGTAATAACAGATAAGACTATAATTGTAACTGTACCAAAAACAAAAAAAGAAGCTTTAACATTACAACCAGATGAAACAAGAATCATTACAGTAAAACCAAATGAAGATTACAAAATTGCTGGGTTAGAATTTATTACCTTACCAGCCTATAACATAAATAAATTATTTCATCCCAAACAAAAAGAGTGGGTTGGATATATGGTAAGAGTAGATGGAATCCGTTACTATATAGCAGGAGATACAGACTTTATACCAGAACTTGAAAGTATACAATGTGATGTTGCCTTTGTACCAGTTGGTGGTATGTATACTATGAACTACAAACAAGCAGCAGAATTAATTAATACCATTAAACCTAAAGTGGCAATTCCAACACATTATGGAACAGTAATTGGGGATAAAATTGATGCAGAAGAATTTCAAAAACTAGTCAGTCCAGAAATTGAAACAGAAATAATAATGAACGAAGAAGAGTAAAGAAAAAAGAAATCTTTTATTATTTAAATAAAAGATTCTTTTTTTCTTTTGGCATTAATATATGTAAAATATTGATCCCCTAAACATTACGATTAAAATTACCATTAGTATAGTCTTTTCCTTCTAAACGTTTATTATTTTGAACACAATCGATTATATGGTTAATTTCATTAACATCTTCATCTAAAATATCAATGCGAAGATAGTCAGCTCCAACCTCTTCATTTGAAATAGAAGTAATCTTACTATTGTAAATCGTAGTAACAGTTTGAATATTATCCGGAATAATTCGAAATTGATAACCTAAGTAATCTTTTAAATAGTATTTGCTATCTGGAATAGTACATCTGCAACCACAAGTTGGATAACATTTATTTGTGACTCCTAATACACAATAATTCATATTCATAATGGGAGTTCTTCCATAACAGATAAGCTCTGTTGGTAAAGGACTTTCTTTGCATAATTCCTTCAAATCTTGCTTATTTAATTCAGGTGATAATGTTACAGTTTGAAGATCCATCTTTTTTAATTCAGAAATACTATGTTTGTTAAACACATTTAAGGTGTAGTTAGAAATGTATTCATATTTTCCCTTAAACTCATCTATCATCATACCACAGGCAATATTAGAAACAATGAAGCCTTTAATAGGGTATTTTTCTAAAGCTGTTTCAATATTGTTATCTAATAAGTTATGATAATTTGCCTTTACAATTGTTGGCATATAGATGTAGGTAGAAAAGTGATTCGTTAAAAATGATAATAACTCAGTATATTTTTTATCTGCAAAATATTTTAATGGAATATATAATTTATTAACATCCTTTAATTTTGAATAATCCTTATTTATATCTAAAAGATTTAATAATAAAACGATTTTGGCTTTAGAAGTATGAGAAGCTTGCTCTAATGGAGCAAAAGTCTCAACTAAATCTTCATATGATACATTTTTTTGATATCTTCTTAAAACAATATCTTGCAAGTTTGCTAAAGCTTTTCTTCGAAGTTCATTTAAAGACTTAATATTTGGTAAAAATAAGCCATCATCTAAGCAAACCTTAATACTCTTAAATTCATAAGGTGTATCATTTGTCTTAGAAATCTGGTTTATCACTCTTTCTATTGTTAAAGGACTGTTAATCGCATCAATTGGATAAGTATCGGAAGTGGTAACAAAATCAATATTATGGTAGAAACTTGATGGTTCAGAAATGGTTTTTATCTGCATATAAATAGGTGTATCTTTTTTTATTGTTAATATGCAATCCAAAGGAATCTTTTTTAATTCTTTTCCATCATAAGTTTGTTTAGCCTCTTGAGTTAAAGCTTTACTGGCTACTTTAAAAACTTTATCTCCAACAGAAATATGACCTTTTAATCTTCCAATTTGGACAGTATGTCCTATTTTACCAGATTTAATATTACTTCCTTTTAACATTAGCTCAGAAACTGTGTATTTAGACTCTTCTTTTTCTACCATTAAAGTATCACCAATTGAGACAGATTCTTTTAAAGTTAATGTTAAAATTCCTTTATTTGCATTATATTTTTCAATATTACCAAGAAGAAGTCCCATATGATTTGGTTTTTCTTTAAATACTAAATTACGATTAGAAGAGGAGTTAAGATGACCTTCTGAAAATCCACCACGATTAAAAACTTGCATTAATTCTTTGCGATCAGCTTCATCTACTTTGTAATTGACTGGATTAGATAATGCTAAATCAATATATTTTCGATAAATTCTAGTAACAGTTGCAACATAATCTGGTGTTTTCATCCTTCCTTCAATTTTAAAACAAGATACACCAACTTGAATTAGATCAGGGATGAAATCTAGTCCACATAAGTCTCTAGTACTTAGTAAATAGCCACAGTCTAATTTCTCTTGTTTAGAAGAAGTACAAGATTTTAATAAATCATAATACATACGGCAAGGTTGTGCACATCTACCGCGATTGCCAGAACGTCCACCAATCATAGAGGAAAATAGGCATTGACCAGAATAACTGACACATAAAGCACCATGAATAAAGGTTTCTATTTCGATATTGGAATTAGAAGCAATATGCCTGATCTCATCTAAAGATAATTCTCTAGAAAGTACTACTCTTTTAAAACCTAAATGTTGAGCGGAAAGAGCTCCTTCTAAATTATGGATTGACATTTGAGTACTAGCGTGGATAGGAAGGTCAGGAAAGTTTTGAATAAAAAAACGAGCTAACCCTAAATCTTGTACAATTAAAGCATCAATACCTAAGTTATATACTAAAAGACCGAGTTTAACAGCATCTTCAAATTCAGAATCTTTTACTAATGTATTTAATGTAAAATGAGTTTTCACATTTCTTAATTTAGCATATGAAATTGCTTTTTTTAAACCATCTTCATCAAAATTAGAAGCACTAGTCCTAGCATTAAATAAACTACCACCAAAATATACACTATCGGCACCATTTTGAACAGCAGCAACAAGACAATCAAAATCTCCAGCAGGAGAAAGAAGTTCTATCTTTTTCATGAACAATTCCTTTCTGTTTTATATAATTTATTTCTATTAAAATCTATTTCCTATATTGTAACACAAAAATAAAAAATAGCATACTATATCATATAAAGAAAAAAGGGAGGTTGAAAATATGCAAGAAGAAAACAGAAACTGTGGTTGCGGATGCAACAATGGAGGATTTTTAGGAAACGTATTTGGTGGTTGCGGATGTGGCTGTGGAGATAGCGAGATCTTATTCTTCATCATTATATTCTTATTATTATTCACAAACTGCGGATGTGGTTGTGGCAGAGGATGCTAATTGATAAATAGCATAGTATACATGAAAAGAGATAAGCTTTAAAGGGAAATAACCTTTTTAGCTTATTCTTTTTTAGAGCCTACAAATGGTAAAATTAAATTACCGTTTTAAGAAAAATAAAAAGACACATAATTAAAACTTATGATACAATGTTGGTGCCGAATCAAACATTGAAAGAAGGTATTAATTATGTG
>JAETTH010000041.1 GCA_021769225.1 Erysipelotrichaceae bacterium
TTTTGTGTAGGTTGTCAATTCACATTGTATTGGATTATCTATGTTTTTTCAATATTTAATTTTAAAAATGTAGACAAAATTTTTTTATCTTTTGCCTACATTTATTTTACACTTACTATATGTTCTTATCGAAATTTCCCCCTTTAAAAATATTTACAAAAAATTTTTTATACGATATACTACTTATAGAAAAAAGGAGAAATGATTATATAACATGAAAAATGTCAAAATAAATGATGAAAAAATAAATATTAAACTCTATCCAATTTATAAAATGTTTTCTTGGGATCTATTATTTTATTATGCTATTATTTTCTTATTTTTAACACAAGTAAAAGGAATTAGTGCATCTGATGTTTTACTTGGTGAATCCCTATATCCTCTCTTCAAATTTATTTTCCAAATACCTGTTACTTGGTTTATTGATCGCTTTGGAAAAAGAAAAAGTTTAATTGTTGGAAATATTTTTGTTGCCCTTAGTATTTTAACCTTTATTTTTACTTTAAACTTCTCTTTTGTTGTGATTGCTCAATTCTTTTCAGCAATTGGATATGTTTTAAAAGGTACTGCTGAAAGTAATATCCTATATGATTCTATTCCTAGAGGGAAAAAAAGAGGCAGTTTGTTTTCTTTAATCGATGGAAAAGCAACGTCCTATTACTACTATTTAGATGGTATTTCAGCTGTTATTTCTGGCTTTTTATACATTGTTAATGGATATTTGCCTATGATTTTATGTTTTATCTTCTGCGTCCTTTCAACAATAATTGCATTTAAGTTTAGAGAAACACAAGACTTATCGCCTCTTAAAAGAAAATCTGGAAGTATTTTTTCACAAATGCAAACAGCCTTAAAAGATATCCGCTTTTCTTTTAAATACATCTTTCGTTCCAATCGTTTAAGAAGTATTGTTCTACTTTCAGGAATTATGTCTGGATTTTTAACAACTCTAATTACATTAAGAAGCAGTCTATTAAAAGACCTAGCTGTTCCAGAAGAATATTTTGGAATTATCTTTGCAGTTCTAGGAATTATCTCTGGAATTTCTGCTAAAAACCAAGCTAGATTTCATAAAAAGTATCGTAATAAGACATTAAGAAAACTTTGTCTTCCAATTAGTGTATCTTGTATTATTATGGGAATTTTATGTATGACAACTCTTCCTCTTTCTTTATTACTACCAGTCGTCTTAATCGTCTTCCTAATTCATTATATACTAAAAGGACCATATTATGTGTTAATCAAACGATATCTAAACAACTTTACTACTAGATCATTACGTAATAAAATCTCTGCTGCTAATAACTACATAATTAGTCTTTGTACAGCAATTATTTCCTATATCTCCTCTGTATTAATTGGAATTGTTCCAACAACTTATGTAATTGCCATTTTAGGTTGTATCGTCACAGCAATCTTAGTTGTCCTATTTGATTATATGAGATCAAGAGTTGGTTTAAAACCAGAACAATACCCTAAAAAAGAAATTGAGATTACAGAAGTCCATTAAGATTATTCATCCTTAAATTAAATTAGAATTATATTAAAAGAGTTATTTTATTTATTAAGATGACTCTTTCTTTTTTGACTTATCTCTAGGCTAATGTCGTAAAGAGTCGATAGGATAATCTTATTTCTTATGCCATAATTTGTCTGGAGGGATTAAAATGATTAGAGAAAAAAGAAAATGTAATCATTATACGCAGCAACAAATGGCAAACCTCTTAGGTATTAGTCTAAGACAATATGTACGAATTGATAAAGAAGAAGATTTACCAAGAAGAGATATTTTGTCTAAATTAATCGCTGTTTTAGAACTTACAGATGAGGAAATTGGCTTATATATAAAAAACATTATTCAAGAAAAGGTTAGTTAAAAAAAAGAGATTCAAAATGAATCTCTTTTTTTCTTATATTATTTGCAAAATCTATGGTTACCAATTGTAACTGTCACCGGTCTTGACCAAATCCATTTATTGGTTGCTGTTTTAGGATTAAAATAGTAGATTGCTCCATAAGATGGATCCCATCCATTTAAAGCATCCTGCGCTGCATTTTTTGCCGTTTGATTTGGTGCCAAATTAATTTGTCCATCTCTTACTACATCAAATGCTCCACTTTGGTAAATAACTCCTGATATAGTATTAGGAAAAGAACTACTTTTTACTCGATTTAATACCACTGCTGCTACCGCGACTTGTCCTGTATATGGCTCTCCTCTTGCTTCTCCATAGACTAATCTAGCTATTAAATTTAAATTACTTGAATTACTGCTACTTCCAGAGCTTGAATTAGAAGAATTAAATATTCCCATTGCTGCTAATGTTTTTGGTCCTGCAATTCCATCTACAGCCAGTCCATTTTTTCTTTGAAAATATTTAACAGCATTCAAGGTTTGAGTACCATAAATTCCATCAATATTCCCATTATAATATCCCCATCTTTTTAATTTGGTTTGTATCTGTGTTACTTCAGAACCTCTAGATCCATATTTAGATAGGGCTTCTACCTGCTCATTTCTTACAAAAATGCTATATAATAAAAAGAGAATTAAAGATAAAGCAATTAAACTAATTGCTACTATATTTCTTTTTTTCGCTATTTTTTTGAACATAAAAATACACCACTTTCTTAAGATCAATATTAGATAAATATTTTACCTATATTTTCTCCAAAAATGGTGCAATTATACATCCTCTTAAATTTTAAAAAATTCCGATGATATTTCCTTTTTCATCTATATCAATTTGCTCTGCTGCAGGTACTTTTGGAAGTCCTGGCATTGTCATAATTTTTCCAGTTAATACAACAATAAATTCCGCTCCTGTTTTTAATATGACATCTGATACAGTAATATTGTAATCTCCACTACTTTCTAGATTTTTTGGATCATCCGATAGTGAATATTGTGTTTTTGCAATACAAATTGGTAGATTTGTATATTCCAATTTTTCAATTAGTTGAATGGATTCTTTTGCTTTATCCTCTAATATAACATCTTTTGCTCCATATATTTTTTGCGCAATTTTTTTTATTTTTTCTTGGATACTATCTTCTAATTCATAAGCAAATTGGAAGTGATCTTTTTTATCTGCTAATGTTACTACTTTATTTGCTAAATCAACTGCTCCCTCACTTCCTTTTTCCCAGCTTTCGACTAGACTTAATTCTACTCCTTGTTTTTCTAGCTCAACTCGTAAGTATTCTATTTCTTTTTCGGTGTCAAAAGTATATCTGTTGATTGCAACAATTACATTTAATCCATATACATCTTTTAGATTGCTTATATGTTTTAGTAAGTTTTTAGTTCCTTTTGCTAAATATTCAATACTTTCATTTTTTATATCATCTTTACTCATTCCACCATGATATTTTAAAGCTTTTATGGTAGCAACACAGACAACAGCATCTGGCTTTAATCCAGTTTTTCTGCATTTAATGTCTAAAAATTTTTCTGCTCCTAAATCTGCTCCAAATCCTGCTTCTGTCACAACATAATCACCTAATTTAAGCGCTAGTTTAGTTGCAATTACACTATTACATCCATGTGCTATATTAGCAAAAGGTCCTCCATGAATAATAGCTGGTGTATTTTCTAGTGTTTGAACTAAATTTGGTTTTATTGCATCTTTTAATAAAACTGCTAAAGCACCTTCTGCTTTTAAATCTTTTGCTGTAATTGGTTTATTTTCCTTCGTGTATCCTACAATAATGTTTCCAATTCTTCTTTTTAAATCATCTAGATTTTCTGCTAAACAGAAAATTGCCATAATTTCAGAAGCAACTGAAATATCAAATCCATCTTCTCTTGGTACAATATTCTTCTCACCAGAAAGCCCTGTATTCACCTTTCTTAATTGACGATCATTTAAGTCAACGCATCGTTTCCAAATCACTCGGTCAAATCCTAATTCATTTCCAAAATAGATATGATTGTCAATTAAAGCTGCTAAAAGATTATTAGCAGAGGTAATCGCATGAATATCTCCTGTAAAATGCAAATTAATCTCTTCCATTGGAGCAACTTGGGCGTATCCTCCTCCTGTCGCTCCTCCTTTAATTCCAAAAACAGGTCCTAAGGACGGCTCTCTTAATGCAAGTACTGTCTTTTTCCCTATTTTCTTTAATCCATCTGCTAATCCAATTGCTATTGTTGTTTTTCCCTCTCCTAATGGGGTTGGATTAATTGATGTAATTAAAATTAACTTCCCATTTTCTTTATTTTCTAATTTGTTGATGACAGTATCTGATATTTTAGCCTTATACTTTCCATACATCTCTATATCGTCATCCTCTAGTCCTATTGTTTTTGCTACCTCATTAATTTTGTTTAATTTCGCATTTCTTGCAATTTCGATATCTTCCATCCTTTTCCCTCCTAATTTATTTTCTATTTATCTATTCTAAATCATATCCGGCTTCTTCCATTAACCTCTCGATTAGTTTTACAACATTAGTTGCAGGACTTTTTTTAACATGGCTTTTTTCATCACAAAATTCATCTAGTAAACGATTAGCATTTTTAATAGCATCCTTCAAAGAGCCATATTGCATTAAATATTCAAAAATTTTTTTATCTGCTTTATCATATTTTGTTGGTTGTCCTAGTTTTTGTGTTAAGATTTCTGTAAGTTTAGTCTCATAAGCTTCTCTCCCTGTTTGTACATGATAATAGTCAAAATGTTGTAAAAACCAAAGTTCAAAGCATTCGTTTGACCAAGCTACTATGTAATTCCTTTCTTCTCCCATTTGAATTGCCGTATTAAAATCCTCAGGCTCAAAACTATCTTTATCAAATACAACACAAACTTTTTCATAAGGAATTTTCACTTTTCCAATCTCTCTATCTACTTTTTCAAAAAAGTATTCAACCCTTTTAACAAGTCCTTTTGGACATTTTCCAACACCAATTGCTTTTACTTCAATTTCATTTTTCCCATGTTCATTTAGAAAATCTGCAAAGCTATTAAAGTAATTTGGCTCTGTTTCAGTTCCTTGTGATACAATAAGCCAGGTAGATGCACGTATACTTCTAATCTCTTCTAATCTTTTTTGTCTTTCTTTCCTTCTTTTTCGATGTAAATCATCTGTTCCCATTACTATTCCTCCTCTTCAAAAGGAATAGCACCAAATCTTCCTGCTAAATATGCCTTTTCATAGTCTAAGTCTGAACGAATCTTTAAATCAGATAAAGCAAACATAGTAGAAACACCATTTTTATCTTTATCAACAAACCATATCTGATCTCTTCGAAAATCATCTCTATTTAATAGGATAACACTATGACAAGAAAAGATTATCTGTGCGTTATTTGGGTTTGTTTCTCGGTTTTGAAATAGTTTTATGATATTTTTTAGTACAAGTCCATGGATACTACTGTCTAATTCATCTACTAATAGAGTTCCGCCACAGTATAAAATTAAGAAGATTCTAAAATATAGAATAAATAAGTTCTGAGTTCCTTTTGATTCTGCTGAAAATGGGAACGAATAATGCTTTCCATCTTCTGTTTGATGAACTGTATATAAAACATATTGTTTTCTCTTTAGCTCACCTTCTTTTTCTGTGATCCTCATATCATAGATGCATGAATCTATCTCTTTGAGTTCTTTTTTTATTTTATTAAATAATTCTGGATCTTTGTATAGAATATTTAAAATATCTTGCATGTCCTTTTTGGCATTTGTATGAAGTATATCTGAATCTGAGTGTAGGCACCATTTATAGATTTTTGAGAATGGTTCTTCCTTTCTTCTTCCTAAAATACTCAAAAATAGATTTTTATCTCCTGTAATTTTCGTAACTTCTTCTAGTTTTTCATATTTTGGTGCTAATTTAATTTGATTATTCTTTCTTTCAAAAATCATTTTAAATTCTGTATTAGTATTTTTTCGAAAAGATTTTTCGTATAACCACTCTTCATAAATTTTATCATAATCCAAAATAAATCCATATTGGTATTCTTTGTTTTCAATGTTAATATAGATTTCAAATTCTGTTGGTTTATATTTTTCTTCTGGTACAAATATATATGGAATAATTGGTAATTCTTGTTCAGGAGCATAATCAAAGGTTCTAACAACACATCCCATCATCGATGTAAAGGCATTAAAAAAGTTACTTTTCCCATTTGCATTTGCACCATATAAAACTGAAACAGGTAATACTTTGTTTCCGTTTTTTTCAATTAGAAAATCTGGATGTTCTCTTAAAGATGTTGCTGTCATGTCAAAAATTGTTTCTTCTTTAAATGATTTATAATTTTTAAATCTAAATTGTAATAGCATGGCTTTCACCTCTTCCATATTATTTTATCACCCCTTTATAAAAAAGTAAATATTTTGGAGACTTTTTCTCCAAATTATGTATTTTTATTAGTTTTTCCTTTTTATAAAGTTTTATTCTAATTTTTTCTTTTTATTCGTTTTTTCTGAAAATAAGAAATAATGGAAAGAGAAGATAGAAAGAATAGAAAAAAAGATAGAAATTTTCTTTCTATCTTAAAATATAAATCCTACAACCATTCCAATAATAGCTCCAACTAATACTTGTACTGGCGTATGTCCTAATACTTCTACTAATCTTTCTGATACTTCTACACCAGATAATCCTGGTGTATCTAATAATTTATTTAATAAAGTTGCTTGTTTTCCTGCTGCACGCCTTATTCCCGCTGCATCATACATAACAACAAAAGCAAAGATTAGTGACATAGCAAAAATTGGTGTTCCAAATCCTTCTTGTTTTCCAATCATAATAGCAAGTGCCATTACTACTGCTGAATGGGAACTTGGCATACCTCCTGCTCCTAATATTCTTTTAAAGTTAAATTTTTTTGTTTCTACTAAGTCCCAAATTACTTTAAATGCTTGGATAAAAAACCATGTTAAAAATGGTATATAGACAAATTTATTTGTTATAAAATCGTTAAAATAATTCACTTTTAAACTACCCCTTTTTAGCCTTTCTACTCTTCACTTGGTATAAAATTTTCTTCTTTCAAATCTTCTCCATCTTTTAATAAAATGGTAATCCTCTTTTCTGCATTTTCTAAAATTTCATTACACTTTTTAGAAAGTTCCATCCCTTGCTCAAATTTTTCAACAGATTCATCTAAGTTTAGATTTCCTTTTTCCAATTCTACTGCAATATCCTCTAGCTCTTTCATTGCTTGTTCAAAGTTAATTTCTTTATCCTTATTTTCTTCCATTTTATCTAACCTCTTTATTCTTATTTGAATTTTTTTCTTTTATTCTTATCATTTTATTAATTTTATTGTCTATAGAATTTTCCTGTTTCTACATCGATAAAATACCATGCTAAAGTATCTTGTGTTTTTTTATCACTTACTCGAACAATATATCTACCGTCTTGATTAATAGCTTCATTAATGAAATAAACAGAGTCATCTTCGCCCCAGTCTTCTTTTGCAATACGAATTGCTTCTTCTTCTTTTGGAGTTGTAGTTTCTCCCCCAGCATTAGATGCTGCTTCATTTCCTTCTACCTCTCCTGAAGTACTTCCTTGTGATTTATTTTCATTATCTGCTGGATTATCTGGAGTTTGTGGTTCTTGAATAACATTTCCATTTGTTTCTGTATCTTTTTCATCTACTAATGAGTTATCAAATAATTGGTTAATTACATTATCTAATTTTTGATCTTGATTTACCATAAAGTTCTCTGATGTATTGGTATTAGCAGGAGCTTCTTTAAATATTTCATAACATAAAATGATAATCGCAAAAACAGCGATAACAACAAAAATTCCAATTCCTATCTTTAGTTTCTTATCCATAAAACACACCTCTTCTTATAATATTTTTGCTTTTCTTTCCCCATCTTGAAATCTTAAATTGATTTGTTCATCTGTCTTTATATCTTGAACACTCTTTATAATAGTATTTCCTTTTTGTGCAATAATGTATCCTCTTGTTAAGGTTTTTAAAGGGCTTAGTGCATCTAATTTTGAAATGACATTTGTCATATTTGTCTTACAGTCTTTTAATTTTAATATAATGCTATTTTCAATTCTTTTTAATTTCATGTCAACAGCAATGTATTGTTCATTGATTTTTTGTAATGGTTCTCTAAATACTCTACTATTCATACATTTTTCATATCGTAATTTCATAAGCTCTATTTTTTTCTTTAATGCCATCTTGTATCTTGACTGATAACTTTCTAATTTTAATTTTACATCTGCTATATTGGGTACTGCAAGTTCTGCTGCAGCAGATGGTGTTGGTGCCCTTAAGTCTGCGACAAAATCTGCAATAGTAAAGTCGGTTTCATGTCCTACTGCTGAAATAACAGGAAGATCAGAATCATAAATTGCTCTTGCTACAATTTCTTCATTAAATGGCCATAAATCCTCTAACGAACCTCCCCCTCTTGCTATAATAATGACATCTGCCAGTTTCTTTTTATTCATTGTTTTAATAGCTTCTGCAATTTTTACTGCTGCCCCTTCTCCTTGTACTGGAACTGGTAATAACCTAATACTCACATCGGGATTTCGTCTTGTTGATACATTAATAATATCACGAATAACTGCACCAGTATTGGATGTTAATACTCCAATTGTTTTTGGCATTAAAGGTATTTTCTTTTTATGAGAGATGTCAAAAAGTCCTTCTTTTTCTAACTTTGTTTTTAACTCTTCATAAGCAGTATAAAGACTTCCCATTCCATCTTCTTGCATTGCTTTTGCATAGATTTGATAAACACCATCTCTTTCAAAAACAGAAACTGTTCCAAATACCATTACCTTCATACCATCTTTTGGCATGAATTTCAAGTTAGCAGTAAAGGATTTAAACATAATGCATTTAATAAGAGAATTTTCATCTTTTAAAGTAAAGTACATATGTCCTGTATAATGATTTTTAAAGTTTGAAATTTCACCCTTTACAAGGACATTATTTAAAAATTCATCTCCTGC
Organism: Erysipelotrichaceae bacterium; assembly: GCA_021769225.1. GTDB lineage: Bacteria > Bacillota > Clostridia > TANB77 > CAG-508 > JAETTH01. The sequence continues at coordinate 8,944 of JAETTH010000041.1, forward strand.
GACTTTCTCTTTTATATATTTATTTAAATCAGTAACTGAAATTGGCTCATATTTCATTTGTTTATCCTTCTACTTCAATTTATATTTTCTTTTACTACAATACTTGCTAAAATACCATTAATAAAATTAGCAGAATTATCTTCTCCGTATTTTTTAGCAAGTTCAATGGCTTCATTAATAACTACCTTATATGGTAGCTTTTTATATATCATTTCATAAATAGCAAGTTTTAATAAAGCTAGATCAATCTTAGATATTCGATCAATAGTCCAATCTTTTTTTAAGCTTTCTGAAATATGTTTATTGATTTCTTCTTGATAGGTTTGAATTCCATCTACAACATCTATAATATATTCTTTAGCAGATGGAGCTTCAATATCATTTCCCTCAAAAAAAAGTTCTACTTGCTCTTTTTTATCTTCTACTTTTTGAATCTCTGTGCTATATATAAATTCAAATGCTAATTCTCTTATTTTTGAACGATTCATTTTTTCTTCCTTTTCCCTTTTACATTCTATCAATAAAACTTTTTAGTCTTTCTTTTACCACTTCTTTATTTCTTTGGACATAGTTTCCAATAAATGCTCCCACACATATTAGAAGAACCCAAATAATCAATTGGTATAAATTAGTAAGCAGAATAATGATAGCAACAATAATCCCTATAATTGCTCCACAGTAATCTGATACGAATTTTTTAAAACTATCCATTTTGTTGTTTCCTCCTATTCTTGAATACTTTCCTTTTTAGGAGTAATATTTTTTACTCGAATATTAACTTCTTTTACATCTAAATCAGATGTTTTTTTCACTTCTTGTTTTACTCTTGTTTGTAGGTTAGCAGATAATTGTTTGATAACAACTCCTGGTTTTACAAATATTGTAATATATACTAATACTCCATTTGCTCCATCAAATTCTACTTTGGTAATTGAATTTTCCGCTTGTTCAAATTCTTTTACTACTCCATCTACTAAATTTTGTAATGTATCTTTTGAAATTAATAATTTACCATCAGAATTTTCTAATAGAATTCCTTCTTTTATCATGGCTTCTTCTTTGGATGGTCCATCAAAGAAAATACATTTAATTGCTAACAAAATAAAAATAGCTGAAATTACAATTAAAGTATTGGATAAAATAGGCTCATTTACGATATAGGTAAGTACATTGGATACTGTTGATACTGGTAACCAACCTACCATCATTAAACATACAATAATTGATAAAATTAACATTAAATTAGAAAATAGTACTAATGTTATTTTTTCTAATACTTTCATTTTTTGTTCCTCCGTTTTCTATCTTTTCTATGCTTGTATAAAATATATCAATAATCAAAAGGGCTTAAGAATAATATAAGCCCCTTTTGTTATTATTCCTGTGAATCTGTATTTTCATCTTTTGGTTCTACGCTTTCAGTATTTACTCCTTGAACATGGACATTAACTTCTAATACATTAAGTCCTGTCATATTTTCTACTGATTTTTTAACTCTATTTTGAATTTCAAATGCAACATCTGGAATTCTAGAGCCATACTCTACAATGATGTTAACATCAATTTTAGCTTCTTTTTCCCCAACTTCAACTTTAATTCCCTTTGCTAAGTTCTTTTTACCACTAAGTACTTCTGTAATTCCTCCTGCAAAACCTCCTGCCATTCCTGCAACACCTGGAACTTCAGATACTGCCATTCCTGCAATAACAGCAACGACATCATCTGCTATCTTTATTTCATTATTATCTGTGCTTACATCGACTTCTTCAATTTTCTTTAATCCTCTATTTTCATTCTCTTCCATTATTAAAAACCTCCTTTGTTTCTTTCCTCTGATAAGTAATACAAATAATAAAATGGTATACTTACTAGATAGTATAAGTATACCAATTCTTTCATATTTTTACAACTACTTTCAAAAAACTTTTTTACTTTTCTTTTTGAAGTTATTTCTCTAAAATATTGATAATCAAATTTTATTAAAAAAGGATAGACTATTCTTGAACTGAACCCAAAAAGTTGGACACTTTTTGATTAAGTTTATATTAGGCTACTAACAAGGAATGAATTCTGTAATTGACAGGGCTCATTCCTTTTAGTTTACCCTTAATCCTTT
>JAETTH010000042.1 GCA_021769225.1 Erysipelotrichaceae bacterium
TCCTAACGGAAAAATATTTCAACATTAATCTTCAAAAATGCATTTTTTGAGGCACATTTGTTGTGCCTTTTATTTTTTATCTTCATATTTTTGTTTTTGAGAAATTTCCTATAACACAAGAAAAAGCAGCCTCAATTGAGACTGCCTTTTCTTCAGAATCGAAACATTCCGGCAATGCCAATCAACAGGGGAAACCATCCAGTAAATACTCCATAGGCCACAATCACGTTCACCAGACCTTCAGCGCAATTGGCTGTGTAAACATCAAAGGGAAGGTTTTTGGTCAAGCACATGTAGATGAGAACCAGACCCAGAAGCACAAACGGCAGGTACAACCAGTTGATCTTTGAAAAGTTTCTTTTCCGAGATGTCGTTTTATTCATAATGCTAACCTCCAAAATATGTATTAGAATATATTATTATTATACTACCTTTTTAACAAAAAATCAAATTTGACGCCTGTTTCATGCATTTTCTTACATTTCTCGTTCCAAAAGACATCTTAATTCTTTCTTAATGTCACTATTTTGTCACATAAATGGGCTATCATTTATTTACAAAATATGATAAGATAAATCTATGAAAAAGAGAGGTATCATTCTATGAAGTGGTTTAAAAGAATTTTAATTGCTGTTTTGATCATTCTAATTGCTGTTGCTGCTATTATAATTGGTTCTGGCTATAGCTTATATGCTAAATCAATTCAAGAGATTAGCTTAGCAGATAAAATTAGCCAAATTCAACAACATCAGCATTATACCAAACTGGAAGATCTGCCAGAATATTACGCAAAAGCTGTTGTTGCTGTTGAGGATAGAAGATTTTATGAACATGGTCCTATTGATTTTATTGCAATTGGTAGAGCTATTGTTTCAAATATCAAGCAAGGAGAACTTGCTGAAGGTGGTAGTACTATTACTCAACAAGTAGCTAAAAATCTATATTTTATGACAGAGGATAGTGTTGTTGATCGAAAAATTGCAGAGATTTTTATGGCATTTGATTTAGAAAAGAATTATTCGAAAAATGATATTTTAGAGTTATATATTAATACTATTTTTTATGGTTATAACTGTTATAACATCTATGATGCAAGTCAAGAGTATTATGATAAAGAGCCTAAAGATTTAACGTTATATGAAGCAACTCTTCTTGCTGGTGTCCCAAATGCGCCTTCTGTTTACTCTCCTAAAACAAATATCACCTTAGCACATAAAAGACAAGAAAAGGTTTTAAGCTCTATGGTAAAAGAGGAGTATTTATCTCAAGAAGAAGCTGATAAAGTTATTTTAGAACAACAAGATCATCTTGATGATTAAACAGTATATAATAAACCTCAAATAAAAGTAAAATAGAAGAACAACTCATCTGTTCTTCTATTTATTTTTTATTAATTTTCTTGATTTTTAATAGATCTTTTCAAATAATTTTTCTTGATGGTTATGAACATATTGGAAAATAACATATAGGATAATTCCTAAAATAGCAACCATTATAATTATTGATAAGATTAAGTTATTTAATAAGTTTAGTCCTATTGCCATGACAAATAAGATTCCCATTGCAACTAGACTATAGAACATGACATAAACAAAGTTCATATTTTGTTTTACTACCGCATATTCTGAGTCCCATTGTAATTTTGGTTTTCTTAAGTCCACAATTAAAGACAGACTACTGATAATCATACTAATTAAGATTGATAAAGCAAAAATAGCTAATAAAAATAGTAGATTTGCTTTTGTTACATACCAACATATACCTAAAATAATAAGGTTAGTAATCGAATTCATAATTACATTTGGCATCATTTTATAAATAAATTGCTTATAATATGGTACTGGGATGTATTTCATAAAGGTTGCATTTAGTCCATCTCTTGACACTCCTGTTATTGCAGTAAATGACATCATATTAAAGAATTGCATTATTCCTAATAATAAACATACTGTTCCGATTTGATAAAGTTGTGATACTATAACAGAAAATTCTGCCATATCCTCTTGTGAAATGTTATTTCCTATTCCAGCTATACTAATTACAATAATTAGTACTGGCATTAAAATAGCTGGCATGATACATTGCATAAAGAAGATAGGATTTCGAATTAATATTTTAAATTCCTTTTGAATATAGGATTTGAATAGTTTATTTTTTCTATAATCTCCTTCACCGATTTTTTTATTTCTTGTCTTTCCTCCACCTGCTAAATTACCGATTGCACCTCTTAAATAAAGTTTTTGTCCAACTAAAATGAAAAGAGTAAATGCAATAGCAGTAATCACAAGTATTTCTCCAAGTGCTAATAGCATAGAACCAATATCAGAAGTAGAAAGTGCTTGGATAGTTGGCGGAAGTGTTATAAAATATTTCCCTATCAAATCTACTAAACCATTTGCTTGTACTAGTTTTTGTGTCATTTCTTCCTCTGTCATTTGAGGCATTGAAGAAGAAAACATAGATACTCCCATAATAATAACAATCATTAAAATTGTAGCAAATAGTTGAAATTTGTCTCTATCTTTTGTTATTTTTGCAAAGCTCATAATAATCATAACTAAAAAGCTAGTAAGTAGTAATGGCAGAATTGGAAATAGGAATAGTAAAATAATTACTACAATAAAGTATAATGGTCCTGCTCCTGTTAATATTCCATAGATCATTAATGGTAAGACTCCCATAATAAATTCTACAATATATTCTGTAATTAGAATAACAAAAAATTTTGCTGCTAATAACTCTCCTGGCTTAATAGGAAGTGGCAATATAAATTCAATATCTTTTGAAAAATAAAATACATTCATGGTTGTAAAAATACTTTGGAAAATAACAAAAAATGCAATAGCACTAAAAATTAGCCCTAAGAAGATTTGTGGTTGGTTAATTGTAATTAAGCCACTAATAATGTTATAACTGAAAACTCCCATGATTGCGGCTAAATAGATAAAAGAAAATGCATATAAAATTAAATTGCCATTTCTTCTTCTCTTTGCTTTTTCATCAGCTTTGTTAGACTCGCCAAAAGAGAAAGAGTTTTTTAAAAATACTTTTGTTAGTAATATGACTTTTTTCAAATTCATGACTACATCTCTCCTTTATTTGTTTTCTTCGTTTTCATTTTTTTCTGTAATTTCTAAAAATAGTTCTTCTAGAGATGCTTTTTCCTTGAATTTTTCTTTCATTTCTTCATAGGTACCAACAAATAGGATTTGTCCTTTATCGATAATGGCAAATCTATCACATAGTTTTTCTGCAACTTCTAGAACATGAGTTGAGAAAAATACTGTGTTTCCTTGTTTTGCATGTTCTCTCATCATTTCTTTTAAGTCATAAGAAGATTTTGGATCTAATCCAACCATTGGCTCATCTAAAATCCAGTTTTTAGGGTTGTTTAGCAAAACTCCACAAATGACGATCTTTTGTCTCATACCATGTGAATAGGTTTGAATTTGATTTTGTAATACATCATGAATTTCAAATTTTTGCGTTAGTTTTTTAATTCTTTCTTTTCCTTCTTCATTTGATATTTCATAGATATCAGCTAAGAAGTTTAAATATTCAATTCCTTTTAGTCTTAAAAACATATCTGGTGTATCTGGTACAAATCCAAATCTTTTTTTGGCTTCAATTGGTTCACTTTTGATACTTCTTCCATCAATAAAAATATCTCCTTCATCTGGATTTAGTATTCCTGTTATCATTTTGATTGTAGTTGTTTTTCCTGCTCCATTTGGCCCTAAGAATCCAAAGATTTCGCCGTTTCTAACTTCTAAATTAATGTTGTCAATGCTCTTTTTCCCTTTTACATAGCTTTTACTTACATGACTAATTTGTATCATAAATTTAATCTCCTTTTTATTTTTATATTTATATTTTAAACACAAAAATAGTATTTCCTTCTATGAGAAATACTATTTTTTGTATTTTATATTTTGATTACTTTTTCCCATGGAAGATTTTCTTTTCCAAAATGTCCATAATTTGTAGTCTGGGTATAGATTGGCTTTTTTAAATCTAAATATTGAATAATGCCATTTGGTGTTAAATCAAATTTTTCTTCAATTAATTTTATCATTTCCTCTTCTGGAATTGTATTTGTTCCAAAAGTATCAATATAGATAGACATGGGTTTTTCCATCCCAATTGCATAAGCAATTTGAATTTCACACTTTTTAGCATATCCATTTGCTACTATATTTTTTGCAATGAAACGAAGCATATATGCTGCACTTCTATCTACTTTACTAGCATCTTTACCTGAAAATGCTCCTCCTCCATGACGACTATATCCTCCATAAGTATCAACAATAATCTTTCTTCCAGTAAGTCCAGTATCTCCTAAAGGACCTCCGATGACAAATCTTCCGGTAGGATTGACATAAATTTTAGTGTTTTCGTCCATATAATTAGAAGGGATTACTTTTTTAATTACTTTTTCTATAATATCTTCTTTCATTTTTTCTAAATCAATACCATCTAGATGTTGATTCGAAATTAAAACAGCTTCTACTCTCTTAGGTTTATCATCTTCATACTCTACTGTTACTTGTGTTTTTCCATCCGGTCTTAAATATGCAATTTCTTTATTTCTTCTTACTTGTGTCAGTCTTCTTGCTAATTTATGAGCCATTGAAATAGCAAAAGGCATATATTCTGGTGTCTCATCTGATGCATAACCATACATCATCCCTTGATCTCCTGCTCCACCGATATCCACTCCCATAGCAATATCAGAACTTTGCTTTGTAATATTAATTTCTATTCTGCAAGTACGATAGTCAATATCTGTTTCTTCATTATCATACCCTATTTCTTTGATTCTATTTCTTGCAATTTCTTCTACATTAATATTAGCATTTGTTGTAATTTGACCAGCAATTGTAATCAGGTTCTTAGAAGCAAATGTTTCAATTGCTACCCTTGAATTTTTATCTTGTTTTAGACACTCATCTAAAATACTGTCAGAAATGCTATCACATAACTTATCTGGATGTCCTTCTGTTACAGATTCTGATGTAAAAAAATATGTTTTCATTGTTTTATTTCTCCTTTTATTGTCCATTTTTTTGTTCTGTTTTATTATATCACCCATTGAAAAAAAAGTATATATTTCTATAAAATAATTCAAGGAGAATTACACCAAAAAAATAGGAAAAAGATTTTAATCTATTTCCTATTTTGAATTAATAGCATTATAAATAGCAATATTTATTAACTTAAATATAGATATCCCATATCTTTCCTTCATTTTTTCTAATTCTTTATATGATGTTTCCCTAATAACAAAGTTATGAGGCTCTGTTTTTTCTTTATCTGTTCTATCATATATTCAACCCTTTTTGTTTTGATTAACTCAATTATAGCTATATTTACCATTTTATTTATAGATGCATCATATATTTTAACTAATTCCTCTAGTTTACTGTATAAAGAAATATCTATTCTACTCTTCTTCTAACTCCATTATCTTTCTTTAATAAGTATTTATCAAAAATACACATTAGTTTCACCTCTTGTATCATTATAATGTACATTTTTGTTCTTTTTAATTCTCTTATAATAGTTTTTTATACTTAACCCAGTAATTGTGTAAATTTATTTATATCTCTTTTTAAATTTATTACTGCATTTGCAGGTATTTTTTTAATATCTTTTTGCTATACTTATTAATAATTACATTTTTTAACAAATACTATGCTGAAGAAAGGGGAAATTTATGTTACTATCACAAGCTTTAAAGAAAAGAATATTAGAACTCATGAAAGAAAATAAAATAAATAGCCAGCATGAGCTTTCCCTAAAAGCTGGTATATCTTATGCAACTATAAACGATTTTTTTAGAGGAAGAACAAATTCTTTGGGAATTAATAAACTTGTACATATATGTGAAGCATTTGATATAGATTTATCTGTTTTTTTCATTCTACTTTATTTGTAAATATTGAATGTGATGATGATAAATTGTAATTAATTCTTGTAAATAGAAAGAGCCTCCAACTGAAATATTTCAGTTGGAGGCTTAAAGTATGTTAGCACATACCTTAATTCATTTAAATGAGTTTCACAAAAATCTTCTTTCCTACTCTGATTTTCCCAGATATTGCAATTTGATCAAACTTTAAAACCTCATCAGTTTCAATCATTCTTATTGCATTACCCATGAACATTCTTCTCAATGCTGAATTACTCATCAGTTTTCCTCTACTCAATGCTGAAAGGAATGTATCACCTTGTTCAAAATGAATTTCTATGCAATCTGTATCAGATATCTCTTTTTTTGAAAATTTCCTTTCAAAGTTTCTCCTTGCTTCTTCACCTGCCTCCAAGTTTTTGTTCTGCAATGCAATGAAAAATGTAGCAAGTTGCTTTTTGGCTTCAAAAGGATTTTCCTTAATAAATTTCTCCAAAGATTCACTTTCATCATTATTCATGAAAGCAAAACATTTAAAGTATGGAAATATTTGTTCATCTGTGATAGACATAAACTTTCCAAACTTTTCATCATCACTTTCCAGAACAGCAATGGCATTTCCAAATGATTTGCTCATTTTTCTGCCATCACCTGAAGTTCCTTCAAGAATTGGAGTCATAAGAGCTGTCTCTGGTTCTAAACCTCTGCATCTCATGATTTCTCTACATTGTTGGAAATTCAGTAACTGGTCAATACCACCAATTTCAACATCACATTTTAATGCCACAGAATCGATTCCCATTAGAACACTGTAACAAACTTCTGCAAGAGATACCGAAAAACCATTTTCCATTCTCTTATGAAAATCGTCTCTCTGCATTGCCTGCGATATATTTATCATCTGCAAAGTTTCAAACAATTCTAATGGCATAAGTTTGTCTATCCATTCAGAATTAAAACATATTTTTATTTTGCTTAAATCAACAAACATCCCTATTTGTTCTGTGTAGCTCTCCATGTTTTTCTTAATTTGCTCCTTACTTAAGGCTTTTCGATCTGTTGAGCGACCAGAAGGATCACCTATTTTTGCCGTAAAGTCTCCTATAATCACATTAATGTTATGTCCTCTCTTTAAGAAAGCATTCACTAACATCATAGGTACAACATGACCAATATGAATGTTTGATGCTGTTGGGTCTATTCCAAACTTTACAGTAAGCAATCTTCCCTCTTTGCACATCTCTGTTAACCGTTCTAATCCTAAACTTGATTCCAACTTATTTTTTACAATCTGTTCCCATTCATCTTCTGACATATTCCGCCAATCCGAAAATGCATTCTCAAAAAATTTTTTGTCAAACCTCATAAAAATTCTCCTTTCGTGTTTAGTCATAATTATATGACTTTCATGTTGTTAGGTTAAACATATTTATTATACAATGTTTTTCTCAAAACGTCAACATTATGTCAACTTTTTTTTTATAACCATAGTACACTATAGGTTATCTAATAAAAAGCTATTACGCTAAAAGATATTCTGCATTTTTTTTGCAGTATTTGTTATTTCTTCATCTGAAAGTCTTGGAATAATTAGATAACTTAGTTTAGATTCTCTACTAATTTGAGATTGCAGAAACATAATATTCTGACTAAATTTTCCAAAAATCAAAGTAGAAATATCCATATTCTTTTCTGCATATTTGATTAAATATAATTCAAAAAAAGTATGTAGAAATTCTCCTAAATTGATATTCGCAAAATTCTCTCTCTTTTTTTGGGGTAGAAAGTCAAGATAATAATTAAAATTAATTTCACTCATAAAAGTAATAAAATCTGTCATAAAGCTATTATTACCTTTTTTTAAAATCTCGGAACTAAAATATATATCATAATCAGTAAAAGAATCAATATATTTCTGATTGATATCTTCTTGTTCCTCTTCTGACCTTCCATATATTGTTTTTGGACACATATCATCAACAATTAACACAAATTTATATGGTGAAATATATTTATTCAATATTCCCATATATTCAAATATTTTTTTTGGATTAGATCTTGCCCAACATATTGTTCCTATTCTTGGAGTTTCAATCACAGTTCCTTTTATGTCTATTATCATATTATTCCATTTTAATGCATTTAATTTTTCGATTGTGTTCATTGTTGTTTTCCTCCTACATTTTGAATAGAAAATTTTTCAATAATTTTTCTTAAATCTTCCTTTTTTATGGAATTCTTTGCTATAAAATAGTTAAATAAATTTTCTAGTTCTTCATCAGAAAATCTTAATAAATCACTAAAAAAATTATTAAACGCTCTTATACTTAATATTTTTTTTCCATTAATAATACTTCCGAAAAAAATCATTGAATGAATGTCTGAAAGGTAATAATTTCCATTTACAATTGGATAGAAATCATAATGTAAAATAAAGTAGTCTTCTACTTTTTCCTCTAAATAATCAGTCTGTATAGATCTTTTTATTCCATAAGCTTCTAATTTCCCCTTTTTAGCTGCTAATGATTCTTTTCTATAACTATCAAATCTAATATGTTCAAATGATAGCATTTTGCAGAAATTCGCATATCTAATATACTTTATGTTAATAGCATTTCTGCCTTGCCCATATTGATAGCTATAATTTAATATATTTATTTTGTCATCATTAAATGCTCTAACAACATTATCAGGGAATAATTCCCTGATAATGTCAATTCCATCAGAAGTTATTATTAATACATCAATATCGCTTCTTCCATCAAAGAACTTATCAAAATTCAATCTTTTAGATGCTAATGAAATGCTTGCACTTCCTGTAACAATTACAGTATCTTCATTAGGAATATATAAGTGATTTTCACATAAGGTCCGATGAATGAAACTGCTAAAATTTGTGTTATTCGTAATCGAAATCATAAAAACACCTCGTTTCAAATTCTTTTGAAAAGTTTGAGATAGAACTATATCCCCTAAAAAATTGATCTAAATTTGTTATTTTGAACTTCCTACATTCAAATGAATTTAATGCAATAAATAAAGTTGCTGATGCCCTTATATCTAGACATTTTAAGTTCAAAGAAGTTGTTTCCTTGAGTATCAACTCCTTTTCCCTTGTTATTTCTAGATGATTGTTATCGAAAAAATACTTAAACCCATCTAAAAATTCGTTTAATTGTTCAATATATCCATATCTCCCTTCAAAAACTCTATCATAGATTTTAATATTATTACTATACTTCATTAATAACAAAGCTATTAATGGTTGCCAGTCCGAACAGAGTAATGGATAAAATCCAAATTCAGAGCTAATATCACTTCTTATCAGTCCATCAAAATTGTTTATAATGATAACATTTCTTTCAATGAAACATTTAATTCCTATTTCATGAAAGAATTTTTCAAGCACTTCTAAATCTTGATTGATTCTAGATACATAGTGCATTGATTTTTTTTGCATTAATCTACATATAATTCTTGTGATTAATATATTTCTATCTTCAGGAATGTCTATATTTGTTTCTTTAATTATTAATTTTGAATTGCCTTTTATTATAACTTTTCTTGTCCTCTCCTCAAAACTAATACAATGTCCCATTCTTTCTAGAACATTTAACAAATATAGAATTTCTGGTTCAATAGATACATTAGAGATATATGTTGTAACATCACTTACAATTGCCAAATAAATCGCAATTGATGTTCCTGAAAAAGATGGGAATGGAAAATCAATAAACACATCCTTGTTAACACCTTCATATTCGAATTTATAGCCATCTTGCTCTTTTAAAATTTTTATGCCAAAGTTCTCCATAATAGATAAATACAAGTCTATCGGTCTCTTACCAATATTACATCCACAAGGCTTTCCTTTCATAATTACTTTCTTGTGTTTGTAAATTAGAGTTGGTAATAGATTTATTACAGACCAACACTTAGTAATATCATCTTCTGAAATTACAAAATAGCCCTTTTCATCTAATGAATTAGAATCAATTAATGTGTTTAGGAAATATGTATCTAAAATATTAGGTTCCCCTGTAATTTTTAAATTATCATATAAAACTTTTAGTGGAGCTATTCTAGAATACTCATGTTTTGAACCTATGTTATTTAACAATTCCAAATTCTCAATATTAATTTCTGAACAACTCTTAATGCAAAAGCTTTTATGAATTATTCTTTCCAATGATATTATGATTTGCTTATACTGTTCTTGAAGTTCTAGGGTTTCCATATCATCACTAGTTATCCATTTATAACCTTTTAGATGTTCAGCTAAATCCACATGAACATTACAAGTAACCCCTAAATAAAATACAATTTCTTTTTCTATCATTTCTCCATTCTCCATACATATATATCTCATATTAAATGAGTATTTTTTAGTATTAAGGAAGAAATTGATAGTGACTCCTGTTTCTTCTCTTAATTCTCTAATTGCTGCCTCCAATTTTGACTCTCCAAACTCGATGTGTCCCTTTGGAAATCCCCAATGCCCCTCTGGGTGCTGTATTACAAGGATCTTCCGTTCAGCATAAGAAATAACAATGATTCCTGCGCAATATACTTTTTTCAATGTGCTCTCCTCCTTATAATAATAAAAAGGGTTAATACTTACAAATAATTCCAAATGGATTACAGCTATATTTTATCACTTTTGCAATATTATGTCAATTCTTTATTTTTACCTTTTGTATATTTTATGAATGAAATATGATAATGTCTTAAGTAATGAAATAGGAAAATGTCCCAACAAAAAAATATTTGTTCTCCTAAATGATATAATTGTTTTATCATTTAATTTAAGGGGGAACTTA
>JAETTH010000043.1 GCA_021769225.1 Erysipelotrichaceae bacterium
CAAGAAGCACCTATATTTATATTATACAAACTTTCCTTTAATCTTACAATAACTATTAAAATACAATTAAAATCTATTTACTTTTATTTGAATAGAATTTACTTTTTTAATTAACGGATCAAAAAAATCCTAGTTTTTTTGTAAAAAGTATTGACATTTTTGTTTTGCATAGTATAATAAATATGTAGGTCAAAGAAAGTCAAAGTCAAAAAGAAATAGATAAGGAGAAAAAAATGAGAATATCAGATGTAATTGAAGAATTTATCAAAAGCCTATTTAATGAAGATGATGAATATGTTGAAATACAAAGAAATGATTTAGCAGAACAATTTAATTGCGTACCATCTCAGATTAACTATGTTATTTCAACAAGATTTAAACCATCACAAGGATACTATGTTGAAAGTAAGCGTGGTGGTGGAGGTAGTATTAAGATTAAAAAAGTAAATTTAAAAAACAGTAATTACTTAATGCACATCATCACAAGTATTGGTGACACTATTACAGCAAATGAAGTTGATATTTTTATTAGTAACTTCTTATCCTATAACATTATTAACCCAACAGAAGCAAAGTTATTAAAGGTAGCAACAAGTGACAATGTGCTTTCTGTACCACAAGATATGCGAGATAAATTAAGAGCTAACATTTTTAAAAATATGTTATTAAATTTAATTGATGAATAACAAAAAGGAGTGATTTTTATGTTATGTCAAAATTGTAATGAAAGAGAAGCAAATGTAAAATACACACAAATTATCAACGGAGAGAAAAAAGAAATGATGCTATGTGAAAAATGTAGCGAAGAATTAGGAATTGATTCTATGAATTTTAATATTCCAATCAATTTCTCCAGTTTTTTAGGAGACTTTTTAGAAGATTATGCAGAAACAGGAAGTTTTTTACCTGGATTTTTAAGTCCAGTAGAGCTAAAGTGCAAAAATTGTGGCTCAACTTATGAGGATTTTATTAATTCTGGTATGTTTGGATGTAGTGATTGCTATAATGTCTTTAGTAACCGTATTGATCCAATCTTAAAAAATATTCATGGTGCTAATATGCATATTGGAAGAAGGGGAAAACTAACAGAACCAAACTTAAGCAATAGTGGAAAAAATAAAGCTGAGGGAAAAGATAAAAATAGTAAAAAAGAAAAAATGTCAGATTCTAAAGATCAGTTAACTCTTTTGAAAGAACAGTTAAATCAAGCAATTAGAGAAGAAAGATATGAGGATGCAGCTTCTTTAAGAGATGAGATTAAGAAATTGGAGAATAAATAAGGAGGAAAAATAGATGTTAAATTGGTATCTAGAAAATGGAAAAGAATCTGATGTTGTTGTAAGTACAAGAATTCGTTTGGCTAGAAATTTAAAGGACTATTATTTTGAATCAAAATTAAGTCAAGAGCAAAAGCAAGAAATGTTAGATAAAATAAAAGAGATTGTTCCAAGTTTAGGCTATGGATTAAAGTTTTTTCTGTTAAAAGATATGGATGATATTACAAAAATGTCTTTGGTAGAGAAGCATTTAATTAGTCCAGACTTTGCCGTAAAGGATGGAGATGAAAAGGCAATTCTAATTAATGATGAAGAAAATATTTGTATTATGATTCATGAAGAAGATCACTTAAGGATTCAAGTATTTAATCCTGGTTTTGATTTAGAAAGTGCTTTAAATTTGGCAATAGAAATAGATGAAAAGATAGGAAGGTTATTAGGTTATGCTTGTGATGAGAAATATGGATTTTTGACAGCATGTCCAACTAATGTAGGAACAGGTATGAGAGCATCTAGTATGGTTCATCTTCCTGCTTTGTCTAAAACAGGAAATATTACCAAGGTTTTAGATGTTATTAATAACTTTGGTATGAATATTCGTGGAGTATATGGAGAAGGAAGTAAAGTACAAGGTGATTTATATCAGATTTCCAATAAACAGTCTTTAGGAATTTCAGAAAAAGAGATTATAAAAAACTTAAATGTTATTACAGAAAAAATCATGGAACAAGAAAGATTAGCAAGAAAGATTTTAGGAAAAAATACAGTGGAGCTAGAAGATAGTGTTTATCGTAGCTATGGTATTTTAACAAATTGTAAAAAGATTGGTAGCAGTGAGTGTAGAGAATTACTTTCTGATGTAAAGTTAGGAACTGATTTAGGTATTATCAAGGAGCTAACAGATTTAAAAGTAAATGAGCTTGAGCTTTATACAAAACCTGCTAATCTACAAAAAAAATTAGGTAAAAAATTAGATGCTTATGAAAGAGATATTAAAAGAGCAGAAGTAATTAAACAAATTATTCAAGCAAATTAAAAAAGGAGTGTGAGAAATAATGATGTATAAATTTACTTCGAGAGCTGAAAAAGCTTTAGAATTAGCAAATGATATTGCATTGGAATTTGGACATAACTATATCGGGACAGAACATATTTTGTATGGTTTAGCACAAGAAGGAACAGGAATTGCAAGTAAAGTGTTAGAAAATCAAAATGTAACGCCAGATAGAATTATGCAAGAAATCGAAGAATTAATTGGTAGAGAAGAAAGAGAGGAAGGAATTGAGCCTGAAACAATTGGATTTACACCAAGAACCAAAAAAGTAATTGAAAATGCATTTCGTGAGGCTAGAAAGTTAGGATCAGAATATATTGGAACAGAACATTTATTAGTAGGAATTATGAGAGAAGGAGATAGTGTTGCTGTTCGAATTATGCTAGACTTAGGTGTTGATCCACAAAAGTTATATAATGAAATAATAAAAGTCATTAATGAAGATGTAAATTCTGGAGGAAATGAAAAGACAAATGCACAAAGAAATACAGGAAGCTTTAATCAAACACCAACTTTAAACCAATTTGGTACAGATTTGACAAAACAAGCAATGGAAGGAAAGTTAGATCCAGTAGTAGGGAGAAAAGACGAAATTGAAAGAGTCATTCAAATTCTTTCAAGAAGAACAAAAAATAACCCATGTTTAATAGGGGAACCTGGTGTTGGAAAAACTGCAGTTGTAGAGGGATTAGCAGAAAAAATTGTTTCTGGTGATGTACCAGAAATGTTAAAGAATAAACGTGTAGTAAGTATTGATATTTCTAGTATGGTTGCCGGTGCTAAATATCGTGGTGATTTTGAAGAGAGAATTAAAAAATCACTAAATGAAGTAAAAAAGGTTGGAGATGTTATTTTATTTATTGATGAAATTCATACAATTGTAGGAGCTGGTTCAGCGGAAGGTGCCATTGATGCAGCGAATATCTTAAAACCTTTATTAGCAAGAGGAGAAGTACAAGTTGTTGGTGCTACTACCTTAAATGAGTATCGTAAATATATTGAAAAAGACAGTGCATTAGAAAGAAGATTTAGCCCTGTTACAGTACTAGAACCAACAGAAGATGATACAATCCAAATCTTAAAAGGAATCCGTGATAAATATGAAGCACATCACAATGTAAAAATTACAGACCAGGCAATTGAAGCTGCGGTTAAAATGTCTAGTAGATATATTAATGATAGGTTTTTACCAGATAAAGCAATTGACTTAGTGGATGAAGCAGCATCTCGCGTGAAAATGAGAAGTTATACAGAGCCTGAAAATCTAAAGAAGTTACAAGAAAAAATAGAAGAGCTTCAAAAAGAAAAAGAAGAAGCAATTCGTAGTCAGAATTTTGAAAAAGCAGCAAGTTTAAGAGATAAAGAAAGGGAAGAAAAAGAAAAATACGAAAAAGAAGAACAAAAATGGAAGAATAAGAAAACAAAAACAGTAACAGAAATCTCAGAAGAAGACATTGCAGAAGTTATTAGTAGTTGGACAGGTATTCCTGTAAAGAAAATCAATGAAGATGAAAATGAAAGACTAAAAAATCTAGAAAAAATGTTACATGAAAGAGTAATCGGGCAAAATGAGGCAGTAGAAGCAGTGGCAAAAGCAATTCGAAGAGGTAGAGTTGGATTAAAAGATCCTAAAAGACCAATTGGCTCCTTCTTGTTTTTAGGACCAACAGGTGTTGGTAAGACAGAACTTTCTAAAGCTTTAGCGGAGAGTCTTTTTGGTGATGAAAATGCAATGATTCGTATTGATATGTCAGAATACATGGAACCACATTCTGTATCTAAATTAATTGGTTCACCTCCAGGATATGTAGGATTTGATGATGGTGGACAATTAACAGAAAAGATTCGTAGAAAACCATATTCTGTTGTTCTATTTGATGAAATTGAAAAAGCTCATCCAGATGTTATGAATATGTTACTTCAAATTCTAGAAGATGGTAGACTTACAGATTCTCAAGGAAGGGTAGTTAACTTTAAAAATACAGTTATTATCATGACATCTAACGTTGGAGCTCGAATGATTACAGATCGAAAACCACTTGGATTTAGCCAAGCAAAAGAAAATGCAAAAGGAGAATCTGAAAAGGAATATGAAGAAATCAAAAAAGATGTTATGGCAGAACTTAAGAAGAATTTTAGACCAGAATTTATAAATCGTATTGATGAAATTATTGTATTCCACAAATTAAATCAAGAAGAAATTGATAAAATTATTTCTATTATGTTAAAAGAGGTAGTTAAGAGACTACAAGATCAAAATATGAAAATTGAAATCGATGATTCTGTTAAAGAGCTAATTTCAAAAAAAGGAATTGATACCAATTATGGTGCAAGACCATTAAGACGTACGATTCAAAATTTAGTGGAAGATAAACTAGCCGAAGAGATTTTAGATGGTAATTTAAAAGCTGAATCAGAAGGAAAATTGATTGCTAAAGATGATAAAATTGAACTTAAGGTAAAAACAAAAAAATAAAAGAGAAAAAAGTAAAAGAAGATAATGATTTTTTTAATCCTTATCTTCTTTTTTTACTAATCAAAGTAACAAAAGCTATTCTACATTGGATTTACATGGATTACTGCTTTATATACTTTATCTAATGATGAAATATCTTTTTCTAATAAATCAGCTAAATTATGACTATCAAATGTAGACATGTTACCATCTACATAAATGGTAAGAACAACAACATATTGATATCCTACTGGTGTAGAAGAAAGTCCATCTACTTTTATAATATCTTTGTAATTGTGAGCTAAATCTAAAATAATATCTTTGGTGTTTTCATCAATAGAGATGTCCATTAATACATTGTAACTTTCTGTAAAGATTTTAACACCGGTAAAGAAAATCCAAATTGAAATGCCAAGACCAACAATTCCATCAAGCCATAAAATACCAAATAGAGAGGCTAATGTTGAAATTAAAGTACAAGTTGTCACAATACAATCATTTCTGTGATCTTTTTTGTTAGCTTCTAATAAGATATTACGATATTTTTTGGATAGACGATTGGTGTATAAAAATAGTGCTAATTTAGTCAAAATTGTAATAATACAAACAACCACTAAAAACCAAGAGAATTTTAAATTACTTCCAAACATAAGAGCGGAAATGGAGTCAAAAAGAAGTTTAAAGGCAACCACAATCATGGACAAACTAATAAAAAATGAGAAAATATATTCTGCTTTTCCATGTCCAAAGTTATGGTCTTGATCATCTGGTGCACTTGCAATTTTATTTCCAATAAAGGTCATAAGAGAGGCAAAAATGTCTCCTGCACTGTTAGCTGCATCTGCAATCATAGCTTGACTTGAGGTAGCAAATCCAACAGATGCTTTGATAATTAATAAAAAAAGATTACCTAAAATTCCAATGATTCCAGCTTTTCTAGTTGATTTAAATCGATTACTATTATCCATATATATATGAGTCTCCTTATTTCTTTTTTGCATTAAAAAATATTATATCACATTTTAAGTAAAAATAAATAGAATCAAAATATATTTTTTATTTTAATTTAAAAGTTATCATTTCATAGCATGAAATAGACGAATAAGAAATACAATTATTATGAATACTATTAAAGGAAGGAAAGGAATATGAATATTAAATATTTTGATCATGCAGCAACAACTGCTGTAAGAGAAGAGGTTTTAAAAGAGATGATTCCTTATTTTAGTTTAAATTATGGAAATGCTTCTTCTTTATATGGAATTGGAAGAATCTCAAAAAAGGCAATGGAAGAGTCTAGGCAAAAGGTAGCAAATGTGCTTCATTGCGAACCATCAGAGATTTATTTTACAGGCTGTGGTAGTGAAAGTGATAATATGGCAATTAAAGGTGTGGCAATGGCAAATAAAGAAAAAGGAAATCATATTATTACAACTAAAATAGAACATCCGGCTGTGATTAATACTTGTAAAGCATTGGAAAGGGATGGCTTTGAAATTACATATTTAAATGTTGATTCAGAGGGTTTTATTTGTTTATCTGAACTGGAAAATGCAATTACTGATAAGACAATTTTAATTAGTATTATGTTTGCTAATAATGAGATTGGAACAATTGAGCCAATTAGGGAAGCGGGACTAATTGCTAAAAAGCATAATATTTATTTTCATACAGATGCAGTTCAAGCTATAGGAAATTTGCCTATTCATGTTGATGACTTTCATATTGATTTACTTTCTATGTCAGCTCATAAATTTTATGGACCAAAAGGAGTAGGTGCTTTGTATGCGAGAACAGGAGTTAAATTTGAGAGGTTTTTGGATGGTGGCCATCAAGAGAAGAATAAGAGAGGTGGAACAGAAAATGTAGCAGGAATTGTGGGACTTGGAAAAGCAATTGAACTTGCTTATCAGGAATTAGATGAATATAATGATAAATTAACAAGATTAAGAGACTACTATATTCAAAGAATTGAAAAAGAAGTTCCATATATTAAAGTAAATGGTAGTAGAACAAAACGTTTACCCGGTAATGCTAATATTTCATTTCAGTTTATTGAAGGGGAATCTTTATTATTAAAGTTGGATTTAAAGGGAATTTGTACTTCGTCTGGAAGCGCATGTAGTAGTGGAGAAGCAACTCCATCTCATGTATTAACTGCAATTGGACTTCCAGCTGAAATCGCAAATGGGGCTCTTCGTGTTTCGATTGGAGCAGAAAATACAAAAGAAGAGATTGATTATTTAGTAGAAAATATTAAGCAAATAGTGGAGCAATTAAGAAGTATATCACCATCTTATCAGGAATTTATAAAAGGAAAATAAAAATAAAGTATGCTATTAGCTTTTTAAAATCTGGAAAAGTCAAAAGAGATAATGGCTGAAAATACAGAGAAACTATGATATATACTGGTAGTGTAAAATAATTTAAAAAGATTCTTAAAAATACTAGCTTTTTTGCTAGTATTTTTATATAATATTAATCAATAGGTTAAAATACTAAAAAGAGAAAAAAGAAAAGATAATACAAAAAAAGAGGAGAGAAAGGAGAACTTTATGAAAAAAAGAAAAAAGCAAGAAAAGAAAGAAGAAGTAGAAATTCTAGAAAAAGTGCAAGGATATGAGTGGAAAGAGAAAAATGAAAAATATCTTCATGAAATAGAAAGATTTTTAGATCGAGTAGACAATGTAAAAGATCAAAGATTAAAAGAAAGTATTATTTACCAAATGCTCAAATGTGACAAAGTTCTAACAGAAATTTCGATAGAGATGTTTAAAGACTGCTATTTAGAAGGCTGGAATAAAGCAAAACACGTATAAAAAGAAAAATAAGGGAAAAACTACTAGTATTATGGTTAAAAAATTATTGATTGGTCTTTTAGCTGGTTTTATTAGTGGTTTTTTTGCATCTGGTGGAGGGATGATTCTAGTACCAGCTTATGTATATATTTTAGGAATAGAAGAAAAAGAAGCAAGAGCAACTTCCTTATTTGCTATTCTTCCTATGACAATTGTGACAGGTATTTTTTATTTCAAAGCAAACTATATTGATTGGAAAGTACGGAATTTACTGTGCACTTGGAGGAATGGTAGGAGGGATCATCGGAGCTAAATTGCTAAAGAAACTACCAGACAAATATTTAAAACTTGCTTTTACCATTTTTTTAGTGTATGTATCAATCAAACTAATTATGGGATAAAATAGGAGAGCAAAATATATGGTTGAAGTTTTAATTGGAATAATCTCAGGAATTGTAACTGGAGGAGGAATGGGTGGAGGTACTATTTTAATTTTACTTCTTACTCTGTTTACTGGGATGGAACAGCATATTGCACAAGCTTCTAATATTGTTTTTTTTATTCCCACTGCACTTGCTGCTATTTGGATGAATATCAAAAATAAAAAGGTGAATTTTAGATTAGGTTTAATTACAATTGTATCTGGTATGTTAGGTGCTGTTATTCGGAGCAATTTTAGCAAGTCAAACAGATTCTGGGTCTTTAAAAAGATATTTTGGTATTTTTCTTTCTTTTATTGCATTAAGAGAAATTTATTCTTTGGTAAAGGAGTATATTTCAAGAAAAAAAAAGACATAATAAATTTAAGAAAAACAAAAAGGAGGAAAATATGAGTATGAAATTTGTAAAAGGTATGGTAATTGGTACATTAGTATCTGCAGGAATTGTAATGATGTATACAGAAGCAATGGCTCCAAACAGAAAAAAGATCATGAAAAAAGGAAAGCAAATGGCAAAGAAAATAGGAATTATATAGCAAAAAGAGGATATCTAAAAAATAGATATCCTCTTTTATGTTTTCTAAAGAAGTAAAGATTAGGCTTCTCTATATGGTTTGCAATCTGGTTTGCAGTCTGGCTTACAATCTGGTTTGTGCTCTGGTTTACAGTCTGGTCTGTGCTCTGGTTTGCAGAAATCTTCACATTTACAATCAATATCAACACCTTTTAAACAAGCTCCTTTGCGTTCACATGTTGTACAGATTTTAGCATGTTTTACTTGATTTACCCAGATTTCTACAGCGTAGAATTTATTTGGGCATAGTGGTCCAAATACAAATTCTCCTTCTTTATCTGTAAAAGTATGAGAAACTGGCTTTCTTTCTTCTTTACCATGCTCATAGCAGATTTCGATTAGTTTTACTACAGCGTCACGAACTGGTTCTTTGTAACAGTCTCTAATGATACCATAAATAACATTTCGATTATCTTGTGGTAAAGTAATGTCTAAATCAAATTGCTTACCGCATTCTAAAACTCCATCTACATCGACAATTGGACAAATATTTTTTTCATATTCCATAATTTAAATCGATCCTTTCTTTTTTCTTTGCATTGCTGCTTAATATATATTATGTAAAGGAAAAAGAATTGTGAATCATTGTTGTAAACAATACAAAGATAGCGTATAATAGGTTAGAAGAATAAGGAGGAAGAAATGGATACAAGAGCAATTGGGATGTTTGATTCTGGTGTAGGTGGTATGACAGTATATAAAGAGGTAAAAAAGGCTTTTCCAAAGCAAAAGATTGTTTATCTTGGAGATACTGCGAGATTTCCTTATGGTAGTAAATCAAAGGAAACCATTATTGAGATTACGAGAAAAGGAATTGAATTTTTAATTCAAAAAAATGTAAAATTAATTATTATTGCTTGTGGTACTGCAACAAGTCAGGCTTTAGAGAAAGTAAAAAATAGTTATCCAATTCCGATTATAGGAATTATCGAGCCAACTGTTCAATACATAAAAGAAAGTCATTTAAGAAAAATAGGAGTAATTGCTACACATGGTACAATTCGTAGTAATGCTTGGGAACAAGAATTAAAAAAGAAAATAGAGAATATAGAAGTGCAAAATAAAGCTTGTCCGTTATTAGCTCCTATGGCTGAAGAAGGCTTTATTGATAATGAGATTGCAAAACTTACGATTCACGAATATTTAAAAGATTTAAAAAATATAGATGGCTTAATTTTAGGATGTACTCATTATCCTTTGTTTAAACCATTAATTGCAAAAGAGTTAGGAAGTCATATTGAAATTATTAATACTGGAGAAAAGATAGTAAGAAAGGTAAAAAGTATATTAAAAGAAGATACTTCTTCAGTGAAAGAAAACGTAGAAGATGAAATTTATCTAACTGATACAGAGTGTAATTTTATTGAGGTAGTAAAAAAATTACTAGGAAAAAGTGAAATTATTGAAATAAAAAAAGCGATTGTTTAGCTCCATAAATCTTTATCACAAGTTAGGGCTGTCAATGATTTTTGAAAATGTCCCAAATTTTTTTAAACATAAGCCCTAAAAAATAGTTTTTTTAGGGTTGTTTTTTTAAGAAACTTTTTCTAATTCCTTTTGAATTTTAGCAAAT
>JAETTH010000044.1 GCA_021769225.1 Erysipelotrichaceae bacterium
CTATAGAGTACCATATGAACTAGAAAATCAAAAGGCATGTTAGGATAATGAGAGACTAACAAAAAAGTAAAAAAATTCTCAAAAAAAGTGTCCAAAAACTTGACATAGATCCAAAAAAACTGATGAAAAAAGATATATTTTATTAGGTATTAATAGATGTAGAAATATTATAACTACACATGAAAAAACTTTAAAAGTACTAGATTATAAAGTTGATCATAAGTTAGATGATTCTGATAAAATAATTACAAAAAAAGAACTATATAATAAATATAAAAAGGAAATTAGTTTTTTTAATAAAAATAATATATATCTTTCAAAAATAGACTTGGAAAACGATTTGAATGATGTTATACATAACGAAATGTGTATGTATTTAGATACTGAAAATCCTGTTGAGTATTTACAAGATAAAAAAATGATTAATATGATAGAGTTGATAAAGAAACTAACTAAAGAAGACTGCAAAAAAATCTATAATAGTGAACAATTTTATTGTATAAAAGGTTGGAATGAGTAAGATGAAATATGAAATGTCCGAAGAACAATGTAAAATATTAAATGCTAAAGGTAATATTGTAGTTACTGCAAATGCTGGTGCAGGTAAAACATTTATATTAGTTGAGAAGATTAATAAAATCATTGAAGAAAATAAAGGTCATAAAACTATTGCAGCAATTACATTTACAAGAAAAGCAGCAAATGAAATAAAAAACAGGTTAAAAAATGATACCTCTAATATATATGTAGGAACAAATGATAGTTTCGTGTTAGAGGAGATAATTAGACCATTTTTTAAAGATATTTACGATACAAAATTTTCTAGTGAGTTAGAACCAGATTATCAATTAAAAGTTGAAAATTCTAAACAAGGTATTGATATAATGCTGTCACAACACATTATACCCAAATTTAAAGATAATAAAAAGAATTTTAATTTTAGATTAGCAAAATATATTCTAGAAAATTCTAAAATTGCTAGGACATATTTAAAAAGTAAATATAATTATGTTTTTATAGATGAGTATCAAGATAGCGATACAGATATGCATAATTTTTTTATGTATCTAAATGAGAAGTTGAGAATTAATTTATTTGTTGTAGGAGATGAAAAGCAATCAATTTATATTTGGAGAGGAGCAAATCCAGAGTCTTTTATGAGTTTGACTAGCAATGAGAATTTTGAACATTATAGCTTAAGTGAAAATTATAGATCGTGTCAGCCTATAAAGAACTATGCATATATTTTTTCGGGAGAAATGAATATGTTCAAATCCGTAGAAAATAACAAAGAAGTATTAGCAATAAATTGTACTGAGTGTCATGAAATTATACCTCAAATAATAGATAATATTAATAATGTTAAAAGAATTGCTATACTTACATTTCAAAAAAATGATGCAAAAGCTCTTGCAGAGCAATTTACACAATTCGGATTAGAAATGAAATATATAATTTCGCCTCCAGTAGAAGATATATCTACCCATGATAAGTGGTTATATAGTTCGATAGCTAAATTAATATATTTAAAGGATTATAATATTTATAGTTTTTTAGATGATATACCATTTGAAATATCACGCAACGACAGAAACACTATCAAGAAATATTTAAAGCAAATCCCTGCTTTTACAAATCAAAAAGAAATATTAAATGTTCAAATAAATGCTCTATTTAATATATTAGATTATAAATTATTAAATAGTAAATTTGAAAAATTATATGAAACAATTAATAATGATATATATGGTAATTGGTATAATCTTGAAAATATAAAAAATGTTAGTATGACTTTACATACTTCCAAAGGATTGGAGTTTGATCAAGTGATATTGTTAGCAAAAGACTTTTCTTTAAATACTCAAGAAAATAAGAATTTACACTATGTTGGAATTACAAGAGTAAAAGAAAAGATGATAATTATATTTGAAAAAAATTACTCGAAACAGTATTTAGACATATTAGTAGAAAAAATGCAAACATTACCAAGTGACTATAAGATGATATTAAATATGAAAAAGTTATAAAATCTGCTAAATTATATTGTATTTTAGCAGATTTTTTATTATAATAGACATATCCTTTTCAAAGGAAATCTTTGAGAAAGGAGGTGCTATTATAGTATGTCAGGCTACATGTTAGTATGGATTCTGCTTCAGAAAATTGAAAAATTGGAAGAAGAATTGAATACATACAAAAACCAAACAAATAAAAACTGATTTATCAGTTCAGAGCAGTTCTCTACCTGCTCTGTTTTTTTTAAACATAAAAAAAGATATGTGTCTCTACACACATACCTGTGCTATTTAGTCTGTCAGACTTTCTGCTTAAGCTATTATTAGTATAGCATTATTTTTTATATTTGTCAAACGATTTTCAAGAAATTTTTTACATTTCAACCTATCTATATAACATTTCAATCATCATCATCTAAATCATCAAATAATTTACTATCATAAAAATCTTTTAAAGAAATTCCAAATCCAATACATAAATAATGGATAGTATCAGAAGATGGAGCTTTTCTGATAACTTTGAAAATACTTCTAATAGTTGAGGGATTAATTCCAGAAGCTATTGCTAGTTGATTTATATTCATATTGTTTACTTTGCATAGTTCATCTATTCTTTTTCTTGTTGCTTCTAACAAAGTCATAATATCCCTCCTATTCCTACAAAAATTTACAAAATCAGTATAGCAAATAAAAGCATAAAATATGCGTGAAGTTTAACGCATAATCATTGACTTTTATGTTCAGTAATGATATAAACAATATAGAATAATAAACTGATGAAAAAGGGGAAATTTGTAATGAATAATAAAGTAGTAAATAAACAAATACCATTAGAAACAATAGTAAAGGTTGCTAATCATTTAGAAGATTACAAAGAAAAATATGATAAAAAATTTGAATTAGAGGAAAATAAAAATAAGAATATTCCTTATGGAGAAAAGCAATGGGAATACGAAAATGGGAATACAGCTATAAAATATACAATAGAATTTAAAAATGGAAAAAATATAACAGAAAGTGATTATAACTGGTTTGTAGGAAATCTAAATCAACCAAGTACAATAAAAAGTATATCTATTGACTTGTATGTTAGCTTTTATACCAAAAGTCCTAATAATACTGTTAATGACATATATAATAAAATTAATGTATCACTATATTTTAGAGAATTTGATGTTACCATAGATGTAGATACTACAAATCAAGAAAACGAAGCACATAACTTATATTCAGAAGTTATGAATATATTAGAAGATAATGAAGATAGATATAATAAGACTATGAAATACAGAAAAATAAGAACACAATGTTTTACAATATCTGTAGGGATTATTTTATCATACATTTTGTATGTTATTTTGAAAATCAATGCTGATAAAATCTCTCCCATATTTACAGATTATTTAAATAATAAATATATTCTAGTATTTGGGCAATGGTTTGTCGCAATCCTATTAGGAAATGTCTTTTCATATTGGTATATTTTATCAGTATATAGACCTTTATTACCAGAAACAAAATATGTGGGTTACAACTATTCAGCAAATAGAGGAAAATATACAGATGATGTTGATGACTATGTAGAGCATTCAGAAGTACATTTTGGGAAATACTGGGATGCGGAAAAGAGAAGAAACAGAATTGAAAAAGTATATAAAGTTACTAAAATAATTTTACTTGTACAATTAGTTATTAGTGCTATTTTATTTCTTATATTAAAATAACACTATGGAAAGAGGAAAAAATGGGAAGATTTACAGTTGGAAATGGACAATATGTTATTTATGCTAAAGATTCAGAACAAGCTAGACAGGTTATAAGACAAGAGTTACAAAGAGTTGATAAAATAAAAGAAAAAATGGCTAACTTATTAAGTCAAGATGGTACAGCAATGCAAAATTTTATGGAAAATACATCAGAAGAAAATCTAAATATACATTTTAATGATGAAACATCTTTGATATATGATGATCCAGAAAATGCAACAACAAAAGGTGAAGTAAGACAAAGAAGTGGCGAAAATGGAAAATTTACTTATGATTTAGCATATCGTTATCCAGAAATACAAGGACATAATGCTGATTTTAGGTTAGCACACGAAATGGGACATTTGATGTTAAATCCATCGAATGCAAGAATGCAAACTTATGATAAAGAAACAGACACTAGACAAGTTTCAGGCTTAATAAGAGTTCCTAAAGGGCAAGAAAAGAATCGTAGTGCATATTATGGTGAACAAATACAAGAAAATGCTATAAATTTAATTGCTTCACTAGCAGTTAGAGGCGAACATAGTGCAGATGATATAATGTCTGGAAAAGTAGATGTGTCAGAATTTAATTTATATAAAAAGTGTGATGATTTAGTAAAATTACTTGCAGTTTCAATGAGAAATGATTTTGATAATGAGATGAGTTTTGAACAATTGGTAGAAAATAAAATAGATTCTTTTATTGAACATTCTGATGGAAGCAAAGAACCAGCAAACACATTCTTTTATGGTGTTTTGAATGATTCTAGTATAATAGAGAATGAATTTGATAAGTATATGGGCAAAGGTGCTTGGAGAGATTTAGATACATTCATTACTAACTTACATAATCCTAATATTAGCAAAGAACAATTTGATATGGTATTTAAAGAAGCTCAAGGAATGATTACTCAATTTGCAAATACTAGGATGCAAGAAAAATATAAAGAAGCAGTTGCAAGAAATGGACAAGGTGTTCCCTCTATAGATAATAAAATGAATATAATTAAGGAAATGACAGAAACTGAATTAGAACAAGAACAATCGTGGCAACAAACAACAGTTGGAGATAATATAATCCAATTTCCAGAGGGTTATAGTATAAATGAATTTGGAGAAATAATTAGACCTGCTAGAGAAGAAAGACAAGAACAACCTCAGCAAACTACTAATGTACAACAAAATGAAAGCAAATTAACATTAAAACAGAAAGTTGCACAATTTTTACAGAGAAATAATCTATTTATGTATTTATCTTTTGTAGATAAATTTGTGCATAGGCAACTAGATGTACTACCACCAGCAAGACAAGAGACAAGAAATCCGAACACACTAAAAGTAGGTAGAACTAGAGAAAGTTTTATAAATGAATTAACAAATTTTGGACAATATAGAAATTTACCACCTATTCAAAGAATGTCTGATCCAGAAAGAATGGCACAAATGAGAAGAAAAATGGAACAAAAAGAGCAATCTAATGATGAAAATGAAATAGGTTAAAAAATTAAAGGAAAGAGGTATTTGATATGAATATTAATGAAAAAATCATTTCTACTAAAGTAGAACTACTAGAAACAATAAAGCAAGGAATTAATATCTTAGATTTTATAAAAGATGAAAGAGATATTGATTTTGTAACTAATGCAATTATAATTGAAGGAATTGATGAAGATATATATTATGAAGAAACTGCTGAAATAGTATTTAAGTCTATACTATATTATGTATTATTTACAGATGATGAAACAAAGACCTTAAACAGATGTAAAGAAATTGCTAAATATGGTATAAATGGAACAGATGGAATTAATAAAATAAGAGATATGGTTTCAAAAGAAGAAAGAGCAAATGTGCTATTTAAACCAGTGGAAATAGCATCAGATACAACACAAAAAGCAGTATTTGAAAAACTAAATGAGAGGTTATCTAAAATATAATAGGTTAAGAGGAGCAATGCTCCTCTTAACCTATTATATTTCTAAATCCCATTCTTTTTCTCTTTCTTCATGTTCAAGTTGTTTTACAGGGTCAATAAAAGTACGAGTTTCTTCTTGAAAATTTTTAATCAATTCTTTTGATTCTCCAATACCAAATTTATGACAAATCCAAACTATAAATTTATCAACTGTTTCATAGAATTTATCAATAATTTTGTGCAAACGATTATTTTCTTTTTCTAATTTACGATATTTGCCTTTATATTCATATTCCAAGTTATAAGATTTTTTCTCAAATTTTTCCTCTAATTCTCTTTTTCTGTTATTAAAGTCAAAATCAAGATTATTACTTTTTAGCTTGTATTCGTGCTCCAAATTTTTAACAGAATTGTGTAATTCTTCATTGTCAGCAAGAATTTTATCTCGTTCTTTTTGGTATTTTTCTGCCTCATCAACAACTTTAGCTTGTTTTGATAGTTCTTTATTTAAAGCGAGATTATCTTTATATAATTCCTTAATTAAATCATCTTTAGGTTTTATAATTTCTTCTAGTATTTTTTCATCTCTTTTCTTTGATAACCTATTTACTTTAATGTCTGTAATATCTGGAGTATCTGGTAATTCTAATTTTATTTTATTTAAAATTTTCTTGGTATTTTCATAATTGGTAATTTTTTTATATTCTTCAACAGTATAATGCTTTCTATTAGTATCTTCTACAAACATACCTCTTTCTAAATCAAAACCTTTTGACTTTACATGATTAAAGTAAGCATCTTGTAATTTTCTATAACTATCTCTACCTTTTCAAAAATCTCTAGCACAAATCTTATCAATTTCCTTGCCCTCTTTGTCTTCGGTATGAACGACAGGGACAAACATTAAATGTAAATGTGGAGCACCTTCATCTAAATGGACAACTGCTGATATTATATTTTTTTCTCCAAGATTTTTGTAATCACATATAAATTTATAACATTCATCAAAATATCTTTTAGTTTCTTTTTCTCCTATTTTATCAAAAAATGATTGGTCAGAAGTGAACACCATTTGGCACATTATTATACTATTACTACGAAGATGACCTTGTAAATTATTTTCTTTCATATATTTATCAAATTCTTTTGTATATGTTAGTTTGTTTTTCTTAATGTAGTAATTTAAATGTGTTCTTGTAGGATCAATATCTTTATTAGTATGATTTTTTGCTTTTCTATCATTATGAGTTCCTTTTCCATTTATTTCTGCTCGTGTTAATTTTTCATTTCTTACAATAGCATAACTCATATCTTCGTGCACCTCCTTCTTCGTTTGAGATATTGTTTCAATGTCTAACACACTAGACAAACAAAGTTTGTCTGTGTGGCAGGGTTACTTAACCCCACACCCCTAAAACCTAAAATTGCTTATCTGCATTTTAGGTTTTTCATAAAAATTTGCTTGTCGCAATTTTTATGAATATGAGTAAAAAAATAAATTTTTTACTCACAACAAAAAAGCACTTATGCTTTTTTGTATTCACTTTAGCAATTCAAAGCAGAAACCAGAGGGAGTGAGCTAAAGTGAAAAGGTGTAATAATCCCATTTATAAAAAATAGAATTATTACACCTATATAAGTAGAAACCGTCGATCGTTCGCCTCGTTTCATAGGTAGTCTAGTAAGTAGCTTTGCTACTATAATTGCAGATACTACTAAAGTATCTTTGTTCATACTTGTCCAAACTTTTTACAATTATAAATCCACACCAAGATATGCCACCGAATACTCTTTTATTATTGTGAGTCTGTGTTCTAAAATCTCACTTACGCACTTTGTATAATTAGACTGCTTATACAAATACGAATGAACTTTATAGCATCGGCTCATCACACCAAACACTTTTTAAGAGGTGTTGCATTTCTCTTTTGGACAACAAAAAAAGACCACTCATAGCTTAAATGCTGCAAGCAATCTAATTTGTTTTTAATCCTATTTAATTAAGCCTCAAAATTGGTTTTAAGGCATTTTTATTTTAAAATAAAGTACTTTATCTCTTGTCAATGATAAACTATAAAATCTTCATAATGTTTTCCTAACACTTTCCTTACATCTTATTCAATTTTTAGTAATATTTCATAACTATTTGTAATACTAACATTTAATTAAATAGCCTTGAAAACACTTGAATTAAAAGCTATTTACAGATGTTAAGTAATAATAAATGTTAAATATTCCATTATTCTTAAAATCCTGCGGTTGAATAAACCGTGCCGGTTCGATTCCGGCCATCTGCACCATAGATTTATCAAGACATCTACTGTTTTGGTAAGTCTATTTTTTTATTTAAAAATACTGTCTGTATACATTTTGTATACAGAAATATTTAATTTTCATCTTTATATGTATGTTATTACCTATTAATAATAGATAATAACTTTTTTTGTTTTATGCAGTTGCAAAACTTAATACATTGCTGATTACTTTTGCTGAATTTTCACTTGCTGTTTTATCTACATGAGCATATAAATTAGCAGTTGTATTAAAACTAGAATGTCCAAGACATACTTGTATATCTTTCATATGAACTGCATTTTTTAGAAGAAGGGATGCACAGCTGTGCCTTAAATCGTGTAATCGTATTGGTTTTAATTTGTTATTTACAATAATTTCATGAAACTTATGTGTTAGATAATCAGGTTTAATAAGTGAGCCATCTTCATTAACACATACATAGCCATTTGTATTCAAATAGCAATGCTTAAATAATTTTCTATTCTCACTTTGTTTTTTCTTTTCTTCAATCAATAATTCTTTTATTTCTGGAATTAATGGTAATGTTCTGTAACTTGAACTTGTTTTTGTTTTAGCCTCTGCTACAAGTTGATGTTTGCCATCATAACTTGCTTCTGTTACAGTAAAATTAATGGTTATCGAATTGTTTTCAAAATCTATTGATTCCCACTTTAGTCCAAGTATTTCTTCTCTACGAAATCCATAAAATGCTCCAATTAAGACAGGTATTTTGATGTTTGTATCTCTTATAATGCTAAAAAGTAATTGTAGTTCTTCTTTGTTATAAAAAGTAGGAACATAAGGTTCTACCTTTGGTGTATCTACTTTTTTTGCTGGATTAGAAGTAATCAAATCCATTTTTTCTGCATAAGAAAGAGCTGATAAAATGTTAGCATGATATTTCTTAACAGATGCACCTTTTAACTTTTTTTCTCTAAAAAGATAAGTATAAAATGATTGAATATGAATTGGCTTTAATTCTGTGAGTGTAACATTTAAGTTTTTGAAATAAGAATAAATCCTTTTATTGATAATTCTTTCATAGCCACCATAAGTCGTAGGTCTAATATTCGATTTTATCATTTCAAGCCAATTTAACATATAATCACAAAATAAGATGCTATTACTAGAGTTCTGTGCCATTTGAGTTAGTTTTAAATTATTGTTTAGTTTTTCTTCATATCTTCTTCTAATTTCTTCAGCACTTTTTCGTGCTGTCTTTTCAGACTTTGTGATAGGAACATCAGTTGTTACTGATTTCCTACTAGGTGGGTTAATACCATCTACTATATAGAGTAGTGCCACCCAATTTTTGTTTCGCTTATAAATTGATGCTGTTACTTTAATCATTTTACTCCTTTCCTCATAACAGCCAATTTACTTTAACATGAATTGTAGTTTTAGATATTTTCATATAAAGTAAATTGGTAAATTAATTATTCGTTGTTAAGTATTCAATAATCATTAGCTTTGGAATTTTATATTCTCTGCCAACTTTTCTTGAATGAATAATATTGTTATTTACCAATTTATAGGTCTTTGTAATGCCTATATTTAACATTTCTCTTAGTTGTTTAATATCAACTACATCAGGGTAGTCCTTAAACATTGTTTTGTAATTATCATCTAGCTTATTCATAATAAATTCCATTCCTTTCTCGCTTCGCTCAAAGGCACACATAGGAATGAAAACCTTGAGTTTGAAGCTTATTTTTTATATAATATTTCAAGGGAATATATACTACAA
>JAETTH010000045.1 GCA_021769225.1 Erysipelotrichaceae bacterium
TGCCCATAAAAAATTTTTCTCCTATATTTAGGTGTAAACACTATATGATATTTGCAATTCCACTTTGTGTGTGATAAACTTGACATTGTATCATATGTAGTTCTTTCATCTTTAGTTTTTTTATTGAATATACTATTCATGATACGCAACTCTCTTCATTTTTTATTTTATCAATTATGCGTCGAAACATATTGATATTATATCATGAAGGGAGTTGCTTTGCTACAAAGCTAAAGCCTACGTTACTACCGGCATAACCGGAAGATTATTTACATAAAAAGAGTCTAGAAATTCTCTTCTTTCTAGACTCAATCTATTTAGGATTTTTAAGGGTAATTATTTTTATATAAGACTTTTTATGGGGTTTTAGTTTAAGCTCCTTATAGGCATCACACTCCTTTTTCTTTTTATTTATCTATTTACATTTTTACTTTTCACCTTTTAATTAATAGAATTCACTATTATTTTTTACATTTAATTTTTTGCTTTAATTTAGAATTTATTTCTAATGATCAAACCTCCTTTTCTAATTTGTATCACCTGTTGTCATTTTTTATTAACATCTTTTCCATATTCCTCCTTTCTTTGATGATGTTATTTTATCCATAAGTTATGTCCTTTTTGTGAATTAACGTTGCATTTTTAGTAAATAAAATCTTAAGTATTCCTTATCTTATTGCATCTCTATTTTTACTTCTTAATCACCACTTCGTTCTTTTTTCTATGCTGTTATTTTATCTAAGATTTATGATTAAAAAAGCAACAAAATTTGAAATATGTGTGAAAGAATTCGCTTTTTTCACCCCATTATTATAGTGCTATTTCTGTTAAAGAAAAAATATACCCTTCTTAATTAGACTTCCCCTTAATATTATTCTTCTATCTAAAAAACAGACAAATAGAACTTCTTCTATTTCCCTGTTTTCTCCTTTTTATCTTGTTTAATTACCCTTCTTCTTCCTCTTCTTCACTTCCTTTGGCAACATCTAATTCAAAATAGAACTCTACACCATTTTCTTTATTTGTTACACCATAATCATTTTCATAATTATTCATAATTGCTTTTACCAAAGAAAGACCAATTCCGGTTCCACCCTTTGCACGGTTTCTAGAAGAATCCACTTTATAGAATCTCTTCCAAATACGATTTAAATTTTCCTCATCAATATTTTTACCAGTATTAAATACAGATACTCTTATCTTATTGTTTTCTTCATTTTTCTGTACATCAATTACAATCTTCTTTTCTTTATTAACTTCTTCTGCATGCTTAATTGCATTAGTAAAATAATTTGTAACAACTTGTTCAATATAGAAAGAATCGGCATATACCATTGCTGGTTTAAGTCCATTTAGTTCAACTGTAATATTATCTTCCTCTAACATAACTTTTGATTTTCGAATTACCTCTCTAAGTAACTCTGTAACATCAAATACCTTATTATTAAACTCTCTTTTCTCATATTCTAGTTTCATTAATTCCAAAAGCTGTTTTACTAATAAATCCATCTTATTTGATTCATCCAATATAACCTCTGCATAGAACTTTCTACTTTCCTCATCTGAATTAACATTTTCCACTAACCCTTCTGCATAACCTTGAATCAAAGCAATTGGCGTTTTAAGCTCATGAGACACATCAGATATAAACTGCTTTCTCATCTCATCAATCTTTGACTTTTCTTCTACATCTCTTTCTAATTCCATATTATTCTTCTTTAGCTGACTAATTGTAGATTCTAGCTTATCAGACATGATATTAATACTTCTTCCTAAGTTATTAATTTCATCATCTGTGTCTTTTACACGATACTTTTTACTAAAATTCAACTTTGACATACTTGTAGCAATATCATTTAATTCCAAAATTGGCTCTGTAAATCTACGAGAAATAAAAGAAGCAATAATCGCAGAAACAAAAACAGTAAAGCCCCCCATTAAAATTAAAAACTTATTTGAGATTTTAACACTTTCTGTAATCGATGCCACTGGAATTCGAATATAGAGTAAGTAATCATTATCTAACTTTGCTGAAAGCAAAATATAAGTCAAACCACTTTCTTGATCTTCTAGCTTTCGAATCATTACATTGTCTTTAACATACAAAACATTTTCCTCTGGAATTTCATCTGTATTAGTAAGAGCATTCATTTCATTTATTGTACTTAAAAAATCTTTGTCTGATGTATAAACATTAATGTTTCGATCTGTTTTAATTAAAATATCAAAATTGTTATTGACAGCAATTTTCTCTAATTCCCTACTAATATCAATTTCAATACTTGGATGGTTATAGTAATTATTAATCTTTTCATATACTCCTTTTAGAGTATTTTGTTTGGCATATAAATAAAAAGATTCCAATACAACATTATTAATTAAAATTAAAAATAAAATAATTAAAACAACAACCACACAAAGAATCAAGAAAAGTCTAATACGAATCGATTTTGTTTTTTCTTTTAAAGAATGAAATAGCTTTCCCATTTTTTCACCTATTACTCTTACAAATTTTATTTTATCTCAAATTTATATCCAACGCCTCTCATGGTTTGAATATATTTTCCTTTTTTCCCTAGTTTATGGCGTATTTTCTTGATATGACTATCAATTGTTCTAGAATCTCCATAATAGTCATAGTTCCACACATTATTTAAGATTTTGTCTCTTGATAAAGCAATATTTTCATTATCCACTAAATATTTTAAAAGTTCATATTCTCTTAAACTCATCTCAACTTGTTTTCCATCAACAGTTACGGTTCTACCTGCTTGATCAATCACAATTCCACCATAATCTTTTGTCTGTGATTCATCTTTTCCTGTTCTTTTTAAAATAGCTTGAACTCTTGCTACTAAAATCTTTGGACTAAATGGCTTTGAAATATATTCATCTACTCCTAATTCAAATCCAAAAAGCTCGTCATTTTCTTCTCCTCTTGCTGTTAGCATAACAACAGGTACTTTTGACTCTTGTCTAATTTTACGAAGAACAGACCAACCATCTAATTTTGGCATCATCACATCTAATAAAATTAAACTAATCTCATTTTTCTTTTCTTCAAATACTTCTAAAGCCTTTTCTCCATCCTCTGCTTCTAAAACAGGAAAGTCTTTTTGAGTTAAAAAATCTTTAATTAACTTTCTCATTCTAGCTTCATCATCTACTACTAAGATACTGGAATTATTCATATTTTTTATTTCCTTTCTACATTACATAATTATTATACATTTTAACTTCTCTTTGTGTCTAAAATGTGACGAAAATTCGATGTTACTGTAAGAAAGACTTCTTCTTTATCTCTTTTTTCCTTTTCTATTTTATCACGAAATTATCATTTTGTACATTTTTATTTGCAACAGTAAAAAAAGAAAGAAAGTAGAGAAATAAAATTTTCTTAATTCTTTACTTTCTTTCCAATTAAATTTGTATATAACACTAAATATGACATTGATAAACAAAATCCTGCTGCCACATCACTTGCATAATGAACTCCTAAATAGATTCTACTAACTCCAATTAATAAAATTAGTAAGGATAGTCCAATACATAATCCCCATTTTAAATATTGATTTTTTACATTTTTATAAATTAAGTAAAT
The DNA here is from genome assembly GCA_021769225.1 of Erysipelotrichaceae bacterium. Classification (GTDB taxonomy): domain Bacteria; phylum Bacillota; class Clostridia; order TANB77; family CAG-508; genus JAETTH01. Next base: position 3,602 of record JAETTH010000045.1, read on the forward strand.
TATAAAGCCATAAAAAGCCATGCTAACCATAGAATGTCCAGATGGGAAACTATATCCAGATGCTTCTACAATACGAAAACTTTGAGGTCTTGGTCTATCAAATAAATTTTTAAGAAGCTGATTTAATAAAAAAATAAAAACTAAATTAATTGTCATATATTTTCCATAATTCTTATTTTCAAATATAAGATATGCTAACACACATAACCCAATTACAACAGGAGCACTTCCGATATTGGTAATAATTTTAAACACCATTGTAAAAGAATCTGAAATCAATTTTGAAATATAGAAATAAATTTGATTATCAAATAAATAAATCTCATTCTCAAATAAATCTTCTACAATTGCAATAAAAAGAACAAAAGAAATTACAAGCAAAATCCATTTTTTATTTTCGATTATAATTTTCTTTATTTCTTCCATTTATTCTTCTCCAATCATTACTTCCCAATTTGCTGGTTTAAATCCAATTAATACTCCTTTTTCAGAAATCAATAAAGGTCTTTTAATTAACATCCCATTTCCAGAAAGTAATCTTAGTTTTTCATCTTCTGTTAAATTTACCATCTTCTCCTTTAAATTTAACTTTTTATACACAAGTCCACTTGTATTAAAAAACTTATTTAAAGGAATCTGACTCCTTTGACTCCATGCCTTTAGCTCTTCTTTGGTTGGGGTATTTTCTACAATATGTCTATCTTCAAATTCTACTTGTCTTTCTTCTAACCATTTTTTAGCTTTTTGGCAAGTAGAACATTTTGGATATTCGATAAATAAATATTTCATTTTTTACTCCTTAATTGCTTCATCAATTTGCTTTTTCATTTCTCTTAAAACTTCACAACTATGATCAAATTTTGCTTGTTCTTCTTCTGATAACTTAAGTTCTAGAATATCAACTACTCCATGTTTTCCAATAATAGCTGGAACTCCCACAAAGATATCACTTTGTCCATATTCTCCTTCTAGCTTTGTAGAAACTGGTAAAATAGCATGTTCATCTGTAAGTACCGCTTTTAAAAGTCTTGTAAGACCTAATCCAATCCCATAATAAGTAGCCTTCTTCTTTGCAATGATTTCATAAGCAGCATCTCTTACTTCTCCATAAATCCTATCTAAATCTGAAATATCTTTTCCATTATCATGTATAATATCAATCATCTTTTTACATCCTACATAACAATGAGTCCATGGTACAAAAGAAGAATCTCCATGTTCTCCCATAATATAGGCATGTACATTTTTACTAGAAATATCTAAATACTTTCCAATTAAATAGCGAAGTCTTGCTGTATCTAAAACAGTTCCTGAACCAATTACTTTTCTTTTTGGAAAACCAGATACTTTTTCTACTACATAAGTCATCAAATCAACAGGATTACTTGCCACAATAAACACACCATCAAAACCGCTTTCTACTACTCTTTGTGTAATATCTTTCATAATCTTACTATTAATTTGAGCTAATTCTAATCTTGATTGCTCTGGTCCCTTTTGTGCCACACCAGCTGTAATAACAACTACGCTTGCATCATGACAATCTTCATAATCTCCAGCCTTAATTGTCATTTCACTTGGAGCACAAGGAATTCCATGACTTAAGTCCATTGCCTCACCAATTGTTTTCTCTTTAGCAATATCAATTAAAACTAATTCATCCACTCCACCTTGATTTAATAAACTGTATGCCATGCTCATACCAACAAAACCTGTTCCTACTAAAACGACCTTTTTTTGTTTAATCATTTTTAATTCCTCCTATCAATCATTTTTCTATCTTTTTCTATTTATTTTTACTTTTTCTTAATTTAGAACTTATACATTATAATGCAAATCCCTATCAAATTCAACTATCTATAGAAATATTATGTACATTTTTTTTCATTTCATGATATAATATTTCCAAATTAGGAGTTGATGTAATTTGAAAAATTCAATCAATCAAACAATGATGCAATATTTCGAGTGGTATTTAAAACCAGATGCTACCCTTTGGAATAAAGTAATTACCAATGCTAGCTATTTAGAAAGTATTGGAATAACTTCTGTCTGGCTACCACCAGCCTATAAAGCTGCTGGTGGCATTTACGATACTGGCTATGGAGTTTATGACCTATATGACTTAGGAGAATTTAATCAAAAAGAAACTATTCCAACTAAATATGGAACCAAAGAAGAATATCTAAATGCAATTAAAGCCTTAAAAGGGAACAGTATTAAGGTACTTGCCGATATTGTATTCAATCAAAAAATGGGAGCAGACGAAACAGAAGATGTTTTGGCAGTAGAAGACGATCCACACAATCGAAATACCACTATTTCAGAGCCCAAATTAATTACAGCTTGGACGAAATACACCTTTCCTGGAAGAGAAAATAAATATTCCGACTTTATATGGAACTGGACTCATTTTCATGGTGTTGATTGGGATGAAAAAGAGAAAAAAAATGCAATCTACAAATTCTATGGAAAAACTTGGGACAAACAAGTAGACTCTGAAAATGGAAACTATGATTATCTAATGGGATGTGATGTTGATCTAAACAATGTTGATGTAGTAAATGAGCTAAAAAAATGGGCCATTTGGTATTTAACAACTACCCACGTAGATGGATTTCGTTTAGATGCTGTAAAACATATCCGTGCAGATTTCTATTTAGACTTTCTAACCTATTTAAGAGAAGAGAAATCACAAGAACTTTTTGCAGTTGGTGAATATTGGTCTTCTAATTTAGAATCCTTACTTAACTATTTAGATCAAACAAAAAATGTCATGTCTCTTTTTGATGTACCGCTTCACAACAATCTATTTAATGCTGCTAATAGTAATGGAAATTATGATATGAGAACCATTTTTAACAATACATTAGTAAAGTCTAGACCAGAAAATGCAGTTACTTTTATTGATAACCATGATACTGAACCAGGGCAACCTTTAGAATCCTTTATTCCACAATGGTTTAAGCCATTAGGCTATAGCTTAATCCTACTTCGAAAAGATGGTTATCCATGCGTTTTTTACGGAGATTATTATGGAATAGAAGAGAAAAACTTACCAGCAATGTCTGATCAATTAGAACCATTAATCAAAGCCAGAAAATACTTTGCCTATGGTGATCAGCAAGATTATTTTGATGATCCACATATCATTGCATGGGTTCGTGAAGGAGACTATGAACATCAAAACTCAGGACTAGTTGTCATTATGAGTAATAACAATGGAGGCTCAAAACACATTAATGTTGGAAACCATTTAAAAGACTCCATTTTTTATGATTATACCGGAAATGTAAAAGAAACAGTATATGTAGATGCTTATGGAAATGGTATTTTTTATTGTAACAGTGGCAGTGTTTCTATTTGGGTAAGAAAAGATACCATCTATGAAAAATAAAGGTAATATCCCATTTATAGATTTGATATAAAAGATTAAAAAACAAAGAAAAAGACTAAATTGAGAAATTTGAAATTTCATTTCATCTCTTTCTAGTCTTTCTTTTTCCTTATACTATTTTACGTATTCATTTAATGGTTTTACTTTATAGGATAAATCACCTAATTGATCAGTTGTTATATAACCTGGCTTTCCATTAATTACATCTGGAATACGATTTACAATAGAAGCACAAGTTAACTCTACTGTTGAAGGTCTTGAAACAACGATTGTTGTATTGGGTTCTCCTTCAATTGTCCACTCATTTTTATCAAAATCCTCTTTTGAATACACTTTACCAATACATTGAGTTTCAAGGACAATACCCTCTTGCGTTTCTGTTGTTACAACAGCGCTCATACCAGTAGCATCTCCTGCTTTTACTGTCATGTTTAGTGTTGTAGAGAAAATATCCTCTTTATATGTTTGTGGTACTGTTACTTGTTTTTGAGATTTAACATGTAATCCTAATTTTTCGCAAAGCCATCCATTTACATTCCACATATAGGATGGTAAATAGTCACCTTTGTTAATCATAGCTTGTCTTTCTTCATCACTAATGCGATCAACAGAAGCAATTTCTTTATCAAATGCATCTAAGGTAAGTCCTGCACCATGAGCTTTTGCTAAAGCAATTCCATAATCTTCTACATTATAACTAGAGCTTCCTATAATTTTTTTAATTGATTGTGTTGATCCTGCAATTGAACTAATTAATTGTCCCCAATAAATATCTTGATATCCGCTTCCAGTTAAAGTACAGTTATTCTTTATTGCTAAATCATTTATTTTTTTAGTTGCCTCTGGATTAGAATTCCATGGAAAGAAAGCTTCTTCACATGTGCTAATTGCATTAATTCCAAGTTTAGCACATAATAAATATATGTCTTCAATGTCTTTAAATAAACTCATTGTCTCAACAATTACAATATCTGGCCTTAAAGTAGATAAGATTTCTTCTGCATTTTTCGCATCACTAACTTTAATACCTTTGGACTCTCCTCCCATAATTTCGCCAATATCTTTGCCAATAACATTTGGATTTAGATCAAAAGCACCTACTACTTCTGCCCCTTTTTCAAATACATAGCGCATTGTATAGACAGCCATTTTCCCAGTACCATATTGTACTACTCTAATTTTTCTATCCATTATACCACTCTCCTTTTCAAAGAGATTATATACTTATTTTGTAAATTTATACAAGCAAATTTACAAAACTTTCATAATTTAACCCCCAAAGAAAAAAGTGAAAAACAATTAATTTGTTTCTCACTTTTTATAATTACTCTTGAGTATATGGTAATACAGCAATATGTCTTGCTCTTTTTACTGCTGTTGTAATATCTCTTTGATGTTTTGCACATGCTCCTGTTGCTCTTCTTGGTAAAATTTTACCTTTATCATTAATAAATTTCTTTAATTGATCAGCATTTTTGTAATCTAATACTAGATTTTTATCTGAACATAAAGCACATACCTTTTTTCTCATTTTTCTGAATTTTGGATTGTAATCCTCATCATTATTTCTGTTATTTTTTCTATTATTTGCTTTTTTGTCTGCCATTTTATTTTCCCCCCTCTTCTTGATTAGAATGGTAAATCATCATTGGAAGAGATTTCAAAATCAGAACCGGTTGTTGCACCTGGCATATTTCCAAATGTAGTATCAAAGCTTCCATTATCTGTTCCGTCTCTTTTGCTATCTGCAAAATAGGCTTCTTCTGCTACTACTTCTGTAATATATCTTTTATTTCCTTGTTCATCATCCCATGTTCTTGTTTGAAGTCTTCCTATAACTGCTACTTGTTGACCTTTTTTAAAATATTTGCTACAGAATTCTCCTAGTTTACTCCATGCAACAATATTAATGAAATCTGCTTGTCTTTCTTGTCCTTGTGCTACAAATCTTCTATTTACAGCTAAAGAAAAAGAAGCGACTAATGTATTGTTTGTTTGTGTGTATCTTACTTCTGGGTCTCTTGTTAATCTTCCCATTAAAATAACTTTGTTCATTTATTACACCTTACCTTTCAATTTTAAAGGCCTCATAATCTTTTTGTTATTAAACTTCTTCTTTAATAACGATGAATTTAATGATTTGATCATCAATTCTGTAATTTCTTTCTAGTTCAGCAATCGCTGCTGGATTAGATTCAAAGTTGATTACTACGTAATATGCTTCTTTATTCTTTTTGATTTCATAAGCTAATTTTCTTTTTCCTAGTTCTTCAACTTTTTCAACTTTTCCATCTTTATTAATTAAGTCAGAATATTTTTGTACAGCCATTTTAACTGCTTCTTCATCTAAACTTGGATTAATAATGATTACACTTTCATATTTGTTCATTATTTCCACCTCCTTTTGGATAATAACCCATAGCTTTCCTATGAGTAAGGCACAAAATAGATTGTTCTATTTCGCAAGTAGAGTAATTTTACCACATTTTTCTTGTTTTTGCAAGCCCTAACTTGTGATAGATAGTGTCAATTTTTTTCGGGGAAATTTATTTAAAAATTTTATACCCTCAAAATTGCTCTATAACTAAGCTGTATTAAACAGCCTTTTTATATTCTAATATTTGTTTGAAAAATTTTCTTTGTTCTGTTGTTCCAAATTCCATTACTGGTATTGTTCCAACTTT
>JAETTH010000046.1 GCA_021769225.1 Erysipelotrichaceae bacterium
AATAGAAGATTGGATTAATAATTATCCAAGAGCTATGTTTAATTATAAAAGTACCAACGAAATCTTAAGTGAAATGTGTGCATAATAAACCGGAAATTTATTGTTGCCATTTATAATACAATTTTCAATTGAAAATTAGTATTGCATTTTTCTTCCATTTATGCTACAATAGCTAAGTCATAGTAAATGAACTGAAACAGAAAGAGGAGATAAAAATGGAAATACTAAAATATATTTTAATTGCTCTATATGCAATTGTTTGTTTAGCACTAATCGTAGTAGCTTTAATGCAAACAAAAGATACTCAAGGAGCTTCTGGAACAATTACAGGCTCAACAACCAGTAATTTCTATGAGAAAAATAAAGGTAGAACAAAAGAAGGTAGATTAAAAAGATTAACAATTTATCTAGGAATTGCTTTTGTTGTACTTGCAATAGCATTAGGAATTGTGTATAGCATTTAAGATTTTGGAAATAATAAATGGGGAGCAGTTTTTTTCTGCTCCCATTTTGTGATATAGGGAGCAAAGATGGGAAAAGAAAATTTATTTGAAGGAACTTTTCGTAGGAATCCAAAAGGATTTGGATTTGTAAAATGTGAAGAACTAGAAGAGGAGATTCATATTGCATCAGATAAAACATTAGATGCTTTAAATGGAGACGTTGTTCTAGTAAAGTTATTAAAAAAAGAAGGAAAAGAAAAGAGTAAAGAAGGTAGAATTTTAAAAATTTTAAAACATGACAAAACTACCGTTGTAGGAACTTTTCAAAATAGTAGAAATTTTGGATTTGTTGTACCAGATGACAAAAAATTTGGTACGGATATTTTCATATCCAAAAAGAATTTTAAAAATGCCAAAAATGATCAAAAAGTAGTAGTACAAATTACAAAATTTCCAATTAAAAACAAAAATGCAGAAGGAAAGATTATTGAAGTACTAGGAAATAAAGATGAAGCATGGATAGATATGTTATCTGTAATAAAAGAATTTAATCTGCCTTATGAGTTTCCCAAAAAAGTTTTAGGAGAAGTAAAAAATATTAGACAAGAAGTTGAGAAAAAGGATATCCCCAATAGAAGGGATTTTAGACAAGAAGAGATTTTTACAATTGATGGAGAAGATGCTAAAGATTTAGATGATGCAGTTTCTGTTCAGAAATTGAAAAATGGAAACTATCTTCTTAGTGTTCATATAGCAGATGTAAGTCACTATGTAAAAGAAGGATCTAATTTAGATAAAGAGGCACTTTTCCGTGGGACAAGTGTATACATGTTTAATAAAGTAATTCCAATGCTTCCAAAAGAATTATCCAATGGAATTTGCAGTTTAAATCAGGGAGAAGATCGATTTACTATTTCTTGTTTAATGGAAATTAATAATCAAGGAGAAGTTATTTCATCTGATGTAGTAAAAGGAGTTATTTGTGTTACTAGAAGAATGAATTACCATGATGTAGCAGAAATCTTACAAGGAGAAAATCAAGAGATCATAAAAGAGTATGAGCCATATGTACCACATTTCAAAAGGATGGAAGAATTAGCACATATTTTGAAGGATAGAAGAGACAAAGAAGGGACATTAAACTTAGATATTCCAGAGAGTAAAATTATATTAGATGAGCAAGGGAAAGTCATTTCTATTGGAAAATATGAACTTACCTTTGCAAATGAAATTATTGAACAATTCATGTTGACCGCAAATGAAGTAATTGCAGAAAAGTTTTTCTGGTTAGAAGCACCCTTTATTTATCGTGTACATGAAGTGCCAGATGAAGATAAAATTGATGAGTTAAATAAATTCTTATTTAATTTAGGTTACCGTATTAAAGGAAACAAAGAAAATATTCATCCAAAAGCATTTGCAGAAGTATTAGAACAAGTAAAAGGAAAAGAAGAAGAAAAAGTCGTTTCCAATTTACTACTTCGAACCTTAAAAGTGGCAAGATATGAAAGTAGTTGTAATGGACACTTTGGATTAGCTAGTAAATACTATTGCCATTTCACATCACCAATCCGCAGGTATCCAGACTTATTTATTCATCGAGTTATTTCAAAATACTTAAAAGAAGGATATAACGTATCAGAACAATTTAAAGAGCAATACAGTATACTAGCCACCAAAGATGCAGAACAATCATCTGAAAGAGAAAAAATAGCAACCAAGGCAGAAAGAGAAGCAGATGCTATCAAAAAAGCAGAATACATGCAAGATAAAATTGGACAAATCTATGATGGAATCATCTCATCCATCACTTCATTTGGGGCATTTGTAGAATTAGAAAATACAGTAGAAGGACTCATTCGATTTGATAAATTAGGAAAAGAATACTTTGACTATGATCCGGAGCGTAAAATTCTAATCGGAGAAAAAACAAAAACCACCTATAAAGTAGGAGACAAGATTAAAATTAAAGTCATTGCAGCCAATAAAGAACTAAGACAAATTGATTTTGAAAAACAGGAAGAAGAGGAAAATCTTTAATTTTATTGTATAAAATAGAAAGAGGCAAATATATTATATAGAAGAATAAAGGAGGTTTTGTAATGAAAGAAACAATCAAACTAGGAACAGGACTTTCACCAGTACCAGTTGTTATGGTATCTTGTGGAGGTCAAACAGAAAGTAACATTACAACAATTGCATGGACAGGAGTATTAAACTCAGAACCACCACTTGTCTATATCTCTGTAAGACCAACTAGATATTCTTATCACATTATAAAAGAAACAGAAGAATTTGTACTAAATATACCAGATGAAAAACTAATATGGGAAGCAGACTTTTGTGGTACCAAATCAGGAAAAGAAATGGATAAATTTGAAGAAGCAAGCTTAAGCAAAGAGCAAAGTAAAATAGTAAAGTGTCCATCGATTCAAGAATGTCCAATTAGCATTGAGTGTAAACTAAAAGAAGTAAAACACTTAGGAACTCATGACATGTTAATAGGAGAAGTAGTTTGCATCAACTGTAAAAAAGAATACTTAAACGAAAAAGGAGATATTGATTATACCAAAACAAATCTTTTAACATATGCTGGCACAGATTATTTTGTAAACAACAAAAAAGTAGGAGAAAGAGGGATCTGTTTAAAATAGATCCTCTTTCTTTTTTATATATATTTTCCTATTAAGACAATAAATTTTCTGTGATTAGAAAAAATAAACCCTATCGAATTGGAAACAAAATACTAGGAAGAAATACAGTTAGACAAGAAAGGACAATAATAAAAATACCACCGAGTAAATTATCTTTCTTTTTAATCTCATAAATTGCATAAAAAACAGAATAAAAGAAAATAGCAAAAGATGCAATTAATAAAATAAAACTCAAAACACATTTCTCCTTTACAAATTATTTAATAAAAAGCTAGAATCAATTTGAGTGTCTACAGAAACCTCAAAGAAAGAATCCACATAATTGTCTAGCCAGTTATAATCTTCCCACTCTTGCATTGTTAGAAAAAGAGGGGTAGCATATTTTCCAAAACCAGAAACATCAGACTTAAAATCTTTAGTGGTTTTATATAAATAAGCTAATATTTGTTTTTCTAAATAAAGATTAGTTGCAGCAGATACGCGCTCTAGTCCTTCTTCTGTTAGCTCACTTGAGTATGTCTCTCCAGATAAAATCTTTGCTTTTAACCCAATTGAAATCGAAATATAGGGTGAGCCATTTACTATCTTTACATCAATTTTATTGGGCTTAAACTTATATAAATATAAATCAATTGTGTTATTTTCATCTTCATTCATTGAAAATGAAATAGTTGCATTATTTAATGTGTTAGTCACAATAGAATAACAAAGTGTTTGAATACCATTTAATTCACCTACCAATTTATCTTCTTTAAATACAGCAAGCCCAATGTTCTCAGCTTTATTATTTACTTCAAGAGGACTTTCTCCAGCTTTTGCCTGTTCATCCTTTTGGGAATTAGAAGAACCAGAATGACTTAATGTACTACTAATACCACCTAAAATAGCAATTGGCTGACAAGTTGTACAGTTTAATTTATTATAAAATTTTCCAATCATGATATTAGAAGTATAGGCAGTATAGTCACTTGAATTAGGAGAAATTTCGTAATATTTTGCAACTAAATTTTCCAAGTCAGGTTTTACACTACTAATATATTCTTTGGCAGTACATTTACTAATAATTAAACTAGCATCTGGACGAACTTCTACTTTATTCATCAAAGCATTTAACTCTCGTTTGATTCCCTTTTGGGCAAATTCTTCTGAAAAGATAATAGCTTTACAATGAGCTAAATTAATCTTTTTACTAATATATGTGTTCATTAAATGAATAGCAGCATCAATAGAAGAAGACTCTACACTGATAGTTGTAGTAGGTGCCAGTTCACCAGAAGAATTTTCTCCACTAGAATTAGGTCTAGTGAATTGAAAAGTAACTTTTAGATTATTTTGGTCGCCAACATCAATTCCAAGAGCAACCGCATAAGCTAAATCATCAACACTTTGAATTCCATAAATACCAGAAAAAGTGACAAAAAGAATAACAATAATGATAATAATAGTAATTAATTTAAGCAGTCGTTTCATTTATTTCCTCTCCTTTTCCAGCCTTCTTTTTTAATCGTGCTTTTTTAAAATTGGCTAATAGTAATAAAAGTGGACTAATACCAAAAATTAAAATTAGAACAATATATTTATAAAAAGTTGTCTCTAAAAAGTGAGTTTGCGTTATATTCTGCGGTAATAAGCCAAGGCAAAAAATAGTAAAACAAAGCAAAGGAATCAGAAAATTAGGATAGCTTATTTTTGTTATTTTACAAATAATAGTTAGACAAAATGAAGCAACAATACTCAAATAAGAGACTAAGGAAATAATCCATATTAATAAAAAGAAAGCATCCAATCTTTGAAAAAATCTACCAAATTCAATAAAGCGAGAAGCAACATATAAAGGAAAGACCTCTTGCGTTTCTGCTACAAATGGGAAGATAAATAAAATGGTAGAAGTACTTAGCAGTAAAAAAACAGCTGACAAAATCATGGATATATATCCTATTTTTTTGTAATGTTTAGAATTGCTGAGCATGGGAGGTATAAAATATAAATAAGCGATTCCACTAAAAGCAAATAAGTTACTCATACCACTTAGAAAAGTACTATTAAAGCCATTTCCTAAAATAGGGGTCATTCTTAAAATGGTAAAATTATCAATATTAGCAATAAAAACAAATAAAATACTAATCAGTACAATTGGCATAATAATGAGATTTGCTTTACTAATAGAAGAAAATCCAAATTTTAAAGCAAATCCAATAGCAACTACAAGCAAAAAAAGAAGAAAAGCAATATGCGTTTTGGGGAAATAGATAATTTGTAAATTCCCAGTAAAACATCTTAGTACAATACTACCACTTACAATAAAATAAAGAAAAAATAAAGTTCCAAAAGCAAATTTTAACCATTTTCCACCTAAAAACTCAGAAATATCCAAGATATCTAACTCAGGAAATTTTTTTAATAATTTACTAATTAAAAAAACAAAAAGTAATGCAAGGATACTAATAAAAATAATATTGATAGGTGCAGCAGAGGAGGTAGAAGAAATAATTTCAGATGGCAAATTTAAAATAATGTGATTAATAATAATGGTAAGGACTAAAAAAATTCCTTCTATTTTACCCATTTTAGTTTGAATCATGCTTATTCACTTCCTTTCCATATTTCCAAATTCTACTGATTGGTTCTTGTGCTCTACTCTTTTGAGGATGTAGGTAACTTGGTCTTGTTTCTCTTTCCCAAATAGGAGGTAAGAAAAAGCCATTTCCCTTTTCATGTACAACAGGTGCAAAAGGAAATACATAAGACACTCCAAAGGATTTTAAGCTACATAAAACAGTAAGATAAACAAAAAGACCAATTCCAATTCCTAAAAAACCTGCAATATATCCTAAAAAGATAAAAAAGAAACGCGTAATTCGTAGGTGAAAGCCAAATGAAAAATCTGGAATAGCAAAAGATGCAATTCCTGTAATAGCAACAATAATAATTAAAATAGGACTAACAATACTAGCACTAACAGCAGCTTGTCCTAATACTAAAGCACCTACAATTCCAATTGTCGGTCCAATAGGAGAAGGAACACGAAGACCTGCTTCACGAATTAGCTCAAAAGAAATTTCCATAATTAGAATTTCAAAAATAATAGGAAAAGGAACATTTTCTCGTGATGCTAATAATGAAAACAGAAGCTCTGTTGGAATCAGTTCTTGATGAAAATTAGTAATAGCAATGTATAAGGCTGGTAATAACAAAGTAATTACAAATGCAACAAGTCTAAGAAATTTTAAAAAATTAGCAAATTGATATCTTAAATTAATATCTTCTGGGGAAGTAATAAAATCAATTAAAGTAGCAGGCATAATTAAAGCATAAGGATTTCCATTTATTAAAACAACAACTCTTCCACCTAATAAATATTTGGCAGCTTTATCAGGTCTTTCTGTAGATAAAATCTGAGGAAGGCTATATTTGTCATTATCTTCAATTAACTGCTCTAATTGACCAGAAGAAATTAGGGAGTCAATTTCTAAATTATTTAATCGATATTTTACTTCAGCAATTAGATCACGATTTGTGATATCTTGCAAATAGCAAACAGCGCATTTAGTTTGGCTTACTTTTCCAACATCAATATTTTCAATAATTAAATTCTCATTGTTAATAATTCTTCGAATTAAAGAAGTATTCGTACGGATGGATTCTACAAAAGACTCTCCTGAGCCACGAATCACAATTTCATTATTGGGAGTAGAAATACTTCTTTGTTTAAATCCCTTTACATCAATATCAAAAGCAATAGCAAGAGTATCGATAAATAAGCCACAATTACCAGAATTAATACCAGAGATAATTTCTGAAAATTGATCTATCTTTTTAATACTATTTTGAGGAATTAAACAATTATAAATATAGTCTTGTAAATTAAATTTTCTTACCTTTCGAACACTAATGTTGTTGGCAACACCTTCTGAAATTACGTAAGAAGAATCATAGGTATTAGCTCTATTTCTTAGCATTAAAGGATTTAAGACAAAATCATTAATAGTTTTGGAATCTACCATCCCATCAATATAAATTAAAAAAGCTTGGTAATGTTTATCCCTTGCTGTTAAAGTAAAAGGACGAATAACAATATCACTATTAATTAATGTATTATATTTTACTTTCATATATTCTAAATTAACTTCTAAACTAGGATAGATTGACTTTTCTTCCGAAATAGAAGTATCTTTTTGAGAAGAATCATCTGAATTACTATCTGGAATTGTAAATTGATATTCTTGATTTGATTCATAATAATTTGTGATCTTTTGACCAAGAGAAGAAATCATTTCTTTAAGTTGTTTCATACAAAAACCTCCAATTTATGTAAAAATAGTTTTACCAAAATTAGAGAAAATATGTATTTTCTAAAATAGAAAAAATAAATAATCAAAAAGCAAATAAAAAGAATTCTTTTGAAGAGAATTAAATAAAATCACTTCATTTAAGAATTCTTTTTTTAAAATTTATAAAATGATACAAATTAATCCGCCACTGCCTTCATTTACAATACGTTCTAGTGTTTCTTGTAATTTCATTTGAGCATCTTCTGGCATACGACATAATTTGTTTTGTAAGCCTTCATTAACAAGTTCATGTAAGCTCTTTCCAAAGATGTTAGATTCCCAAATTTTTTGTGGATCAGATTCAAATTCAGAAAGTAGATAGTTAACAAGTTCTTCTGATTGTTTTTCACTTCCTACAATTGGAGAGACTTCTGTTTCAATATCTGCACGAATCATATGAATAGATGGTGCTTTTGCTTTTAATTTCACACCAAAGCGTGAACCTTGTTTTACCATTTCTGGTTCATCTAGAATTAATTCATCCATAGATGGAGTAACAATGCCATATCCTTTTGCTTTTACTTCTTCTAGTGCATAGGAGATTTTATCATATTCTTTTTTCGTTCTTGCAAATTGTGTAATAGTAGAGAATAAGTCACCTTCATTAGAAATAGTTACTCCAGATATTTCAGAAAGTACTTGGTAGAATAATTCTTCTTTTAAATTAACTGTAATAGAAACATTGCCATTACCTAGATTAATTTCTTCTAATACTGTTTTTTGAATAATTTCTGTTTTTTGAATTTTACCAATACCATCATCAATTTGTTTTAAAATATGAATATCTTTAAAAGCTTCTTTAATTTCAGTATATAATTCCTTTTTTAATGGATGATCATAATCTAATCCGTCTACCCATTTAGGAAAAGAAATATTCATTTGTTCAATTGGAAATTCATAAAGAATTTTGGAAAAGATACTATTTAAATCATCTAAATTAAGGTTAGCACAATCAGTAGCAAGCACGGGAGAGCTATATTTTACTTGAAGCTTAGCAGCAAGTTCTTGTGTATAATCAGAATATGGGTTAGCACTATTTAATAAAATAATAAATGGTTTATTCATTGCTTTTAATTCTGAAATAACTCTTTCTTCTGCACTGATATAGTCTTCTCTTGGAATATCTGTAATACTTCCATCTGTTGTTACAACAATTCCGATAGTAGAGTGTTCTTCAATTACTTTTTTTGTACCAATTTCAGCAGCTTTTTCAAAAGGAATTTCTTCATCAGACCATGGTGTTTTTACCATCCTTGGCATATCATCTTCTAAATACCCAATTGCATTATTTACTAAATATCCTACACAGTCTACTAGTCTTGTTTTTAGTTTAATATTATTACCAATCGTAATTTCAACAGCTTCATTTGGAACAAATTTTGGTTCTGTTGTCATGATGGTACGTCCACTACTACTTTGAGGTAATTCATCTTTGGCTCTTTCTCTTTTGTATTCGTTTTCAATATTAGGAATGACAAGTAAATCCATAAAACGTTTAATAAAAGTAGATTTACCCGTTCTAACAGGACCAACCACTCCAACATAGATGTCGCCATCTGTACGTTTTGCTATATCCTTATATAACTCTAGATTTTCCATTTAATTTCCTCCCTTAAGAAAAATGTTTGTACAAAATAACTTTAATTAATGTATATTAGTGATTGACGAAATTATTCCAAAATTGCAAAAAACTTTTTACGTAAAAACAAAATAATCTTGACAAGATAGAAATAAATAGAGTAGAATATAATCAGAAAAACAAAAGAGGAGCAGAATATGAAGGAAAAAGACGCTAAAAGCCTTGAGGCTGTAACACACACACACACACACAATTAGGTTTAGTAAATAATAGAACAAGAAATAAAATAGAAAAGGATAGACTATATTAAAAAATAGTCTGTCCTTTTTGCGTGGAAAAAAGCTTGAAG
>JAETTH010000047.1 GCA_021769225.1 Erysipelotrichaceae bacterium
AGGGTTGCTAGTAATAAGTTGCAACTGTCGAACCAGCAAAAGCCCTTGAGGGCTTGCTGTAAGAGCGCCCTTATAGGGCAAGAGCAAACCACGTGTTATACACGTGGTTCTGACTTATTTTCCTATTTAATTTTAATGTTATATTTTATTTTTAAGAAATTTATTTAAGTCGTATTCTTTCCCTATTCTCTTTGTAATTACTCCAAAATATAATGTAAAAAGCAATAAATAGATTTCATTAAATCTTTCATATTGATGATACAATTTTCACCTTGCCTTAGCTGACTTTATCTTATTAGCTAATCGAATTAAAAAAGTTTATCAATAAAGTGTTAAGTCTTTATCAAGTTCATAAGCAATATACCGTTGTTTTAAAATTCGCCACCAGCTATATACATCTTCTGCCTCAATATCTTTCATTTTTATTTTCGATCAAAAATTGCTTTAGCAACTCCTTGCTCTATCATAGTTGCAAAGATATTTTTTAGTATAATGAGTATAATTGGACCAATTAGCATACCAATTACTCCTATAAATTTAAATCCTGTATACATGGCAATTAAAGTAAATATTGGATGTATTCCTATGTTGTTTCCTACAATTCTTGGCTCCAAAAACTGTCTTACAATACTCATAATTGTTAATAGCCCTAAAATAGCTATTCCTAATGTTAAATCGCCATCAATTCCTGCAATAATTGCCCAAGGAATCATTACAGTTGCAGAGCCGAAAATTGGAAGTGCATCAACAAATCCGATTCCTAATGCAGCCAGTAGTGGAAACTCGATATTAAGTCCTGCAAATTTAAAAATATATAATCCAATTAATGAAATAACAAAAGAAATTAAAACTAAGGTAGCTTCAGCTTTTAAATATCCACCTAAAGTTTTAATTAAATCTCGAATGTGTACCCCAATTCTTTTTACCCATGTTTTAGGTAAATGATGTTCTAGCTGATCTAACATATAAATCTTATCTGTACAAATAAAGTAGAGAGCAATTAAACTAATTCCTATATAAATTGCAATTGTTGGAATAGATGTAATTCCATTAATTAAAGAAGTTAACAAATTTTTTACCCATCCAGAAATTGCACCTAATACATCTGTAACAGAGTTTTGAAAAACTTCTAATACCTTGTCCGACACTTTAAATTTACTAAAATCAATTGAAGAAATAAAATCTTGAATTTGTGTATATGCTTTTTCAAAATAATAATTTAAGTCTTGTAATAGATTTGATGATTCGGAAATTAAGGCTGTAATTCCCCATACAACTAGTCCAATAATAATACCAGAAATGAAAATGAGCACTATGATGCTGCTTGTCCTTCTATGTAGTTTTGTGTGCCTCATTAAGAACTTAATCATTGGCTCTAGCATTAATGAAATGATAAAAGCTACTAAAAATGGCATATAAAATACGGCTAGCTTAAATGCTAGATAGGTAAATAAAATTGTAAAAGCAAAAATAATAATTCTTTTGATTACTTTGGACCAATATCCCATATCAACAACCATTTTTTATCTCCATAACATTATTTTGATTATGTTATATTATATTCAAAATATTCCTAAATATTCTATTATGTAAATAGTATTTTTATCTTTTTATTTAAAAGAAAATAGGATAGGAAAAAACCTATCCTATTTTTGTTATCCATTATTTTTTGCATTATTACAATCACAGATATTCTCTAGTGTATCGCAAATACTTTCTTCTGATATATTTTGATTGTTAGCTAAATCACCAAGTGTTAATATTCCTACAATTTTATTGTTTTCTATAACAGGAATTCTTCTTATTTGATTCTCTGCCATTAAATTTTCAGCTTCTTCAATCTTTGTATTTGGTTCACAACAGCAAACATTACAACTCATAATATCACTAACAGGAATTGTTTTGCTATCTTTATCACAAGCTACACATCTTAAAAGAATATCTCTGTCTGTTACTAATCCTACAACCTTGTTTTCATTATCACATACTGGAATACAACCAATATGTCCATTGCACATCATTTTTGCACAGTCAGCTACTAAAGTTTCTGGTTTGCACCAAGTAACATTATGACACATACAATCTTTAACTTTCATTTCTTTTACCTACCTTTCAAAAATTGTTCTAATTTTATTTTGTTCAATTTTTGAAAAATAATTCAAAAAGAATGTTTTTAAATTCTGTTAATTCATTTATTTTTCTATTTTTTTCAATTGAAGTAAATTTTTTCATTATTTTGTTTAAATTTTAGTAATTATCAAATTCTCTTGGCATTGGAGGTCTTCCAGGCCCTCCTGGAAATGGTGGTCTACCTGGGCCGCCCGGGAAAGGTGGTCTGCCTGGGAATGGTGGTCTTGGTGGTCTACCTGGAAAAATTGGTCTTCCTAATAATCTCTGTAAAATTAAAATTCTAATTAAATCATTTAAAAATCCGTTATTTCTAATTTGTCTGCTTTCACCAGTATCTCCTCTATTATTTGTAGTTTTTTCGTTTAAAGATTTACTCTCAGTATTTCTTACTTCTATTTTTACATTTATTTTTCCCTGTACCTCAACACTATTATAGATATCTTCTGTCATTTTATCAATTAATTCTTTTGTGATTGGCTTTGTATTTTCCGCACAAGCTCTACAAACTAAAGGATATACTACTTTATAAATTTCTGGATACAACTCTTCTAATTCTTGAGGTGCTACTTCATATGTATTCATGCAAGTTTCTTGTGGTGGCATATAGAAAAAGTCAGAATCACCATAATTGTTGTTCATACAAGTACTACAGTTAGAAATTCCTGTATAACCAAGTAAACTTCTCATATAATCTTCATAATTTTGATAATACATTTTTTTACCTCCTAATTCAATTTATTTTATCCTATGTTTAAATAGCAAAAAATGTTACAAAAAAGATCTAAGAAAAAATCTTAGATCTTTTATCTATTTATCTATTGTTTAATCTAGTTGATTAACTAATTCTTTAAACTTTTCTCCTCTTTCTTCAAAGTTTTTAAATAAATCAAAACTAGCACTAGCAGGTGAGAATAAGATGACTTGGCCTGGTTCTGCTTTTTTTCTTGCTAATGGTACAATTTCACTAAATTGATCACACATATAAATGTCAATTGTTTTATTTTGTTTTTCTAATTCTTGTTTTACAGCTTCATAAATTTTTTCAGAAGTTTGACCAACTAAAATTAATGTTTTTACTTTATCAACAATTGGTTTAGCAAGCGGTGTATAGTCTAAATGTTTGTCATATCCTCCTGCTATTAGCACAATTTCTTCATCAAAAGATTTTAATCCAGCCATTGTTCTAGTAGGACTTGTTCCAATAGAGTCGTTATACCATTTTACTCCATCAATTTCTCGAATAAGTTCAATTCTATGTTCTACTCCTGAAAATTCTTTTAATACTTCTACTTGTGATTCAACACTGACAAAAGATTTGGTTGCTGCAACTGCTGCACAAGCATTTTCATAATTGTGTTCTCCTCTTAATTTCATATCTTTTGTATTAATTAAGTGCCTTCTTAATTTATCTTCACATATTTTAATGACTCCATCATCTAGTATGATACCATTATCTAATTTTTCATTTTTACTAAAGAATATAACTTTTCCATTTGCCTCTTTTACAAAAGATTTAGTAATTTCATTATCATAATTTAGTACTAAAATTCCATTTTCAGTTTGGTGTTTAAAAATATTCTTTTTACTATCAATATATTCTTCATAAGATTTGTGAATGTCTAAATGATTTGGTGAAACATTTGTAACAACCGCTATATCAGGACTAATTTTCATATTCATTAATTGAAAACTACTTAATTCTAAAACTACCATATCATCTGGTTTCATTTCTGGTATTTTACTTAGTAAAGGAATTCCAATATTACCACCTAAGAAGCAATGAAATCCTTGTTTTCTTAGCATCTCATAAATTAATGTGGTGGTTGTTGTTTTTCCATCTGAACCAGTAACTCCAACTACAGTTCCAGGACATAATTCTAACACCATCTCAATCTCTGAAGTTAAAATAGCGCCTTTTTCTAATTCTGCCACAATTTCTGGCAAATCTGGTCTGCAGCTTGGAGAACGAAAGATAATATCAAACCCAGTTAAATATTCTAAATTTGTAGGCCCAAAATGGTAATTTAGTTCATAATCTAGTATCTTTTTTAGTCCTTCTTCTGGAATTTTTTCTTTTTCTCTGCGATCAAAAATAGTGATATTAGCTCCTACCATATGTAAATATTCTACTAAGGGAATATTGCTAATTCCTAAGCCGATAACAGCTACTTTTCTATTTTTTAAATACTGATTAAATTCTTTTAGTTTCTCATTCATATATTCCACTTCTTTCACTTTTTAAATCAATTCTAGTAATTTTATATGACCTAATACTTTTTTTGTAGACTCTTCTACTGATTCACATTCTGTTACGTCTACTTGGATTGTATTTGGATAAATTTTATAATATCCTGCTTTTTCCTGAAGCTCATCTCTTTTGACAATACTTTCTCTTAACTTTTGTAAATTTAACTTATCTTTGCAATATTGATTTGCTTTTCTTTTAACACGTTCTTCTAAAGATGCTACTACCATAATGTGATAGTCTAAATCTGGATAGATGTTCATTAAATCTCTTCCAGATACAATAACATGATATTTTTCTTTAAACTGATTGATTAGGTCTCTTGCAAAAGAATATAGTCTTGAATTATCAGCAATTCCCCCTACCATAGAAACAGCCATAGAAGCTTTTGGGGATTGTAACTCCTCATCTTTGATCAAGTTTCCTGCCATGTATAGTTCAGTTTCTCGATTTTGATTTAGTTTAATTTCTATTTTCATTTTGTCCATTACTTGTTTGATATCAATATTTTCTAATTTTTTAGTCAAATCTTTTAAGTCAATTCCAGAATTCATAACTGCATATACAATTGCTCGATATAGATTACCACCATGTAATAAAATAGAATCTGGAATCTGATTTAATAACTCTTTACAAATGGAAGTCTTTCCTGCCCCCACATAGCCTTCTATTCCAATTACAATATTATGATTCATTTTAATTCCTCCGTTGTTATCTTTGTTAAAAAAGTTGTAATAAATTTTTTAAAATTTCTTCTACAATGATTTTCTTTTTTTCACTTCTAGAATAATTTTCTTTTAGAATTACTTTGTAAGTATAACACATATTTTGTTTTTTGTTAAATATACTATAAAATACCTCATTTTGGTTTCCTGGCTGATTTGGATCAGCTCTTCCTATTTGTCCTGTTATTCCAATTCCATAGTTAGATTCTGCTATATTTGAAACTGTTTTTGCCATTTCTTCTGCAGTTTCTTTACTATATACAGTATACTCTTCAATTACTTTTTTTGACACACCAAATTTTTCTTTCATTTGTGTTTGATAAGTTACAAGACCTAAGTGAAAAATGTCAGATGCTCCATTTTGATCGGTAATTATACTGGCTAGAAATCCTCCTGTACAAGATTCCATTGTTGCTATCGTTTCTCCTTTTTTACTTAAGTTTTCTATAATGGTTTTTACTAATTCTTCCATATTTCTTACTTTCTTTCTCTTTTTTATTTTATTATATCTTAAAAGAATAAAAAGGACAAGAAAAAAGTAGTTTAAAAAAACTACTTTTTTCTTTAGCTTATGATTTTACTTTCATGTAGTATACATCTCCACTTCCTTCAATTAAAAATGGAATTGTTTCTCCTTTTTCATTTTGTCGCAATTCGAATTTAGGTCTTCGAAAGATTTCAATATTAATCCCAGCTTTTCTAGCTGCTCTTTCGATAACCCATTCAGCCCCTTTCGGAGCTTTGGATACGATAAAATTATAAGAAGTATGCATACACTCATTGAGATATCCTCTTAGCGTTTCTTCAAAAGTCTTGATTTGTTCTTCTGTAATTGTCCTATCTCTTTGCCGAATTAAATCTCCAAACCATTTAGAACACTCATAAGGATAGTCAAACATAAGCTTTTTCACCTCTTTTAATAGTTATTTCAAGAGATTGATACTTCCTCTTTAAGATAATTTTAACATTCTTTTTTTATTTATTCAAATTTTTTTCGTATATTTTGAAAAAAATTGCTAAAAATATGATTACGATTGGAGGTGCTAAATATGGAAAAAGAGAATAAAAAACAAAATAAAGGTAATAAGGGAAATAACAGTAACAATCAACAAAATGAAAGAATCGATAATAACAATAAAAATAACTGTAAATAAATTAAGTCCAAAAAGAAAAAGGAGATTTCTTCTCCTTTTTCTTTTTAGCTTCTCTTTTTGTTCTTATTTTTCTAAATATTTTTGTAAAAATTGGCCCGTGTAGGAATCTTTGTTCTTTACTATCTGTTCTGGGGTTCCTACTGCTACAATTGTTCCTCCTCTATCTCCACCTTCTGGTCCTAAGTCAATAATATAGTCTGCTGTTTTGATTAAATCTAGATTGTGTTCAATGACAATAATGCTGTTTCCTGTATCAACTAACCTTTGTAAAATATTAACTAACTTATGAACATCTGCAATATGAAGTCCTGTTGTTGGCTCATCTAAGATATATAAAGTTTTTCCTGTTGCTTTTTTAGAAAGTTCTGTAGCTAGTTTTACTCTTTGTGCTTCTCCTCCTGATAAGGTAGTAGAAGGTTGTCCCAATTTGATATATCCTAATCCTACATCATATAAGGTTTGGATTTTTTGCTTAATTTTAGGAATATTGCTAAAAAATTCTAAAGCTTCTTCTACTGTCATATCTAAAACATCAGCAATTGTCTTTCCTTTATATTTTACTTCTAATGTTTCTCTGTTATATCTTTTACCTTTACATACCTCGCAAGGTACATAGATATCTGGTAAGAAGTGCATTTCAATTTTTAAAAGTCCATCTCCATTACAAGCTTCACATCTACCACCAGATACATTAAAACTAAATCTTCCTTTGGCATATCCACGCATTTTTGCTTCATTGGTTCCTGCAAAGATATCACGAATAATATCAAATACTCCTGTATATGTGGCTGGATTAGAACGAGGTGTTCTTCCAATTGGTGATTGATCAATATTAATAATTTTATCAATATTATCTAATCCGCGTATTTCTTTACACTTTCCCGGTTTCTCATTTGCTCCATTTAACTCTCTTGCAATTGTTTTATAGAGTACTTCATTTACTAACGTACTTTTTCCTGAACCAGATACGCCAGTAATACAGGTAAATACTCCTAATGGGAATTTTACATTGATATTTTTTAAATTGTTCTCACTTGCCGCAATTACTTCAATGGATTTTCCATTTGATTTTCTTCTTTTTTCAGGAACATTTATTTTCTTCTTTCCGCTTAAATATTGTCCTGTAATAGATGCAGGAATTCCTTTTATTTCCTCAGCTGTTCCTTGAGCTACTACATGTCCTCCATGAACACCAGCACCAGGTCCAATATCAATAATTTGATCTGCTGCATACATAGTGTCTTCATCATGTTCTACTACAATTAATGTATTTCCTAGATCACGAAGCTTTTTTAAGGTTGCTAATAGTTTATCGTTGTCTCTTTGGTGTAGACCAATACTAGGTTCATCTAAAATGTATAGAACACCTGTTAATCCAGAACCAATTTGTGTTGCTAAACGGATACGCTGAGCTTCTCCTCCTGATAATGACCCAGCACTTCTTGAAAGTGTTAAATATTCTAGTCCTACGTCCATTAAAAATTGTAGCCTTTTATTTAATTCTTTAAATATTGGTTCTGCAATCATGGAATCTTTTTTGTTTAGCTCTAGACTATTGATATAGTCTTTCATTTTATGAATTGACATTGCTGTTAATTCATTAATATTTTTATTCCCTACTTTTACTGCTAATACTTCATCTTTTAATCTAGCACCATGACACACTGGGCATTCGCTGTTGCTCATGTACATTTCATAAAAATCCCTCATACCTTGTGAACTAGTTTCATTGTATCTTCTTTGTAAAGTTGGTATTACTCCTTCAAATGGGGCTGTAAATCTTCTAGTTCCTGCAGCAGAAGCATATTCAAAGTCAATCTTTTCTTCTCCTGTACCATAAAGGATTTTATCTAAGAAATCTCTTGGCAAGTCTTTAATTGGCTTTTTAATATCCACACCATAATGCCTTCCAATACTTTCAAAGTACATCTTAGCCATGGTGTCTCCTCTTTTCATTGTGCTTGCACCAAATGCTTTTACACCATCATATAAGGTTTTAGTTTTATCTGGAATGATTAAATCTTCATCCATTTTCATTAAATATCCAATTCCTGTACATGCTGGACATGCTCCAAATGGATTGTTAAAAGAAAACATCCTTGGTGTTAATTCTTCAAAACTAATTCCACAGTCTGGACAAGCATAATTGCTACTAAATAATTTTTCTTCCCCATTTACTATATCAATTTTAACTAAATTTTCTGCATTTTTCATAGCAAGCTCAATTGATTCTGTCAGTCTTCCTTTAATTTCTGATTTAACGACTAAACGGTCTATAATTAATTCAATATTATGCTTTTTCTTTCGATCAATACTTAAATCATCTGTTAGTTCATAAGTTTCTCCATCAATTCGAACTCTTACAAAGCCTTCTTTTTGGAATTCTTCTAATAATTTTGTGTATTCTCCTTTTCTTCCTCTAACAACTGGAGCTAATACTTGGATTTTACTTCCTTCTGGTAATTCCATAATGTTATCAACAATCTGGTCAATTGTCTGTTTTTCAATTTTCTTACCACATTTTGGACAATATGGTACACCAATTCTAGCGTATAAAAGACGGATATAATCATAGATTTCAGTTACTGTTCCTACTGTTGAGCGTGGATTTCTTGATGTTGTTTTTTGATCAATTGAGATGGCTGGTGAAAGACCTTCAATTGATTCTACATCTGGTTTTTCCATAAGTCCTAAGAATTGTCTCGCATAAGATGATAAACTTTCTACATATCTTCTTTGTCCTTCTGCGTACAAAGTATCAAAAGCTAAAGAAGATTTTCCTGAACCAGATAATCCTGTAACAACAACTAATTTATCTCTTGGAATTTCTATATCTATATCTTTTAAATTGTGTTCTTTTGCACCTTTTATTATAATTTTATCATTCATTCAATTGCCCCCTAGATTTTGTGTTTTTTCTTATTTACTAGATTATTATACTATATTTATTATTATAAAACAAGAGTTTGTATTAATAAATAAAAAAGCGGAATAAATTCCGCCCCTTAAGAGCCTGATTAAATTTAGGCTCTTATATTTTAATTTCTACGAATTTTTGATATATTTTAATTGGTGATGAGATATGTCAGATT
>JAETTH010000048.1 GCA_021769225.1 Erysipelotrichaceae bacterium
AATAATGATTTAGCGAAAAAAAGACCAAATTCTATCACAGTAAATTTACTAGCAAATGGAATAGTAAATCAAACAGTAGAGTTAACAAATAGCAAGCTAAGCCATACCTTTAGCAACCTTGCAAAATATGATAGCTTAGGAAATGAGATTAACTATACTGTATCTGAAGAGGAAACAAATCCAGGTGATTTATACTTCTATGCAGATGGAGTTATCACAGGATCTGCAAAAGATGGATATACGATTACCAATACCTTTGATGTACCAGATGAGAAAGTAGAAGTAACCGTAGTAAAGGCTTGGGCAGATAACAATAACGAAGCTCAAAAGAGACCTGACTCTATTATTCTACAAGTAAAAATTGGTGATACAATTGTAAAAGAACAAGTGGTTAGTGGAGATAAAGTAACAGATGAAGGATGGAGTTATACATTTACAGATTTAGCAAAGTATGATAGTTTAGGAAATGAAATTACCTATACTGTTGATGAAGCTAAAGTATCAAGTATCTTCTATACAAAATCTGTAAACAATGAAACAAGAACGATTACAAACACATTCAGTGTACCAGATGAGAAAGTAGAAATAACAGTAGAAAAAGTATGGAATGATAACAATAACCAAGCTCAAAAGAGACCTGACTCAATTATATTACAACTAAAAAATGGATCTACAGTTGTAAAAGAGCAAGTGGTAACAGGAAATGCTACTACAAATGAAGGATGGAGCTATACATTTACAGATTTAGCAAAATATGATAGTTTAGGAAATCTAATTACCTATACTGTTGATGAAGCAGAAAAAGTTCAAGGTGACCTATATTTCTATGAAAAGACAATTAATGGAAAGACTGTTATTAATACATTTAAAGTTCCAGCTGATAAAGTAACAATTCCGGTAACAAAAGTTTGGGTAGATGATAATAACGCATTAGGATATAGACCAACATCTATCGTATTACAAATTAAGAATAGTGCAGGAGTAGTAAAAGAACAAGTAGTGACAGGAAATGCTACTACAAATGAGGGATGGAGCTATGAATTTAGTGTTGCAAAATATGATAGTATAGGAAATGAAATTACCTATACTGTTGATGAAAGACCAGTTAATCCAGGAGAATTAGATTTCTATGAAAAACAAATTTCTGGAAGAACAATTACCAATACAGTTATTCATTTAACAACTCAGAAAGAAGTTAATAAGCAACAAGCAAATCCAAATGAAACATTAACTTATACAATTACCGTTAAAAATGATAGTCAAAAAGATTTATCAGGAGTAGTTATTACAGATGTTGTTGATACAGAACATTTAAATATTGTTAGTACAAATGGTGGAGAAGTTCAATCAGATGGAAAGACAATCAAATGGACTAAAAACATTAGTGCTGGTCAAACAATAACAATTACATTTACTGCAAAAGTAAAAGCAAATGTAGTGCCAGGAACAGAAATTAGAAATACTGCGAAAGTAAATGGAAAAGACACTAATGAAGTTGTGACAAAAGTTGTAAAAGATATTATTATTCATAAGAAAGAATATCCAATTAAAGCAGTTGATATTGTTTTAGTAATGGATGTGTCTGGAAGTATGAACGATAATAGCAGACTTACAAATGCAAAATCAGCAGCAGAAAAATTAATTAATGAGATATTCCCAGATGGTGCTGTCAATACTGGCTCAACTGTAACAGTTCTAAAATTCAGTACAGGTGCATCCTATGTTGGAAAAGCAACTAGTGCACAAAACAAACAACAATTAATTAATCTAATTAAGAGTGATAATTTTAAAGCTGATGGTGGAACAAACATCTATGAAGCATTATCTTTAACAAGTTCAACTTTAAGTACTTTAACAAATACTAGAAAGGAAGTAATCTTCTTAACAGATGGTGCACCAACTCCAACATTCTATATTGATTTAGATAATAGAGTTAGAAATAATGATGCTGGTTATTCTAACAATACAGATGCTAAAATTGCAGCAAAAGCAGCAGAAGTAAAAGCAAAAGCAACAGATGTATATTCAATTGGATTTGCTGTAAATAGCCTAGATGATGTAAGAAATAGAAATAGTTATGCATATTGCAATTATACAAGATGTACAACAAGTGGATGTACACAACCACATGTTAGTGCAAATGGTAATAAATATCACTATGAAACTCCAAGAGCATATGCAAAGAGAACCTTAGGTGTTATTGCAAGTGATTCTTCAAAGGTATACTATCCAACAGATAGTGCAGATTCTATTATTAATGACTTTATGGAAATATTACGTGATATTACATTAACTACTACAACAATTCAAGCAGAATCTACAACGGTTGTAATTCCAGTAACACAAGGTTATACTTTAAATGAAACTCAAAAAGTTGTTATTACAATTAATGGAGTAGAACATAAAGTTGACTTTAGTGATATAGGACAATATGGATTATCCTATAACTCAGCCAAGAAAGAATTTACATGGAATATTGCAAATTATCTTGAAGATGAACTAGAACTAGAATTTGTAATAAAATAGACTAAATTAAAACATAGGGCAGAAATGCTCTATGTTTTTTAATTGATGGAAAGTTTAAATTATGGAATAATATATATAAGTAAAAAAGTATCAAGTAATTTTAATTACTTGATACTTTTTTAAACATTATTATATTATAAAAACAAACTTAAAAAATTCAAAACAAAGATAGAAAAAGCAACTTTTGCAGATAATTCAATTGCTTTGGTACTAATGTTATGAAAGATTGTTAATTTATATTCTTTTTTTACGGTTAAGGCTAAACAATTGGTAGTATTCGTGTAATCTTCTACTGTAGTAGTTTCAGTTATATGGGTCATATCATTAGTAGATTTTAATTGTTCCGTTGTAGTGTCTATTACTGCATTATTGATGTAATCCATAATAACCACACTCCTCTTTTGTAAAACTAATTTATAATATTATACTACCATAAGTAACAAAAAAATGCAAATGTCATCAAAATGTAACAAAAAAACAATATCAGTGTAATATAAAAGCAGACGAAATGGGATATAATAAAAAAAAAGAAAAAAGGGCTGAATATATGAATTGGGAAAAGGAACTAAAAAGAGTTGGAATTGTACCAATTAGAAGTTTAAGACCAGATGAGAAAAATTATATTATTCGTCAATTTGTACAGCGATTGCAAAAAATCTATGATATTTCAGAGCAAGAATATAATCGAATTTTTATGAAAATGAATAATTGCCCAATGTATTTATCGGAGATTAATGGATGCTTAGGCAAAGCTAATTATTTTTATAAAAATCAATCAATTTATTTTGATCAGAGTTTAGATTTAGAGAATGTAGATGAAGTTGTTTTGCATGAGTGTATCCATTATTTCCAAGATTGTAGAGAAAAAGATGGAGCGTTAAATAGAATTGGTCTTTGTGAGTTTAGAGAATTTAGTGTAAATGGACTTGGATTAAATGAAGCTGCAGTACAATATATTGTGTCTGATATGCTAGAAAAAAAAGAGGAAGAAGTAGAAATTTATGGTATTAAGTTAAAGACCAAAAGCCCTACTTATTATCCCATTATGTGTAATCTGATGCAACAAATTATTTATCTTGTAGGCGAAGAGACGGTCTTTAATAGTACGTTATATAACAAAAATGAGTTAGAAGAATGGTATTTTTATTATTGTGGTGATTCTACTTTAAATAGTATTAAATCAAAGTTTGATGCAATTATAGAAGAAAAACAAAAATTAAAAGAAAGTGAAGTAAGATTAGTAGAACAACTACAGTGGCAAGGAATAAAGCAAAAGGTAAAAGATGAACAAAGCCAGTGGAAAATTAGAAAGCTATATGAAGAGACACAAAGAGAAATCCTTATTTCTTATTTCGACCGGAGTATTTCCTTTACTAGAAACTATAGAAGAAGTAGAAGAATATAGAGAAAAGTTATTAGAATATAAATCTCTTATGGGAGATGTAGATAACTTCCAAATGTATGAGCAATATGTGAAAAAGCAAATGGAAAAAATTGATCGCAAAATTATTGCTATTTGTAAGAAGAATTCGAGAAATGCTTTAACACTTCTTAACCAAAATATTGTTGTGAAATTCTTTCAAAATATTTTAAAATTAATTCGAGGAAATAAGGAAAAAGAATTGTAATAAAAGATAAGAACCAAGAGTATAATAAATAAAAATACTTTTTTACGCTATTTACAAGCTATTTGACTGGACTTATAGAAAAATTTGTAGTAAAATAGAAATATGAAGAAAGGAAAGATTTTCTAGTATTTAGGGGGAATTAAATTATGATGGTAAAACCAACAGTAAATGAATTATTAGAAAAAGTAGATAATCGATTTGAGCTTGTGATTGTAACAGCAAAAAGAGCAAGACAAATAGCACAAGGAGCAACACTTTTAACAGATTCAGAAGAAGAAGCTCCAGTAACACTTGCTGCCAATGAAATAGCAGAAGGTGAGGTAAAACCATGTTAGTATTGCTTTCCGGTGTGTCTGGTGCAGGAAAAGATACCATAAAAAGAGAATTAATTAAAAGATTAGATAATGTAGAGTCTCTTCCATCTTATACAGATAGACCAATAAGAATTGATGAGACTCCAGGTGAACAATACAATTTTGTGACAACACGGAGAATTTGAAGAGATGATAAAAAATGGTGACTTTTATGAATATGATGTTCATCATGAACATTATTATGGAACATCAAAAAAGCTGTTAAATGACAAAATTGCAAGTGGAAAAGTGATTGTAAAAGATATTGATGTTAATGGAACAGAAAATCTTATAAAGCTATTAAAAGATGATGTTAAGGTCGTAACAGTTTTCCTAAGAGTTCCAAAGGAAGAGTTGCAAAGAAGATTAGAAAATCGACCAGATAAATTATCTCCAAAGGAAATTAAATTAAGATTAAATCGTTTTGATTATGAAGAATCTAGAATTGATATGTACGATTATGTTTTAAAAAACGATAATCTAGAAAGAACAATTCAAATTTTAGAAGTAATTATAAAAAATGGGTAAGAAAAAAGTGTGCTTTTTGATTGCACACTTTTCTTGTTTTTGATATACTAAGTAGCAAAAGAAAGAAAAGGAGAAAGACTTGTGATTGCAGAAGTTATTATTAGTAGTAATGTAAAGAATTTAAATCGAATATTTGATTATCAAGTTCCATCTTCAATGGAAAGTCTGATTCAGATTGGTTCAAGAGTCTTTGTGCCTTTTGGAAATAGTAAGGCTTTAGAAGAGGCTTTTGTGATTCATTTGAAAGAAAAGTCAGATTTTAAAGTAAAAGAAATTGTGAAAATTCAAGAAGACTGTATTTCAAAAGATAAAATTGAGCTTGCTAGATTTATGGCAAAAAGATATTTTTGTAATATAGCAGATTGTTTAAAATTAATGCTACCACCAGGTACTTTATCAAAAAAAGTAGAAAATAGAGTAAAAGAAAAAACTGCAAATTGTGTGTATTTAAAAGTAGATGTAGATCAAATTGAAAAATGGATTGAAGAAAAAAAGATTAAAGCAGATAGGCAGATTCGTATTTTAAGGTTTTTAATGGAAAATGAAGGAATTACAACAAATGATTTAGAAGTGTTTACTGATACTAGTATTAGTACAATTAAAACATTAGAAAAAAATGGGTTAATTGAAATTGTACCAAAGCCAGTAGAAAGAAATCCTTTCTTGCATAAGGTGATTCAACAAACAGAAAAATTAGTGTTTACCAAGGAGCAACAAAATGCTTTTGATGCTATTTATGAAAAAAAAGATGAATATGGGAAATATTTAATTTTTGGTATAACCGGTTCGCGGAAAAACAGAAATTTATTTACAATTAATAGAAAAGGTTTTAAAAGAAGGAAAATCTGCCATTATGTTAGTTCCAGAGATTTCTCTTACCCCTCAGATGGTAGATCGTTTTTTAGCTAGATTTGGACAAGGGGAAATTGCTGTTTTACATAGTAAACTTTCTGTAGGAGAAAGATATGATGAATGGAATCGAATAAAAAGGGGAGAAGCTAGAGTAGTAATTGGAGCTAGATCAGCTATCTTTGCTCCTGTTTCTAAACTAGGGTTAGCGATTATTGATGAAGAGCATGACAGCTCTTATCAGTCAGAGATGACACCTAAGTATGATAGTAAGGAAGTTGCTGATTTTCTTTGCAAAGCTAATCAAATACCTTTAGTTTTAGGAAGTGCAACTCCAGATATGGTTACTTATTATCAGGCTTTACAAGGGGAAATAACGTTATTAGAATTAACGAAAAGAGCCAACCAGTCTTCTCTTCCAGATGTGGAGATTGTAGATTTAAGACAAGAATTGGCAGCTGGAAATCACTCGATGATTAGTCGAAAATTGTATCAAAAAATAGAAGAAAATTTGAAGGCTAAAAAACAAACGATTCTATTTTTAAATCGTCGTGGTTTTTCTACGTTTGTTATGTGTCGTGATTGTGGTTATACCGTAAAATGTAAGAATTGTGATATTACTCTTACTTATCATAGAAAAGAGAACAAATTAAAATGCCATTATTGTGGTTATGAAACCAATAATGTTACAGTGTGTCCAGAGTGCCAAAGCAAAAATATTCGATATTTTGGAGCAGGTACACAAAAATTAGAAGAGCAGATTCATAAGATTTTTCCAAATGCTAGTACAATTCGTATGGATATTGATACTGTTTCAAAAAAGAATTCTCATGAGGAGATTTTAAATACATTTAAAAACGAAAATATAGATATTTTAATTGGAACTCAAATGGTTGTAAAAGGACACCATTTTCCTAATGTAACTTTAGTTGGTATTATTGCAGCAGATAGTAGTTTAAATATTGATGATTATCGTGCAGGAGAAAGAACTTTTCAGATTATAACGCAGGTAGCAGGAAGAGCTGGGAGAGAAAAAGAGAAGGGAAATGTTGTCCTTCAAACATATAACCCAGACAATTTTAGTATTGAGTGTAGCAAAGAACAAAACTATACAAGGTTTTATGAAACAGAAATAAAACTAAGAGAAGCCTTGAATTATCCGCCTTTTTGCGATATAATAGTAATTGGAATTAGCTTAACAGACGAAAATAAGACTGTAAAAATAGCACAAAAGGTTTATGACATCTTTCAGAATAAAATACGAGAAAAAGAGGAAAATATTAATATATTTAAACCACTTCCTGCACCAATTGATAAGATAAAAAATAGATATCGTTATCGCATGATTTTAAAATGTAAGTTTAATGAAGATGTTATTAATATGGTACAAAGTGCCTTGGAAGATTGCTATAAAATAAGAGAGAAAGATTTTAGAATCACAGTTGATGTAAATCCAAATAATATGATGTAAAAAAGAAAGCAAAAAGGAGGAGAAAATGGCAATTCGAAATATTATTGAAAATGGAGATGAAATTCTAAGAAAAAAGTCAAGAGAAGTAGAAGAAATTAATGAGCGCATTTTAGAATTATTAGATGATATGGTAGAGACTCTTCATAAATCAAATGGAGTAGGTCTTTCTGCTGTTCAAGTAGGTGTTTTAAAAAGAGTTGTAGTAATTGATATCTATGATGGGAAAGGTCCAATCAAACTAATTAATCCAAAAATCACAAAGACAAAAGGAGAAGTAGAATTAGAGGAAGGTTGTCTAAGTTTTCCAAATCAGTATGCAAAGGTAAAAAGAGCAGAGGAAGTAACGGTAGAAGCATTAAATGAAAAAGGAAAGAAAATTAAAATTACAGCAAAAGAATTATTAGCACAGACACTTCAACATGAATTAGATCACTTAGAGGGAGTCCTATTTGTTGATCGCATGATACCAGGTACTATGGAATATGTTGATCCAGATAATAATCAGCCAGTAAAGGAATAGAAAGTAATTGGGAAAGGAGAGAAAGGCAAACATGAAGATTGTATTTATGGGAACACCAGATTTTGCACAAGAATCGTTAAAAGCATTGGTAGAGGCAAACTATGAAGTCATTGGTGTTGTAACAAATCCAGATAAACCAAAAGGTAGAGGGATGAAGATGATTGCTTCTCCTGTTAAGGAATATGCTTTAGAAAAAGGAATTCCTGTTTATCAACCAGTGAAGATAAGAAGTAATGAAGAATTTATACAAGAGGTACAAAGATTAAATCCAGATTTAATTTGTGTTGTTGCCTATGGTAAAATTCTACCAAAAGAACTTTTAGATATTCCAAGGTTGGGTTGTGTTAATGTTCATGGTTCTCTTCTTCCAAAATATCGAGGAGCAGCACCTATTCAATGGGCAGTACTTAATGGAGATAAAGAAACCGGTGTTGATACTATGTATATGGATGTTGGTATGGATACGGGAGATATTATCTTAGAAGAAAAAGTAGAAATTGGAGAAGATGAAACGACTGGAGAGCTTTGGGAACGATTAAAAGTAATTGGGGCTAAGTTGCTAGTAGAAACAGTTAAACAAATTGAACAAGGAACTGCTCCAAGAAGAAAACAGCCTGAAGATTTTACTTTAGCTCCAATGCTTGAAAAAGAAATGGCAAAGATTGATTGGGAAAATCAAACAGCTTTAGAAATTAAGAACCTAGTTCGTGGCTTAAATCCAATTATGGGAGCATATACTTTCTTAAGGGGAAAGAAGATAAAATTATGGAGAGTAAGATTAATAGCAGAAGATGAGCTATATACTAGATTTCCAGACTTGGCAGAATATAGCTATAAGCTAAAAGAAGTTGTACCAGGGACAGTTTTGTTCTCTGGAGATAAAAATGGCTTATATATTAAGGCAACTGAAGGAATTTTAGAAGTAATAGAAATACAAGGTGAAAATGCTAAGAAAATGAATATATTAGATTTCTTAAGAGGAAATAAAGTAGAAATAGGAGATATTTTTGAATAGAATTTTGACACAAAGAAATGACTTGAGATAAAATATAACCAGAAAACATAAAAAGGAACAAAAGAGAGGCAAACATGAAATAAAAAAGTGCTAAAAGCCTTGAGGATGTGACACACAATTAAAGTTAGAGAATAATGAAATAAGAAATAAAAAGGATAGATTATGTAAAGATGAAGTGCACCCCAAAAGTTAGACAAAAAGTTTAACATTTTGGAGGTGTATTTTTAATGAGTAAATATTCTCATGAATTTAAGTTAGAAGTTGTAGAATATTGTATTGAAGAACAT
>JAETTH010000049.1 GCA_021769225.1 Erysipelotrichaceae bacterium
TTTTTATTTTATCAATTATGCGTCGAAACATATTGATATTATATCATGAAGGGAGTTGCTTTGCTACAAAGCTAAAGCCTACGTTACTACCGGCATAGCCGGAAGATTATTTACATTCAAAAAAGACTGTCTATTTAAAGACAGTCTTTTATTTATATTGATTAAGCGTTGTTTGATGTAATTTGTAAATCGAATTTAATATTTGAACCAGATGCATTATTTTCACAGTCTACGTCTTGTCCTTCAATCCACATATATACTCTAATCTTTGTAATACCTGCAGTTAAAGTAAGTAATGATTGGTTGTCTGTAAAGTCTTTTACAGTTGAGTAACTAATTGTAGGTGTATCAAATAAAGTAGAGTGTGTTGTTTTATTAGCTGTTTTAATGTTTACATTATCATCACTAGTAATTACTGATTTAATACCATCATATGTTAATAATGATCCGCCATTAGCAGTTGTTGTAATTCCATATGTATCATTTGCATTTGCAATACCAGCTGGTGTATGTACATCATAGTTTGGTTCCCAGATCTTTGATTCAACAGCTCCCTTTAATGCTTGAATCTCTGTAGCACTAGTACCAACGGCTTTATTCCCCTGAACTAAAAAAGCCATACGAGCTGCATTTTCCATACCTTTTGTATCAGCATCTGTAAATGTTACTCCAGAACTTGATGTTAAATATACAGGTGTATCTTTATCTACTCTTAGGAATAAATCGAATGCGATATACTTACCATTTGTACCTGCTGTATCAGTTTCTTTTACGGCTGTTAACATATAATCACCAGTTCCTTCATCTGCTTCAACAGTTCCATAAAACATATCTAATTTACCCTCTGTTACAGTTCCTGCAGTTGATACTGGTTCTAATGTTGCAGGTACTTGGTTTACGTTTGTTGGATATGTTGCATTTGCTCCTGTGATATCAGCATTTGAAATTACAGATTTCCAGTTTGTTGCATCTGTTGAAATTTGTAAACCATTTTTTGCTTCAACATTTACATTTAATGAACTAACTGTTACAGTTTGGTTTGATGTAAACCACGCATAAGATGAACTAATCAATAATATAGCTGCTAATAATAGCAATAATAATGATAGTTTTAAATTTGATTTTCTTTTGTTTTCCTTTTTTCCCATCTTTTATTCCTCTTCTTCTCATCTCTATTTTCTTTATATTATTCAAACTTTTGTTTGACATTTTTGCAGATATATAGTATACTTTATACACACATATGTTTGGAGGTTTTCTCTATGGATATTTTAGATAAATTAACAATTTTAGCTGATTCTGCTAAATATGATGCTTCTTGTAGTTCAAGTGGTAGTAAACGCGGAAATACGAAAAATGGAATTGGAAATGGTGATGTTTCTGGAATTTGTCACTCATGGGGTGCAGACGGTAGATGTATTTCTTTATTAAAAATTCTAATGACGAATTGTTGCATTTACGATTGCAAATATTGTATCAACCGTTGCACCAATCAAATAAAAAGAGCTACCTTTACTCCAAGAGAAATTGCAGATTTAACCATTCAATTTTATAAAAGGAATTATATTGAAGGACTATTCTTAAGCTCTGCTGTTATCAAGTCTCCAGGTTATACAATGGAACAACTTTATCAAGCAATTTTTATTCTAAGAAATGAATATCACTTTAATGGATATATTCACTGCAAAACAATTCCAGGCTCTAGTAAAGAGCTTATTGATAAACTTGGAAAACTAGTTGATCGCATGAGTATCAATATTGAATTACCTTCTAGCAGTAGTTTAAAACTACTAGCTCCAGAAAAAGAAAAAATTGATATTTTGGATCCTATGCAATATATTTCAAGCTCTATCTTAGCCTCTAAACAAGAGGAATCAAAATTCAAAAAAAGATTTGTCCCTGCAGGTCAAACAACTCAACTAATTGTAGGTGCTACTCCAGAAAGTGACCGAAAAATTATCAAATTATCAGAAGGACTCTATCAAAAAGTAAAATTAAAAAGAGTCTACTACTCTGCTTATGTCTCTGTGAATCAAGACTCTAACTTACCAACTCTTTCTTCTCCTCCACTCTTAAGAGAAAACAGACTCTATCAAGCAGACTGGCTTCTTCGTTTTTATGGATTTAAGGCAGATGAATTATTAGATGAACAAAACCCTAATTTTAATCAACTACTAGATCCAAAATGTGATTGGGCAATCCGTCATATCGATCAATTTCCAATTGAGATTAACCAAGCAGATTACTATACATTACTTCGTATTCCAGGAATTGGAGTTATTTCTGCTAAAAGAATTATTCTTGCTAGAAGATCAGCTACTTTAAAATTTGAACATTTGAAAAAGCTTGGTGTTGTTTTAAAAAGAGCTCGCTTTTTTATTACCTGCAATGGAAAATATTTTGATCATGTCAATAAATTTAATCAAGGATTTATTCAAGAAAATTTAATATTGCTAGAACAATTTTCTAACTCTTCTTCCTCTTCTTTTGAGCAACTTTCTTTATTTGATTGTAAAGAAGAATATAAAAAGCTAGAAATTGATTCTACTAGTTTTGGAAAAATAAAAAATAATCTTTTACCAACAAAGGAGGATAAAATAAAATGTCTCACTGGAAGTCTATAAATGTTACTTATCTTTATGATGGTACTTTTAATGGTTTACTGACTATCGTTTTCGATTGCTATATTGCTCATACTCTTCCAACAAAAATTATATCAGAAGAGCAATATGAACCTAATCTTTTAGATCACCTTAACCGAATTCAAACAGATCAACAAAAGGCTCAAAGGATCTACCAAGGAATTCTAAAAAATATTTCATATCATACTTTATACCATTGCTATTATGCTTTTTTATCTAATTCTAGGGAAAAAGAACTAGCCATTGTTCAATACCTTCTTCATGGATTTTTAATTGGTCCTCGAATTGATACTATGCTTTCTGTAGACTACGTCTTTAAAGTACAAGCCTTAAGAAAAAAAGCATTGGGCGAATGCCATAGATTAAAAGGATTACTACGTTTTATAGAAATTGGTGAGCATTTATATTATGCTAAAATCCATCCGGATCATAATATACTAGAACCTTTAGGGCATCATTTTATTCAAAGACTCCCACAAGAAAATTTTATTATCCATGATTTAAATCGTAACATTGCTTTTCTTTATAACACGAAGACCTACACCATTGAAGAAAATGTTACATTAAAGGTTCCTGCTATTTCGGAGCAAGAAGTTTTATTTCAAAAACTTTGGAAACAATATTTTAAAACAATTGCTATTAAAGAAAGAAAAAATCCAAGATGCCAAATGCAATATATGCCCCAAAAATATTGGAAAGACTTAGTCGAGATATAACTAGAAAAAGAAAAAAAGAGAAAGCAATCTTTTTTATAAGATTAATTTCTCTTTTTTCTTTTTATTTTCCTTTTCATCTATTTTCTTTTCATGTTTCTTATTCTGTCTTTATCCTGTTTTTCTACTCGATAGGATTCTATTATTTTTTGCAATGCTTTGTTATACGTAAAATCATCTAAATCATTTTTCTTTAACAATTTCATTGTTTTTTCAGGGAATTTAATATAGGCAATTGAAATAAGCCAAGCAACTGCCATTTTTACATAATATCCTTCATGTTTAGTATAATTACAAATTTCTAATACACTATCAATATATTCTTCTGTAATATAAAAATCTAACAGCATGACAAGTCCAAATCGAAGTTCAAATTCTTTTTCAGAGTGTAAGTAGGGTTGTAAGAAATCATACATTTCTCTTGGATATTTTTTCGTGATCTTCATACCAGCAGCACATACATCGCAAACTGCCCAATTATCAATCTTAGGAATAAAACGTTTTAAATAATAAAATGTTTCTTCTAAAGATAATTTTCCAAGTCCAATTAACATACCTTCTAGCATAACTTCTTCATAATATTCTTGTAGTGGATGATCTAAATACTCTTTAAAGTTCTCTTTTGCAAGCTTTTTTGCATAATCCCTTAATACAGGAACTCGAACTCCTAAAATATTATCTGTTCCAGGACAAAGATTTCCATGAAATTCTTTATATTTTAAATCAGCAAGATTTTTTATTTCTTGTTCTATTTTTTGATGATCCATTTTACTATTTTCCTTTCTTTACCTAATCTGCGATAAAATACATTGCTAGTGCTGTTATGGAGTTATCTTGCAACTTTGTTATTTTTTTATTCAATACTATTGTTGTTATCTCATGTAAAGGAACATCATAGTTATCTTGTACTACATAATCTTTATTTCCTAATACTCTTTTGGTATTAGCTGTTACCTTAATTGGAATTGTAACTTTAATATTTTTCAAACTTAAATCTGGATTCATCATATTCCCTGGAATAACTTCTTTTTCTAATTCAAAAAGAATTGTTCCATTATAACTGCTATCTAAATCTTTTTCAATAATACTACCACCAATTTCATCTTTACCTATAAGTAAACTTTTTTTGACTTCTTCTATTAGTTCATCTTGCTGTATTAAAAATGTTCTATCTTCTAGATCTCCACCATCTGTTACAACATATAGGTATTGTCCATCTCTTTTACCAGATGCATAACAATAAATACGATAATTGTCTTGAGCAAAAAATTCTTCTTTGTATTCTTTTACCTCTTCTTTTGACACAATTCCAACATCATTAGCAAAAAGAACTACGTCTTCTCCTACCTTTTCTATTTTAGTCCCTACTACAGAAATTTGATCTTCTTGCTTAGCTTCTACTATCTGCTCCGTTTGAATATATGCAATCTTTTGGCCTTTTAATGAAATATAGTCACTTAAATAAATCTTATTTCCTTCTACTTTCTCAATAATACCATCATAATTATGATATAGTTCTAAATCCTTTTGGTCATAAATGCAATTACTATTAATAATATTGCTTACAATCAATACTTGAACATGATACTTGGTATCTTGATATCCGCCTAAGTGATAAACAATATTAGATGTAGAGGCATTAACTTCCTCAAAATCGTACTTTGAAATACTAACAATTACTTTTGAATTTTGAAAATCTCTTTCTGTTATTGTTTTTTCAATATCAATTTGATACTTTTCTTCTAGCTCTTGATATTCTTCTAAGTTTCTTGCAATTTTATGAATCACTTCATTTCCTTGCATATCACTGGTTACATCATTTTTAGAAAGATATACTTCATTTTGATTTGTTGTATACACTTCTTTTCCCTTAATAGCTTCTTGAATTAAATCCATAACTTCATCCAAGTTTACCAATTTACGTGCTCCTACACTTGCTGTTTGTTTATAGATATTAGCCATAGTAGAATTATCTTCTTCTAAGAAAATTAATCGATCATTACTAATCTCATCATAAGATAAAGTTAAATAGCCAAGATTATTTCTTAACTCATTTAGCTTTTCTTCTGATAAAGTTTGCTCACTACTACTATTATTACTCTGTTCAAATTTTAATCCTTCATCTACTTTTTGTAAGATTTTCACATAAGCATCCTCTTGTTTCGTAAACAAATAATATTTATCTTCTCCCTTTACTTTATAAATTAAGCGATCAGGGTTAGCAAAGAAAGTAGATAGTTGTTTTTCTTTTCCATCCTCTATCAACAGATTTGTTTTTTGATTTACTTTCATTGGTTGAAAAGAAATCACTTTCATAACAACAAAAATTACAACTATTACAATTGTAATAATTGTAATTAAAAATATCCATTTTATATTTTTATTTTTCATCATATCTTCTTCTTTCTATTTTTTTATTTTAACATCTATTACATTTATCTGTGCTGGATAGCTTTGTGCTACCTCTCCGGTATAAGTGATTTTTACTGTATCTCCTACTTTTACTTCTACCCCGTTGGTTGAACAAATAATTTTGCCAGCAGCTTTTCGGATTTCTTCTCCTTCTTTAGGCTCTACAACCATAGAATTTCCATTTACTTTTATAACAGTAGCAATAAAACTAGGAGTTGCTTTTACTCCAATAAAATATATAATAAGAGCAATTAAAATTAATAAAATAACTGAAATCGTGATTGTTACTTTTCTATTCTTCATGAAAGCCTCCTTTTTTAGATTATATCATTCTTCCTAATATTCTACAATATATGTTTTTATGAAGGCAAAATATTAGAGTAAGGAAAATAAGAAAACAAAAGAGAATTATAAGATCTCTTACAATTCTCCTATTTTTTATTGTTGTAGTTTTTGATATTGGCTAACATCTGGTTTTACTAGATGGCTATCTTCTACTGTATTAAATTGATACTCGTAATCCACAACCCAATCAGTTTCTCTATTATACTCTTTTGTTGATTTTTCAATCGTTCTTACTGCTAGTCCTGTTTCTTTATCAATATATCTTTCATAGCCATCTCCTAGTAGAACATAACACTCTTTGCCGTTACAGTATGTTGTTCGAATTCCAACTAGTAGTGCATATTGTAAGTTTGCAAAAAATCCCTCTGAAACATAGGTAACAGGACCAATTTTTCCATCTATCATGTGTTCAGCATCTAATTGGTATTTTTCACCTTCATATTCAGATACCACAATCTTTTCTTCTCCATTTTTGTAGAAGATTAGCTTTCTATCTTGATATTGATTAGAGTAATAATTCATTGTTGTACAATAGTTGTCCCCCTTGTTGTAGGATTCTGTAATAACAAGTGTATTTCCTTGATAAGACTGTAGTCTAGCATAATAGTTATCAGATAAAATTGCGTTTTTTGCTTTATTGGATAAACTTACCATAATAGCAGTTCTTCTTCCTATAATAAGAACAAATCCTAAAATAATAATTCCAATAATTACTTTTAAAACAGTCATTTTCCTTTTATATTTCTTCATGTAGTCTACTTCTTGCTTAGATACCTTTTTCTTATCCTGTTTTAATTCTTTTTTCATATCTTCTAGTACTTTTAAGCACTCATCACAATCTTTCATATGTTCTTTAATAAATTGATTTGTTTCTTCATTTGTTAAGCCATCAATGTAACTTGGTAATAAATCTTGAACAATTTTACAATCTTTTTTCTCTTTCATCTTAATCTACCTCCTTTAATTTTTGTTTTCCTCGATAAAAGGTAACTCTGGCCCAGTTTTCACTTTTATTTAAGATATCTCCTATCTCTTTAAAGCTTAGCTCTCCAGTTAGTCTAAGATAGACAACTTCCTTGGTTTGTTTATCTAGTTTTTGAATTCTTCTATACAATTCCATCTTTTCTTCTTTGTTTGCAATATTATTTTCTGTATCATCTCGTGCTTCTATTTTCTTTAACTCATCTTCTTCGATTGGTTTTGTTCTCTTCTGTTTATTTAATTCATCATACCATAAGTTTTTTGCAATCTGACATAACCATACCGATATTTTACAATCCCCTTTAAAAGAATCAATTTTTTTAACAGCTCGGTAAAATGTTTCTTGAGTTAATTCTTTTGATAGATCTTGATTTCGAGTTAAACAGAATAGATATTTGTTTACAGTTGTGAAATATTGCTTATAAATTTCTTCGATATTCTGCATAACTTTTCCTCCTTTATCATAAGACTGTTTTTGATTTATTTCGTTACATTTTTTGATATTTTTTTACTTTCTTCTTATTTTTTCTGTTTTATTCAATATTCTTAACAGCTTTACATGGATTTCCATAAGCAATTGTATTAAATGGAATGTCTTTTGTAACAATGCTTCCTGCTCCAATCGTAACATTATCTGCAATTGTAACACCTGGAAGAATAACAACATTTCCTCCTACCCATACATTATTTCCTATTTTAATTGGTTTTGCATACTCAATTCCTTTATTTCTTTGTTCTATATCAGTTGGATGTCCTGCTGTATAAATACCACAATTAGGACCTATAAAAACATTATCCCCAATTTCTACTTCTGCAGCATCTAGGATAACAAGATTATGATTAGAATAAAAATTATTTCCAACTTGTATATGATAACCATAATCACAGTAAAAAGATGGCTCAATTAAAATATTTTCTCCCATTTTCTTAAATAAATTTTGTAAAATTCCCCTTCTTTTTTCTAATTGTGATGGCTCTAACTGGTTATATTTATGGCATAACATTTTAGCCTGTATTCTTTCTCTGATTAATTCCTCATCATAGTTTGGATTGTATAGCAATCCTCTCTCTACTTTTTCCTTTTCTGTCATATCATTACCTCCTAATATTTTATTTTGATATAACTTTCTTATTTTTTTGAGTGTACTCTTCTTTTGTTAAAGCAAAGCATAAATTATCATAAATTTCTCCATTATATACTCTTTCTGCTTTCTTTAGTGTCCCTTCATATTGAAAACCGCATTTTTCAATCACTCTTTTTGATCTTAAATTAAATGGATAACAATATGCAGATATTAAATCTAACTCTAATTGTTCAAAACCATATTCAATTACTTCTTTTGCTACTTCTGTCATAATTCCTCGTCCCCAATAATTTTGTGAAATAGCATATCCTATCATTTTTGCTCTATCATATTCTCTTTTTGGATCATCTATTAGTGCAACTGTTCCTATTACTTTTGGGTTTTCTTTATACACAATTGCCCAAACAGTTTCTTGTCCAATAAATATTTGCTTTGCTATTTCTATTGTTTCCTCTCTTGACTCATGAGGTTTCCAGCCAGCATTTGGTCCTACATTTTCTTCTTTTGCATATTCATAAATATCGTCTATATCATCCATTGTTATACTTCTTAAAATAAATCGTTTAGTTGTTAAAGTAGCCATGTTCATCTTTTCCTTTCTCTTTTCAATCGTTTTTCCAATTTTATCATAAGCAAGTTAAAAAAGCGGAATAAATTCCGCCCCTTAAGAGCCTGATTAAATTTAGGCTCTTATATTTTAATTTCTACGAATTTTTGATATATTTTAATTGGTGATGAGATATGTCAGAT
>JAETTH010000001.1 GCA_021769225.1 Erysipelotrichaceae bacterium
CCTAACGGAAAAATATTTCAACATTAATCTTCAAAAATGCATTTTTTGAGGCACATTTGTTGTGCCTTTTATTTTTTATCTTCATATTTTTGTTTTTGAGAAATTTCCTATAACATTAAAGAAGTGACTAGACATTTGTCTAGTCACTCTGTTCGCTCTTATTGGAAGGGCTCCATCCAATTGGGCCACTTGTGTTCCAGATGTTCATCCAAGACCTTGCCTTCTTTGTCATAGGCAACGATCAGGATTTTTCCATCATGTTGTTTTTGAATCCGAACTTCTGCAAGCAGATCTTTCGGAAATGGCCATTTGGTTTGCTGATTTTTCATGTTGCTATACCTCCAAAATTATTATACATGTGCGAACAACTATGCCATGTATATCTTTATTATATTCCTTGTTTTGCATTATGTCAATCCATCTTCTCGCCATTTTGTATGTCATCTTTCTTTATTTTTCAACAGATTATTTCCTTTTATTGCCTTTTTTGCTTATTTATGTTATAATGTATTATGTATAGTCAAATATGACTAATATTTAAAAAGGAGTGGAAAAAGTGGAAAAAGTTTCGCGTAATTCTTTTGAATCCAGCGAATCGGTTACTTACGTCAATCAACTTTCCAAATTAGGCAAAAATGCTACGCAAAAAGTCTTGGACGCACTTGAGGAGATTGCCGATTATTGGCTTTCCCTCATCTTTTGGGAAGGATTAGATAGTGCCATTTACCAACAAGCACGGGCTCAGCTCCTCTCATATATGAAACAAAGAGCTGAGAAAATCGGTTGTTGTGTAATTTATTCTAGTCCTCTTGTCTCAAGCTCAATTATCTCTATTCTTGAGCCGCTTGGGATTCCGAGGGATGCATTTCCTCCCGAGCATTATGAGACAGTACTTAAAATCAACTTTGAAACAGGTGAAGTTGGTGCTTTTAAGTACACTCCTACCAAAAATATGGCAAGACCTATTCATATGGATTGAGATTGCACACTTCAAAGAGGAGTTTCCTTACTTAGGAAGCTTCTCTTTTTATATATAATTTTAATATAAAAGAACCCCAGGAAAGAATTAACTTTCCTGGGGCTTTGGAGCTTTTACATATGGAATCTCTTGATGGGGCTGTACCCATATTTGATTTTTTTGGGAGTTGCCTCGGTCGTGATGGGTTTGGTCGAATCCCTCACAGT
This sequence comes from Erysipelotrichaceae bacterium, assembly GCA_021769225.1. GTDB lineage: Bacteria > Bacillota > Clostridia > TANB77 > CAG-508 > JAETTH01. Next base: position 1,186 of record JAETTH010000001.1, read on the forward strand.
CACCGGGTTGAGAGAGTTGCCATTGGGTAACGTCAATCCGTGCTCCCGATAAGTCTCTTCCAGAGTTTTTCCATCTGTGCTAAACATACTGCTAACCTCCAATACATATTTGTTTCCATTTGGAAACTTATATATATTTTATCACACTATTGCATTTATGTCAAATTACTTCTACTTTTGTTTACAATATTAACATAATAGTGATATAATATGAGCATACGGTTTTTATTTTGAAGATAGTTTTATATCTTCTCTACCGTGTCTTAACTTACTATATACAAACATTTATAGGAGAGAACTATGAATCAAAATGTACCTCGGAAAGAGAGACTTGAGGAACAAATTATCGAAGCTCGTAAAAGAGGCAAAGAGACTTTGTCTCTGCTCATCTATAAAGGTGAGTGTAGTTTTTTGACTCAGTTTTGCCATGTTACAATTCCTGGCAAAGAAACTTGGGAACCTCATCCCAGGCAGAAAGGATTGTACCGGGTAACAGTTACTCTTTAACTTTTTAAAAATGGTTCACGAATCGATGGTGAATCATCAAGTGGAGTTTTAGTTATATTCTATAGTAAGTTAAGTAAAAAGAGGTAGTGTATTCACTGCCTCTTTTCTTTTAAGTTTATTTCCTATTTCATTATAATAAAGATTCTAGTTCTTTAATTTTATCTCTTAATTCTGCAGCTTTCTCGAATTCCATATTACTTGCATATTTTAGCATTTCATCAGTTAATTGATTGATAATATCTTTTACGTCTGCTTCTTTATCAATATCATATTTAGCTCCAATATCTTCTACTACAGTTGCCTTAATTACATCACGTACTGATTTTTTAATGGTCTTAGGTGTAATTCCATGTTCTTTATTGTATTCCATCTGTAACTTTCTTCTTCGATTGGTTTCAGAAATTGCTTTTTCCATTGACTCTGTAAGCTCATCTGCATACATAATAACTCTTCCTTCAGTATTTCTAGCAGCACGTCCAACAGTTTGAATTAGTGATCTCTCTGAACGTAAAAATCCCTCTTTGTCTGCATCTAAGATAGCGACAAGTGAAACCTCTGGAATATCAAGTCCTTCTCTTAAAAGATTGATTCCTACCAATACATCAAATTCTCCTAATCTTAAATTACGTATTATTTCCATTCTTTCTAATGCCTTGATGTCTGAGTGCATATATTGAACTTTAATTCCAATTCCTTGTAAGTAGGAAGTTAAGTCTTCTGCCATTTTTTTTGTTAATGTTGTAACTAAAACTCTTTCTCCTTTTCCTACTACACTATGAATTTGCTCAATTAAATCGTCAATTTGATTCTCAACTGGTTTTACTTCGATTTTTGGATCTAATAGTCCAGTTGGCCTAATGATTTGTTCTACCACATTTTCTTTGCTATGTTCTTTCTCATAATCAGCTGGTGTTGCAGATACAAAGACTACTTGATTGATTCTTTCTTCAAATTCTTCAAATTTTAAAGGTCTATTGTCAAAGGCAGATGGCAGGCGGAATCCATATTTAACTAAAGATTCTTTTCTTGCTCTATCTCCATTGTACATTGCTCTTACTTGTGGAATTGTTGCATGTGATTCATCTACAAGTAAAAGGAAGTCTTTTGGGAAATAGTCAAAAAGAGTATATGGACTACTACCTGGCTCTCTCCCACTAATATGTCTTGAATAGTTTTCAATTCCTTGGCAGAATCCAGTTTCTTTCATCATTTCAATATCAAAATTTGTTCTTTCTTCTATTCTTTGAGCTTCTATTAATTTTCCATTATCTTTAAAATATTTTACTCTTTCCTCTAATTCTTCTTCTATTGTTTTAATAGCATGTTCCATTTTATCGGCAGTTGTAACATAGTGAGAATTAGGAAATATCATAATATGGTTTCGAATTCCAATTACTTTTCCAGTTAGTGGACTAATTTCCGAAAGTTTTTCTATTTCATCTCCCCAGAATTCAACACGAATTGCCTTTTCATTTTCGTCTGATGGATAAATTTCTACAATATCTCCCTTAGCTCTGAAGGTCCCTCTTTTAAAGTCTAATTCGTTTCTAGTGTATTGCATGCTAATTAGTTTTCTTAAGACTTCATCTCTTGTCTTTTTCATGCCTGGTCTTAAGGAAATAATCATATGTTCATAGTCAATTGGATCTCCTAATCCATAAATGCATGAAACAGAGGCTACAATAATGACATCTCTTGTTTCGAATAATGCAGCAGTTGCTGAGTGACGTAGTTTATCGATTTCATCATTGATTGAAGAATCTTTTTCTATATATGTGTCAGATTGTGCTATATAAGCTTCTGGTTGATAATAGTCGTAGTAAGATACAAAATATTCAACATTATTTTCTGGAAAAAACTCTTTGAATTCGGAGTATAACTGTCCTGCTAAAGTTTTATTATGGGCTAAAACTAATGTTGGTTTTTGTACTTTCTGGATAATATTTGCCATTGTAAATGTTTTTCCTGAACCTGTAACACCTAAAAGTGTTTGAAATTTCTTGCCTCCTTCTATTCCTTTTGATAGATATTCAATTGCTTGTGGCTGGTCTCCGGTTGGTTTATATTCTGAATGTAATTTAAACATTTTTCCTCCTTTTGGGCTACAAATAAAATTTGCAACAATTAAATTTTTATTAAGTTTTTCTTCCAAATAATTTTGTCATTTGCTCCAACTTAACGTATACTGTTTTATCTTTCATATTCTTCTTGCTCTTTTTGTATTTTTCTTCCTAATCTTTGAATAATCTTTTCAATATCTTGTTTCTCTAATCCATTACCTAAAGTTTTTCCATTTCCATCTGATATTTTAATTAGTTTTTCTATTAATTCTTCGTCAAAAGATTGAAATACTTCATCATCTACAATTACAAAGTCGTCTATATTTTTGTTTTGAGAGAGCCATTTTTTAATTTCTTCTCCTCTTATGTTGTCTAGAAAAGGTGTTACATCTATTGGAATTTCATGTTGAGCTAAGAACTCTTTTAGTTCTTTTGCTCTTTTTGTATATCTCCAAGAAGAAGTTAAAACAACTTTTGCTCCAGTCTGTTTTACCGCTTCCTGCAATAATTTAACTTTCTTTCTATCTATTTCACTTTCAATTCCTTCTATTTTTAAATACTTTATTTTATCAAAGTATTCATCTGAATTTAGTACTCCATCAATGTCTAAAAAAATTATTTTCATAATTAGTTATTATCCTTTTATTATAATCTTATACTTGAGATTATAGCATATAGCACAAATGTTTGCAATATGATTGTTGGTTTTTATATTTTATTATTCTATTTTGTATGTGATAAACTATAAGTGTTATTAAATTATCTTAAATTTTTTTATTCAATATATTTTGAATAAAAAAACTTAAGCCAGCGCTACTACCATCACAGCTGAAAGATTATAAATATAAATAAAAGAAACTAAATTTCTCTAGTTTCTTTTATTTTTCTGCTTTTTGTATGAATTAACTTTTTAAAAATTCACTAATGAATAGCTTAATTTATGTATTAGTGCAATTAACAATTAATTATTAGTTTAGATAATATCTTTGTTATTGCTTTTTCTCCGAATATTCTTCTAGATTTGGCAACTTAACTTCTTCATCAGTTACAGTTCCTATTTCAATTTTAATTGTTCTTGATTTTTCTTTGCTTTCATCTCTTATTATAAACAAAGTATCTTTATCTATAAATAATTTTTCATTTTTACTTGTAATAACATAGCAAGAATGATTTTCGTAATTTTCTGTATTTATTTTTATTCCTTCAGTAAAGATCTTTCTAAATAAATCGAATTTGTTTTCAACATCGATTAGCCCATAAGATTGTATATATATTGTTGAGTCCATAAATGTGGTATTTAGTGAAGATTTTATATATTCTTTCTCATCTTCAAAGATCAGATACATAACATTGTCTTTAGACCATATATATCTATCATCAGTTGATTTAAATATTCCAATTCCATCTTTATATGTGCTTTGAGTATTATTGTTTGTTTTTTCATCAGTTACAATTATCTTGTAGTTATTTCCTATTTCATAATTAACATTATGGTCATATATTTTAGATAAAACTTGCCATTTATATATTACATTTCCAATAAATACTAGAACTATTATTAATAGTAAAACAGCTCCTATTTTTAAAAATAATTTTTTTTCTCCCCCCTTTTTTCATAACTTTTTCCTCCTTTTTTATTATATATAATTATATTTTTGTTTTCTTCTCTTTATAGTAACCCATTATGTGTTCAATAAATATTAGCAAGTCCTTTTGTGCTATTTTTTAATAATTACATTTTTTTGAAATTTGCTAAAATTATTATAGGCTTTTTATTCAATTTTCGTCAACACTTTTTGATATTTTTTCTGTTTTTTTAATGGGGTTTGTTCATTATTTTACTTAGACTATTTTGAAACTTTCTTAGCACATTTTCATTTAATGCACTATTTATGTTTTTTATTATCAATATTTCTTTAAAAAGAAAAAGAAGAGTAAAAATTACTCTTCTAAAATTTTATTTGCTCTTTCTTGTGTTAGATATCCGTATTTTATCATCTTATTGATTACTTGTTTTTGTCTTTGTTTAGCTAAATCAGGATTTTTTGTTGGACTATAGACAGAGGGTGCATTAGGTATTCCTGCAAGCATAATACATTCACTATCATTCATATCTTTAGGATCTTTTCCAAAATACCCTATTGTTGCATCTTTTATATTATAATAACCATTTCCAAAATAAATAGTATTGATGTATAATTCTAAAATCTCATCTTTCTCATAGTTTTTTTCTATTTCAAAGGCCATAAATACTTCCGCAATTTTTCTAGTAATTTTCTTTTCTTGTGTAAAGTAAATATTTTTCGCTAATTGTTGTGTGATTGTACTTCCACCCTCTACAAAATCCATTGCTTTTATGTCATTTATTACAGCTCTTCCAATTGCAATTATATCAATTCCATTATGATTATAAAATCTATGATCCTCAACAGATATTACTGCATTTTTATACATCTGCGGTACTTCTTCTATTTTAGTATAATTATCTTTTTCTTTTATACTTGCCACTTTTTCTTCAAGAGGTATTTTCTGTAATGCCTCTTTATACATATCATATCCATTTCCTACTACTAATAGTCCTATACTTATTAAAACTAATATTGCTGCAAAAATTATTCTTTTTAATACTTTCATTTAGACCACCTTACTTCCTGTGGCATCATTTCTTATTTATAATCCATCTAATATTATTCTGCATAATTTACTTTTACTTTTTCAGGGAGTTCATTATATTGTACTTCTTCCCATGCATGTACTCCTGTAACCATCATTACTTCTAATTTTAAATAGGCATCTTCTCTTAATTCTCTACTTGTTTTAAATTTTATTTCTTTTTTCTTTCCATTTTCATTATAGCAATCTAAAGTATATTCATATTTCATATCATCTGATATTGAAAGTTTCTCAATTTTAGTATTGTCTATTTGAGTATAATAAACTTCTTGGTGAAATTCCATAAAATAAACTGCTACTCCACAAATTGCTATGACTGCTATAATAGCAATTATCATCGGCAATTTTTCTTTTAAACTTTCCATTTCTATTCCTCCTCTTTAATAATGTTCTTACTTCCAAAGTAGGTAGCTATAAAATATGCTCCATAGATTACTCCCATGATGACAACAGTTGCTATAATGGATGGTAATAAATCTTCTTTACTTGCTACTCCCGCCATCATAGACATAACAAATTGAATTCCAAATACAGAGTGGATAATTGCTAAGATAAGAGGTATTGCAAAAAATATTCCTATTTGTCTAAATAATGCTTGATTTATCATTTTTTCATCACAACCTATTTTTCTTAGGATTGTATATCTTTGTTTATTATCAGAACTTTCAGTTAATTGTTTTAATGCTAATATCGCAGCACTTGCTATTAAGAATATAATTCCTAGATAAATTGCTATAAATGTTATTATTGTTGCAAGTCCTACACTTGATTCTATAATGAGAATTTTACTTGTTCCATCCACTTTTAAGCCTTTATTAGATAAATTTTGTAAAAGATAAGAATTATCATCTGTAAAGATTTTTTCAATTTCTGCTTTTTCTTCTTCTGTATTTGTATTATAATTTGCTGCTAAAAGTGTTATTTCTTTCATATCATCTGTCAAATTACAATTATCTGGAACTAATATAATTCCTGTATTAACATGACTGGTTGACATTACGATAAATCCACTCTTACACCCTGCATATTTTGATTTATATTCTTGTCCTGCTATAGTTAATTTGTTTCCTCCAACACTTAATACTTGGTTTCTTGTTTCTGCCATACTATCAAAATCACAAAGTACAATATATTCATCATCTTTTAGTTCATATTGATCCATTCCATATAATTGGGCTAATTTATTATAATCTGATATTTTCACAATTTCTTCTGGTGTACCATAAGCAAGCATTGGATATTGTGATTTTATTTTATCATAATATTCTCCAAAGAAATCTTTCCATGTAAAATCATTGTTTACATATATTGGTATCTCTACAATATCTTTTAATACATTCATATCAAGTCCATTATTTTTTAAAGTTTCCTTTATTGTTATTCTTGAATCTTCTATTTGCTCTTTTGTATATATAATTTCTTTTCCAGATTTATTAGTATATTTTTCTGGTAAATTAGCTGTTTTATATAAATTTATATCTACTGGTGTCATGTCGATTAAATCTTTTTGCATTGTATTTCTTAGTGATAATGCTGAAGATAAAATTGAAATTGTCATAAATAGCATTAAACATATAATACTCATACTTGCAACTGTTGTGTTAATCTTATTATTAATTTGTCTTAACACAAACATATTAGTATCTTTCAAATATGTTTTTTTCATTGATTGAACTATTCTAATGATAAACCCTGATAAAGACCAGAATACTAAAACAGTTCCTACTATTCCCATTAAAATAGGTTGTAATAATTTGTCTAGTGTATCTAGTGTTCCTACACCTAAAGTTACTTGCCAATAAGCATAACCTAATAGGCATACTGATACGATAAATACTAAAATACAAATAACTGGATTTTTCATTTTTATTTGTTCGTTTTTCTTTGTAGCATTTAATAGATTGATTAATTTGTATCTTGAAATTGTAAAAGTATTAAATATCATTACTGCTACATACATTACTGCAAAATAGATACAAGTTTTTATGCAGGCATCTTTTGAAAATACAAATTGGAATTCACTCATATCTGCTGCAAACATCTTGGCTACTAATATAGACATAAATTGTGATGCAAATACACCAATAATTAGTCCTACAGCAAGGGAAATGATTCCTACAAAAATTGTTTCTAGTAATATAATTTTTGATATTTGTCTTTTCCCCATTCCTAAGGTCATGTAAATTCCAAATTCTTTTTTTCTTCTGTTAATTAAGAAATTATTGGCATATACAATTAGTATACCTAATATAAAAGCTACAAATACAGACACTATTCCTAGCATATCTATCATAAGTTTAATTAATTCTCTTTGTGATTGTGATACTTGTATCATTGCTTGCTGACTATCTATTGAATTGAACATATAAAAAATTGCTACACCTAATACTAAAGTTATAAAATAGATTGCATAGTCCTTAAAGCTCTTTTTCATATTTTCAAATGATAACTTAAATAACATCGTTTAAGTCACCTCCAAGAAGTGTCTGGACTTCAATTATCTTTTCGAAGAATTGTTTTCTAGAATCGTTTCCTTTTATTAGTTCATTAAATATTTTTCCATCTTTGATAAAGATGATTCTATCTGCATAAGAGGCTGTAAAAGCATCGTGTGTTACCATTAGAATTGTGCTGTTTAGTTTTTGGTTTAAGTATTCAAATGTTTCTAATAGTTGTCTTGCTGATTTGGAATCTAGTGCCCCAGTTGGCTCATCTGCTAATATTAATTTTGGATTAGTAATAATGGCTCTTGCTGATGCAATTCTTTGTTTTTGTCCACCAGATACTTGATAAGGATATTTATTTAATATTTCTGTAATTTCTAACTTTTCTGCTACTTCTTTTACTCTTTTATCAATTTCTTTTGGTTTTACTTTTTGAATTGTTAAGGCTAAAGCTATATTTTCATAGCCCGTTAATGTGTCTAATAAATTGAAATCTTGAAAAATAAATCCCAATTCCTCTCTTCTAAATTTATTTAAGTCATTACCTCTTAGTTTTGTGATGTCTTGGCCATTAATAATGATTTGCCCTGCTGTAACTCTATCTATGGTAGAAATACAATTTAACAATGTTGTCTTACCGCTTCCACTTGCTCCCATAATTCCTACGAACTCTCCATTTTTTATTTGAAAGCTAATATTGTCAATTGCTTTTGTTAAATTTGATTTGTTTCCATAGTATTTCTCAATGTTTTTAACTTCTAATACATTACTCATAATTAATTTTCTCCTTTCTTTATAGGTTTATTATAATCTCTTTTTGATTTACTTGCCATCGAACTTAGTGACATTTTCCTTACAGTTTTGTCACTTTTTTTAAATGTCTTTCAAACTTTGTTTAAATTCTAATAAAAAATAAGTTCATTGTGGTATGAACTTATTTGTGTTTTATGTTATTTTATCTTATTTTTATATTTACATTGCAATATAGCTATTTTTAGGAAAAACAATCCTTACTTCTGTTCCCCTGTCTTTTTGCGAATTTAGTTCAATTGCTAATCTTAATTTATCACATAGCTTTTTACATAAATAAAGTCCAATTCCAGTAGATTTTTTTTCAATGATTCTACCATTTTCTCCTGTAAATCCTTTCTCAAATACTCGAGTAATTTCTCCTTTTTTGATTCCAATTCCATTGTCCTTGATATATAAAATTACTTTATCTTTTTTCTCTTGTGCATATATCTCTATTTTTCTGTCTTCTTTTTTTGCATATTTAATTGCATTTTGTATAATTTGATTTAGGATAAATATAGTCCATTTGCTATCTGTATAAACTTCTTTTTCTAAATCATGAAGTTCTAGATTAATTTTACTAGTAATTAGAAGATTTTTATTTTTTAATATGGTTGTATTTACAATTTCTTTTAAGTTTGCTTTTGCAATGATATAGTCTTTTTCTACATTATTACTCCTAGCATAAAATAAAGCCTGCTCTATATAATTTTCTATTTTTTCTAGTTCTTCTTCTATACTACTTGTCACTTTGTTTCTATTGTTTTCTATTACCATTTTACTTGCAGCTATTGGTAATTTTATTTCATGAATCCATAGTTCGATATATTCTTTGTAATCTTCTTGCAGATGCTTATATTGATTTACATTTTCTAGCATAGACTTTCCCACATCCTGCATTACTTCTGTTAATATTTTACCTTCTATAAAATCAGGTGCATCTATAAGTTCGGAAATTAGATACTTCTGATCTAATTCTTGCATTTTTTGTTTTAGATTACAATAAAAATTTTTCTTAGTATTATATTCAATTAGAATAGCAATGATGGTTACTACAATCGGTGAAATCAATACATATATTCTAATTCCCATACTAATTTCATAGGTCATTAAAAATATTTCAATTGTTATCAATACTAAAATTAGGAGACATATTAATAACATTTTATCTTTTAAAAAACTACTCCATTTCATTTTAATAGATACCCCTGTCCTCTTTTTGTTTCAATTAAATCTTGCAGATTTAATTCTTCTAATTTACTTCTTAGTCTTTTCATATTAACTGTTAATGTATTGTCATCAATAAAGCTTTCGCTTTCCCATAAATAGTTTATTATCTCTTCTCTTGATACAATTTTCCCTCTATTTATTACTAAAAAATGTAGAATTTTTAATTCGTTTTTTGTCAATTCTACTTTTGCTTCTTTCCCTTCTAATGTACTTTGAGAAATGTTTAAAATAAATTCCTTGCAATCAATTTTATCCAGATTTGCTACTGTATTTTGACTTCTTTTAAGTAGTCCTGTAATTTTGGCAAGTAAGATTTGTATGTTATATGGTTTTGTTACATATTGATCAGCACCATAATTTAAGCTCATTAGTTCGTCTATTTCATTATCCCTACTTGTTACCATGATAATGGGTACATTGGATGTTTTTCTGATCTCTTTGCAAATATATTCTCCATCTGTATATGGTAAATTAATGTCTAATAAGATTAAATCTGCTTTTTCTTTTAGGATATCTTCTACAGCATGATCAAATTTCTCTAGTCCCTTTGTTTCAAATCCGTTTTTATTTAAAAAGATTTCTAATTCTGATCGTAATTTTACATCATCTTCTATAATTAATATTTTTTGCATTTTCTCCTCCATTATTATTATATCACATATTTTATAAAAGAATCTTACAGTTTTGTCACATTTAAAAATAATGGCACTTAAACTAAGTGCCATTATTTTTAATTTTCTATTGTCTTTTGCTGATTTCTCCTTTTATTGCCTTATTATTTTCTAATAGCCAATAATCTGTTATTCCTACAACACCTTAAGGGAATTATTGCTAACACAGGCATTACAATACAACTAGCAAGAGTAACTACTCCCCTAAAGCCTGTTCTTATTTGGGGTCTTGTTTTGTTTTATATTGCTGATGTAGTTACTTGTGTTGACATTTCTTCTAGTGGTGTCTTTTCATGATATGAGATAACTTTCTGCTCACTTTTATTTCCCTTTAAATCTTTTTTAAAAGTTCGTTTATATATCTTTTTTACTATAAATCTTACAGGATAATTGATAAGATAAAAAGTACATTAAAAATATAACTGCTATTGCTATAAACATTCCAAAGTTCTTTATTATTTCTAGTATCCCATTAGTATCAAATTGTAGATTAAATCCATATTTTGTTAGAAGAAAAATACCTCCACCTATTAATCCACTAACTAATATAATTAATACAAACATTTGGATTCTTCCCTTTTCTGCACCCCATTTATATACACTTGGAATTTGGATACACTCTACTAAACTAATTCCAAAGATTCCTCCTACTAACATACTCATAATAGATAAAGGTTCTATCCTTTCTTGAGATACGATATAGTTAATTGCGATTGTAGCAATTATTGAAATAATAGCACCTATTAGGATCATTATAATACTCAATAAATATTTTGCTTTTACCAGTTCTTTTTTATTTGTTGGTAATGCTAAAAGATATTTATCTGCTTTTGATAATTCATCATAGCTAAATGTAGATAATCCTATCATCCCTAACATTGTCATCAACATAATTGGTAAAAAATTTAATGTTTCTTTACTTGACATCCCTAATCCTAAAAAAATAATTACTATAACGAAAAGAGAAAATTTATAATGACTTAGATTTAATAAATCTTTTATTATTAATCCTTTTATACTTTTATTTTTCATTTACTTTTTCCCCCTTTATATAAATTAACATGATATCTTCTATTGTAGGTTTATCGATAATTGTAATATTATATTTCTTTTTAAATTCAAATTTATTTTCTACTAAGATATCGTATTCATATTTATTTTTCTTGTATTTTAGAAAATCTTTTTTATCTATTTTTTTAAACTCTTCTTCAGAACATTTTACAATTCCGTAATTCTCTAATAATTCATCTTTTGTTTTTGTCAATACAATTTCTCCTTCATTGATAAAAGTAATATAATCTGCAATATGTTCTAAGTCTGATGTAATATGACTTGATACTAGGATAGAGTTTTCTTCGTCTTGTATAAATTCTTGAAAAATATCTAATATTTCATTTCTGGCTACGGGATCTAATCCGGATGTTGGTTCATCTAATATTAATAATTTGGGATGATGTGAAAGTGCTACTGCGATTTTTAGTTTCATTTTCATACCACTTGAAAAGTCTTTTGACATTTTCTTTTTTGGTAATTTAAAGTCTTCTATATATTTGAAATATAATTTTTCGTCCCAATTTTGATAAAAGTTTTTCATAATTTTGTTGATGTCAATGGCATTTAGGTATTCTGATAAAAAGCTATCATCTAACACAACTCCTATTTTTTCTTTTACTTTCTTTTCTTCTTTCTTGTTATCTAATCCAAATATTTTAATTTCTCCACTGTTTGTATTGATGATGTTTAAAATTGCTTTTATTGTAGTAGATTTTCCTGCTCCATTTTCTCCTATTAATCCCATTATGGTTCCTTTTGGTAATTTAAAATTAATATTTTTTAATTCAAATCCACTATATTTTTTATTTAAGTTTTTAATTTCTAATACATTTTCCATTTGTTTAATCCTCCTCATATAAAATATCTAACATGTCTTGTATTTCTTCTTTCGAAATATTACTAATTCTGGCAATAGATACTGCTGTGTCTATTAGACTCTCTATTTTTTGTAATTGTTCTTCTCTTATGAGCTCAATATTTTTATCTGCTACATAGGTTCCTTTGCTTGGAATTGTTTCTATATAGCCTTCTTTTTCTAGCTCTTCATAAGCATTTTTAGTTGTAATGACACTTATTCTTAAATCTTTTGCTAGACTTCTTATGGATGGTAACAGTTCTCCTGTCTTCAGCTCATTTGATACAATTTTATTTTTGATTTGTTCTTTGATTTGTTCATATATTGGGGTGTTACTTGAATTACTTATTATAATATTCATAGTTTCTCCTTTCATCGTATATATACAGTATATACAGTTAATATAAAAAAGTCAATATCTTTAAGAAAAATTTAAAACTTTCATAAATTTAATTTATCTCATTTTGGGTCAAATATTATACATGCTTCTATTAAAAAAGCTGTGAAGACAAGAGGTTTCTTGTTTTTACAGCTTTTTTAATATATTTATTTCATTGAATTTACAATTTCTATCATCGTACTAGCTTCTACATGTCCTGTTAATGTATATCGAATTCCATTTGCCACAAATATTGCACATATTTGATTTTTTCCTAATGATTTACTTTCTAATAAGTTTATCGTATAGCCATCTTTTGAAATGAATGTGTTTAGATAATGAAAAGTCCCTAAATATTCTGTATCAAAAGGTTGCTGACTATTATCCGAGATAATTTCTATCTTTAGATCGATTGGTGTTTGGTATTCTATGCCTGAATCCCAAGAATAATAAGAATATTCTTCTTGATATACTAGATTAGTTAAATCTCCTACAATGTATGCTCCAATATCAATACAGTTATAACCTTTCCCTATTTTTGTATATTTTATTAAGTGATAGTGATTATTCTCTAATTTGCTTGATAAAAATTTAACCCCTAGTTCATTTTCAAGCTCTTGCATATCATTATATTCTTTGCTTATAATCCCATCTTTTATTTGAGCATCTTCTATATCGTTTACTTTTATTATACTCATGCTATCAAGTTGAGGAATTTCTTTATGATTTACTTTCATGGTAAATATTTGAGATACTGCATAGACTGTTGAAAATGAAATCACGCAAACAAGTATAATTGGTAATACTAAAGCATAATTTTTTGTTCTTATACTCTTTTTTCCCTTCTTTATATTGTGAATAACTTCACTAGATAAATTCATATCAGATAACTCTGTATCAATTTGTTTTCTTATTTTATTTGTCATCTCTTTTCCATCCTTTCTTTTAATTGTTGCCTTGCTCTTTTTAAGAGTTGTTGTATATTGGATTCTTTTTTCCCTAATGCTGATGCAATCTCTTTTATACTTAATTCTTGATAATAATATAATAATAATACTTCTTTGTATTTTTCTTTTAACTCACAGATATATTGGATAGTATTATCCTCTTCCAGTTCTATTTGCGTAGTTTTACTTTTCATTTCTGCTTCTTCATAAAATACTATCTTTTTAAACCATTGCCCCCTTAATTGATTTTTGCATTGATTCATTGCTATCTTTAGAATCCATGCTTTTTCAGCTTCTTTATTTCTTAAAGTATGATATTTTTGTATTACTTGTATCAAAGTATCCTGAACTACATCTTCTGCTAAATCATAATCATTTAAGATTAAATAACTCATACGAAGTAATCTATTGCCATACAAGTTTATGATTCTATTTATTTCTTTCTCATTTGTCAGCATTAGTTTTTTCACCTCCCTAATAGTAAGACACAACAATTTTTAAAAAAATGACATTTTAAGAAAAAAAGATTAGATTTTAATCTAATCTTTATATATCAAGCTCTATTTTATTTATATAATTTTTCTATCATATTCTTATTTAATAATGTGTTAGATACAAATTTACCGTCTTTAAAAACAGCCCAATTATTAAAGATACAAGGAACATTTTTAGCTTTTTCTAATGTATCTATTTTAATGATATTAATAGGAACATTATGTCCTTTACTATATTCTAATGCTTCTTTTATTCCATTTGCTGTAAATGGACATTGAGGAGTATAATAAATTGTCAAGTCTGTATTATCTATTTTCATATTCCTAGCATTTTTGTTAAATTTAGGGTCTGTTCCATTAAATGATAGTGATAATAATTCATAATCTCCTATTGTATCTACTACTTTAAATCCGTACTTAACAAAAAATGCTTTTTCTGATATAAATGGCTTTTTCTTTTTTGATGTAATCGTACAAATTCCACTTTTACCTTTATTTCTACTATCTTCTATTGCATATTCTAACAACTCTTTCCCATAGCCTTTTTCCTTAAAACTTCCTGATACCCATAGACAATAGATATACATGAAATTATCTCCACTTACAGGTGTCCATGAAGTTTCTAAGGGTGCATATTCAATAAATACTTTCCCTCTTACATTTAGTTTTCTAAAAATATGTCCTTCTTGGAATCTTTCTTTTAACCATTGTTTTTTATTATCCACTCCATCTTGATGCTTTGGATCTCCAATAGCACAACATATATGTTCATCATCTAAATTATTTAACGTTAAGTTGATATATTCGTTCATTTACTTTTTTCTCCTTTATTGAATTATTTAAAACCAATTTACTTTATCGTCTTTAAATTGTGGTGTTTGGCTATTTTGATATGGATTGTAATTATTTATATTACAACCAAATTCTTTCAAAAATAGTATTTTATTATCTGTTGTCCATTTTATAAGTGAAATGCCGTCAAATTCTTCAACTCTACCATCATTCATTTTATTTTTAAAATGCCATTCTACAATAGTCTGAGTGTCTTTATGAAAATATTGCTTAATATCCCATGCTAAAACTTTTCCACGACTATTCCATTCATTGAACCAATGTTTTACAGTTTTGCGATTTTCATATTTTGGACTCCAACTTTCTATATATGTTACATCTTCTGTAAATATATTGTCTATTCCTAAATCTTTTTGTTGTAACCACATATCAAACCATAACTTAATTATTTTTTCTCTTTCTTCCATTTCACACCTCTGCAAATTATAAGTTGTAGGGCTAAACATTAAAAATTTAGCCCTACTATTTTATTGTTTATCATCTTTCATTTTCAATAAATAAATTGATAAACAGCTCATTCCTATTCCTAGCATAGCAATAGCATTATTTGTCTCAATTTGTTTCAATATAGAAGTAACAATTATACAAATTCCCATTGCAAGAGCAACACCGATTAAAGCAATATTAATAATATTATTGACTTTATTGTTCTCTTTTTTTGTTTGAGCATTTAATAATTCTTCTACTGTTGTTCCTAAAACTTCTGCTAATTTTGGAATAGAATTAACATCAGGACAAGATAAGTTTCTTTCCCATTTTGACACAGCTTTATCTGTTACATTCATTTTCTCTGCTAATTCATTTTGTGTCATTCCTTTTTCTTTTCTTAAAGAACTAATTATTTCTCCAATACTTTTACTTGACATATTTATCCCTCCTTTGTTAATTCTATTTTACTATCGCTTTTTTGCAAACTCAACCGACAGTTAGTTTACTTTAATAAACCTCTAGTTTATTGTACAAATTACTGTTTTTACTTCTTCTGTAAAATCTAATTCAATAGCACCATCTGGAAGTTCTTTGAAAATACCAACCCATTTTCCTTTAAGATTTGATTTAATCATACATACCTCCAAATTGTTATTTATATGGGTTTAATCATATTGTTTTCAAAAAAGGTTTCAAAAGTATTGGTAGCACCACTATGTTCAATAATTTTTCCATCTTTTATTTTGTCAATATCAACTCCTGTAAAAACTAATCTTTTATTTGTAGGCTTTATACCTATAAATTCTCCTTTATGTGTTCCTTCCATAATAAACTCTGAAATAATATAGTCGCCCTCTGAATATTGATGTAAAATTTTTATTGTATAATCAGGATATGTTTTTCTTATATCTAAAAGATGTTGTTTCATCCCATTTACTCCCAAAGGTAATATTTTTTCTCCAATCCTTAAAACACAATCTTCTGAAATATACTTTGGGATTTCTTTAATTACATTTTGCGAAACTACTGTTTCATAAAAGTATTTTATAATCTTTTTATTTTCCATTTATATCGTCTCCAATTTAACAAATAAATTGTAATTTGCAATTATTATAAAATTTAAATCTATCAATTTTCTTTTTCCTTTTTTATTTGTAAGTACATTATTATTGAACATATAACTATATAAATTATCCAAAAAGCAATAAATTGGTAATATGTGTTACTTGCTAATAATGGGTATGGTGCTAATATTCCACCAATTAAAATGTTATATACCATTGCTAATGGAATAAAAGTAACTATCCATATATTAATCTTCCAAAATTTACTTTTAACAATTATTTTTTCTTTCCCTGTTGATTGATAAGTTCCTATTGAGAAAATCATTATACCTAATACAATAAATACTAGACCTGCAATAATACCTCCCACTTCTTGTGTAGCATACCATATAAAACTTGACATTATGATTCCTAATATAGTTAAAGATGTTGCAACTGTATTAAAAAAATATATATTACTATTTTCCTTTTTAGATATTTTACTACTTTCTATTCCTTTTAGTAAATAGTCTGTTGTTACCTCAAAGTAATTACTTAATAAGATTACTTTTTCTATATCTGGTATAGATTGCTCACTTTCCCATTTAGATACAGCTTGCCTTGATACTCCTATTTTGTCTGCAAGTTCTTCTTGTGAAATTCCTTTCATTTTTCTTAATTTTAATATTCTATCTGCTATTGTCATAATAAACAACTCCTTTCGTTTGTTCTATTATAACAATTTTACTGGTTGCAACTCTACCAACTATGCCTTTAAATTTGTCAACCAATAGTTGCTATGCAAAACAAACGGTTTTAATCCTATATTTTATTGTTCAAATAATTTATAATTATATTTGAAAGTTCTATTGGGGTATCAATATTTACTTCGTGTCTTGCATTTTTAATAATATTTAATTTGCTATCTTTTATATGGCTATTTAACTGTTTAGCACTTTCCATATTAACATTATCTTTTTCTCCACATAAGATTAAAGTATTACATTTTATTCTTTCTACTTTTGATTTAATATCTAATTCTGTCATTGAATTTGTCAAACTAATAAAATCCTTTTTTGAAATCCCCATACTTTCAAAAGTTTTCTTTGGCATAAACTTAAATATAAAGTTTTGTATTTTAAATAACTTTTTAGGTATTTCATAAGGTGTTCCTATTAGTATAAGTGAATTGATCTTATCTGGATATTCTACAGCATAATCAATAGATAATAGTCCACCTAATGACAAACCACATAAATTTATTTTTTCATTAAATGAATTACAATAATCAGTAAAAGTTTTATATGTATTTTCGTAATTTACTTCATAATTTTTAACTAAGTCAAATAAATTTGGAGTTTCTGTATTTATATTATTTGTACTTAATTCTTCCTTTACCTTGCTCCAACTTGTTTGGTTTTGTCCTAATCCGTGTACTAAAATATTTTTCATTTTCTGCTCCTTATTTTCTTTTTCCTACCTTTTGTGGTTACTACTATACAAGAGTCCTATTTCAACTAATCTAATTCATAAAAAATTAAATATAACTTGGTAGAATATTGTTCTTTGTTTTGTTCAAACTTATCTCTTTCTGCTTTTTCTAAATTTATATTCATAATCCCACTTTTTGCCACCATAATTCCAAGTACAATCCATTTCATAATTATCATGGATATAGGAGAACATATTGTATCAAATGCTTGTACTTTTGAGCTTCCAATTATTTTTCTAATTCTTTTCTTGTTATTTCTTCCATGGTTTTCTACTCTTTCAATTAAATTATTTTTTTACTACTGGAATTCTTATTACTGTTTTTAACCTTTCTGTTGCTGTTTTTCTTGGATCAGATAGATAGATTTCATGATGTCTTCTTATGATACCATTTGGTAGTTTTGCTCCTATGTCATTTGTTAGATTTTGATTTTTTATATATTCTTCTATTGTTTCTATTGTTTTTGGTTCATTATCATAAGAACCAATGTGCATCATTTGAACACATAAACCTTCTTTGAATTCTTTTAATTCTGCTTTTGATACATCAATTTCTTTTTTCTTTTTAAGTTCTTGGCAAGCCCACTTAAAAACTTCTTCTGTTACAAATTCTGGCTGTCTTATCATAGAAATCCATTCAAATTTTTCTTTGTGTGCATAATCAATTCCTTGCATATCTTCTTGCCACCATAATCCTTCCAGTGGTGGTATAACATACTCAAAATATCCGTCTATTTTATTTTCTCCCATTTTACTCATTTTAATGGTAAAGGATAATCCATATAGTAGTTGTAAGGCTTCTTGATAATTTCCATTTTCGCTATTAGGATTTCCTTTTCCTCTTACCATGATATATTTCATACTTGGTACATTGATTAACATTGGTTTTGCTTTTGGTAAATAAATATCTTTACATTCTTTCTTATAATCTAATTTTTCCATACCATATACCTCTTTTCTTAATCTTCGATTGCTATGTAAATATGAATTTCTGCATTTTCCATATCTTGTGTATTATTTTGATATTCTTCAAAATCACATGTGTATTTTCTTTTTAAATCCATTTGCCATATTTGTGTCCAAGCTTCCCTTACTACTTTTGACATTTCTCCTATTACTACAAATTTAGCATATTTTCCTTTCGGAATGATTTTGATTACTTTATTTTTCTCCTGCTCTCTATTTTCTGGTACTTTACTAACTTCTGTACACGCAATAAAATTGTATGGTTTTGTGTAATCTCCTTCATAATCTGTATATAACCCAATTGTTTTATTGTTTACTTTATTTTCAATTTTACTATACTCTCCCTTCGTATAGAAATCATTCCATAACATTCCAATATCCTGTCCCACTGTTTCCCATAGGTTACATGTCCTTACTTCTAGTCCTTCTACTATTGTCTCTTTTCTAGTTACTACCTCATATTTCATTGTTTCTTTTTCCATTTTTCTTACCTCCTGTTTTTATTCTAACAAAGGTAATATGACATCAGTATGTCATAGTTAGAAAAAGATTCTACTTTCTTTTAAAATAGTTTTTTTATTTTTATTTTCTTCTGTTTTTTTCGTCTTTTCTTAGGTCTATTTTTTCATTGGTTGACAGTTTGGACAATAGTAAATACTACCTCCTAAATAATTTTCTTTGGTAATTGCTCCATGACATACAGGGCATCCTTCTTTATATGTGTTTTTAGAAAGGATTGTTTTGTAATTGCCAAGATTCCCATACATATCTTTTTCAGTATCTCTTCCACCTTTTCGGATCATTTCCTCTAGTACAGATTTTGTTTTCTGATATAGTATATCTTTTTCTTCTTCTGACAAGCTTTCTATTTTACGTTTGGGATGTAGTTTGGCAGCAAATAGGATATCTTGTAAAACACCATTTCCAATTCCAATAATTCTTTGTTCTGTTGCTAAAAATGCTTTTAGACTCATGGTAGGTTTAACAGAGTGTATTAAATTTATCCAGTACTCATTTGTAAATTCTTTACTAATTGCTGATACTCCTATTTTATTCTTTTGATAATATTCATTCGTATTCTCCCCTTGGTAAGCAATAATTCCACCATACATCGCAACTGTAAAAACAAGTTTTTCTCCACTATCTAAAAAAACAGCTAACTGATATTTTACTGGTAAATTCTCTTCTTCTGTTAACAACCTGATATTTACTCCGTCATTGAAATTCAATTTCGTCTCTTGATCAAATATTATCTCTACATAAATTCCATAGGATTCTACACTTACTATTTTCTTTCCTTTTAATAACGCATCATATGCCTCTGGCTCTCCTTCATACCAGCAAAATTTATGGACAGAAGAAGGCGGTAATACTTTCTCTATTTTCTTACCTTTTAATGCTTCTTTTAATTCTCTAGCAAGGTTTACAGACTCTGGTAATTCAATCATATCCTTTCTTCCTTTCTAACTTTTTATTTTTCACTACTATTTTTTTGATACTTCTCCCTCATCTTTTCAATGGTTACAGCCAACTGTTCTTTTACATAACTAGGTTCTAGTATTTCTATTTTATCTCCAAAAGATAATAAATATCCATATACCCATTCATCTTCTGGATATTCTACTTCTATTAAAAAATTTCCATCTCTATCTTTTGTAATATTCTTTTCTCGAAATTCATCACAAACTCGGTAAGCTAAACTTGCATCAACCTTTAGCTTTAAGTTTACTATTTTGATATTAGGAACTTTTCTATTATCCTTGTTTTGATTTTCCGCATTTTGTTTCATTTCTCTTCTTTCAAACTTTTCGTTCATCACTTCCAAATTTCGTATTCTAGTCATTTTAAAAAGTCTAAAATCTTCTTTTAATTTACAATATGCTTTTAAATACCAAGATTTATCTTTAAATACTAATTGCATTGGTTCCATTTCTCTTTTGGAAACTTTTCCATCAGAAGCATAATATTCAATCTTAAGCACTTGCTGTCTTAAAATAGCTTGTTTAATTTCTTCAAATTGTTCTTTTTCTTTTATTTCATTTCCCCACCCAGAAAAATCAATGCATATCCAATCTATTTCTTTCTTCTTAAATAGCGTACCCATTTTTTCCAAAGCAGATGCTCCTTCTCCTGCTTTTAATTCCTTTAGACTTTGCAATCCGAATAGAATCTCATTTTGTTCTTCTTCTGATACCATTGATTTATCTAATACAAAATTATCTAACAGGCTAATTCCTCCACCTTTTCCTTTTGTTGCATAAATTGGTATCTTTGCATTACTTAATATCTCCACATCTCTATAAATTGTTCTAGTGGATACCTCAAATCGATTGGCTAGTTCTTTTGCTGTTATTGTTTTTCTTTCTAATAAGAGATATACAATTTCAAATAATCGATTAATTTGCATTTTTTTCACCCTGTATATTATATCATATAAACTAGACATTAGTATGTCATATTTTAAGTAATTTTATTCTAATTGTCCTTTCCTTTTTTCTTTTATCTTATTGGGAAAATTCTTATCAAATACTTCTACTTCTTTTAATCTTTTAGGAGTAATATTATAGCAACTTGGCTCGCAATAGATTCCTTGTAAAGTACTTATTTCTTTTGGTTCTAATATTTTAACCATAAAGAACTCTGTTTCCTGGGATGGCTCAGCGCCTTGATAATAGATTTGGTATTTTGATGTACTTTCAAACTTAAACTTTTTATAATATTGTGGGTTTCCTGTTATGATAATTACTAGATATTAGTAGTATTTCTTTTTCAATCCTTTGTATTAATAACAGCAATTTTATTTCCATTTAAGTTTTCTCCCCTATTTATTGTCTATGTCGATATCATTTATATCATAAAAAAGAACAAAAGAATAGTTTTTGCTAAAACTATTCTTCTGTTTATATTTTTATTTATTCTTCTAATTTTACTTATCTAAAAATCTATTCTACATTTACACCTTTTTCTAATTGACTTTTTCCTACTAGATAGTAGATTACTATATAAATTATATAAATTCCTATTGCAAAGTATAGGATGTTTTTTATGCTATCGATACTAATCATATCTGTTGTATTAATCAAGTTCATAACTTGAGTGTTAAATAGTCCTAGGACATATATTCCAGCTAAACTTAATAATTGGGTTAGCATATATAGGATAATAGCAGTTGCAATTGATTTTACCATTTTTCCGTTATTGAATTGATGTCCTATGATAATTCCAACATATCCTATTAATAGAACAAATACAATTTCTATAAATATTAACGTAGAAATGATAAAGATAAGGTTTAATACTGTTGTGTTGTAGGTAGAAGCGGTTATTTCTAATACTGATTTTAAATTATCAATATTAGCTTGTGAATAATAGCAAATTGCAAGACAGGTTATGATGACAAGAACTGTTGTAAATATACATATAATAGCTGCTAATACTTTTGATACATATATTGTATTTTTCTTTACTGGCAATGTATGGGTTAAATAAGATTCATCTTTATATACATTTCTTACAAATCTTGCCCATGATCTCATCAGGCAGTTTATTAAGCTACTAATCATCATACCAACAGCAAATGCCATTGAAATTTGTCCTATAGTCTTAAATACTAATGAATTTTCTATGCTATTAAGTCCTCTTCCTATTACAGAAAATAGGAAGGCTAAGATATAAAATACTACTACTGCTTTATAAATCCATTTCAAATCATATTTTAATAGTTTTCCTAACATTTAAAATACCTCCTAAATATTTCATCGATTGAGCTATTTTCTTTGTTTCTTAATTCATCTGCTGATGAAGTTAGTTTGATTTCTCCCTTGTCTATAAAAATAACTTCATCTAGAATTTTTTCAATATCTGCAATTAAATGAGTTGACAAAATAACACTTGCTCCTTCATTGAAGTTTGAAAGAATTGTATCTAAAATGTATTCTCTTGTTGCTGGATCAACTCCTCCTAACGGCTCATCTAAAATATATAGTTCTGCTTTTCTACTCATGACAAGGATAAGTTGTACTTTTTCTTGCATACCTTTTGACATTTTACTTAATTTTTGGTATATATCTAAGTCTAAATCTTTTAATAATTTTTTTGCTTTTTCTGGTTCAAAATTATCATAAAATTCTGTAAAGAAAGTAATCACCTGCTCTACTGTCATATCTTTATCTAAATAAGTTCTTTCTGGCAGATAAGATATTACTTTTTTAGATTCTACTCCTGGTCTTTTTCCATTGATTAGAACTTCTCCTTCTGTTGGTACTAATAAGTCATTGGTTAGTTTAATTAATGTTGTTTTTCCACTTCCATTTTTACCTAAAAGTCCAATAATTTTTCCTCTTGCTATTTTTAGATTGATGTCTTTTAAAGCTTGTTTTGTTCCATAGCTTTTTGATAGATGCTTATATTCTAATAATTCCATCTTTTTTCCTCCTAATTTTCTAACTCTTGTAAATACTTAATTGCCTCGTCTTTAGAAACTCCTATTTTTTTCATGGCATTTAAGTATTCTTCTCCAGTTTTTTGTGCAAGATTTTTTTTCATATTTTCAATTAGTTCTTTATTCTCAGTAACAAATTTTCCATTTGTTCTTTCTGTATATATTAATCCTTCTTCTTCTAATTCGATTAGAGCTTTTTGCATGGTGTTAGGATTTACTTTTGCTTGCATTGCAAAGTCTCTTACCGATGGAATTCTACTTCCTGATACTAATTTCCCGGTTATAATATACAACTTTAATTGTTCTACTAATTGAATATAGATAGGCCTATCCATTTCAAAAATAAAATCCATTCTTTCTTCCTTTCTTCATTGTATTACTAGCATAATACAATGATACATTTTTTGTTTTAAAAAGTCAATATATTTTAATTAAAATTTCTATTTCTAAAACAAAAAATAGCAGTATTATCTGCTATTGGGGCTCAACTGATTTTTTATTTAATTTTTTTCTCTTTATTAATTGATATAGACTAATAAACAGAAAAATGAGAAATAACATAATTGATAAAGCTTGTGATATTCTGATATTTCCTATCATTAAACTATCTGTTCTTAATCCTTCTATAATAGCTCTTACCATAGAGTATAAAATAAAATAGATGCAAGTTAGCTCCCCTTTATATTTTCTTTTGTTTCTATAAAATATTAAAATAAGAAAAATGAAAAAAGTAGCTATACTCTCATAAAGAAAGGTTGGATGAACTTCTATATATCTTCCATTTTCGATGATTCCCATTCGCAAGATATGATTTGTTTCATATCCATAAGCTTCTACATTAAAAAAATTACCCCAACGACCAATTGCTTGTCCTAATGCTAAATAAGGAACAAGTAGATCTAACATATCTAAAAAAGATATCTTTTTTATTTTACAATACGCAAAAATGGTAAAGACTGCTCCTATGATACCTCCATAAATTGCAAGTCCTCCATTTCTAATCTGGAAAATTAGCCATGGATTTTGTAAATAGTATTCTAACTTAAATAAAACAAAATATATCCTAGCACAAATAATCGAAATTGGTATTACCCATAATACCATTTCTAGTATTTGCTCAAACTTTATTTGGTAACGATTACAGTTTTTTCTTACTAGTATTAGAGCTAAAATCATGGCACTTACTATTAAAATAGCATACCAAGTAATCTTAACTCCTAATATTTCAAAAGCAATTGGATTAATTTGTAATGTTAAATGAATTCCTGGAAATATGACTTCCTTCATAAAAATTTTCTTTCCTTTATTTTTATTTTATCTTTTACATATTGTAATAGCACTTACTTATTTTCATGGTAAGTGCTATTTTTCTATTTCTCATTTAATCTTGTTGTCCATAAATTTCCTTTTGTTTTTTATACATATCTTCTTTTGATAAATCTTTATAAGAATCTATTAAACTAGAACTACCGTCTAATCTAATTGTATCTCCATTTAGTGTAATCTTACTATATAATTGTTTCATATTTTCTTCTTGTTCTAATAAATCATAAGCAATTTTAGCTGCATCAGCTGACTCATATTTTTGAACAATGCTAATTTGACTTAACCTATTATTTTGGTATAAATAGGTTGTGGTAATATCTATGTTTTCATGCTTATAAGTAATGACAATTTTATTTTCTTCTTGTGTTTCTTTATAATTTTTATCTGCTTCTACAGCTACATTTTGTACTTCTTGCACATCTTGTTCTTCTGAATTGTTTGTATTTTCTTGTGTGTTTTCATTATTACATCCTGTTAATGCCACCACTGCCACTAATAACATAACAATTACTAAAACATAATAAAATATCTTTTTCATTTTATTTCCTCTTTTCTTTTATTCTTTTGCATACTCTTTTTCTTTTTGGTATTATATATCACAAAAGCTTAAAATACAATTAAATTATTTGATAAATCTTTTTCTTTTTATAGAAATTATATCATATTTTTTATTTATGATATGGACTTTTTTTCTTTTTTTGTGTATGATATGTAACATATAATAAATAATTACAAAAGATTTATTAGGAGGTTAAAAAATGACAAAAATTCAAAAAATTAGTATGATACTTTGTATTTTCTTTTTCTTATTTTGTTTATTTACCAATTGTTATGCTACTAATACAAATACTACAGATACTACAAACTCAACAAATCAAACCAGTAATAGCATAAATTCTACTTCTGGAAGTGTTAATCCACTTACAACTAATCCACTTTCTAGTACAATTAATAATCTTCCTGAGAGTAATTTAGGATTAGCCAATATTTTAAACATTTTACTAATTGTTGTTGGTGTTTTAATTATTTTACTTGGAATTGCAATTTTAATTCGTTTACATCATTAATATTTTAAACAATTTTTTTTAAACTACTACATTTTTGTAGTAGTTTTTTTTGAAACTTTTTCATGTATATTTTTTTTTATTCCATCAATACTAATATTGAGTTTTAAAAAATTCAACTCTACTTTTATAAAAGGAGGATATCACATCATGAAAAAGAAACTATTTTCAATTGCTTTAGCTGCTTGTTTTATGATATTTGCTGCAACATCTGTTTTTGCTACAAATGAATTACAAAAAGCTGGAGATGGAATTCGTAATGTTGTTGGCGGTGCTGAAAATGCTGTAGAAGGTGCTGCTAAAGGTACTGTAAATGCTGTAGAAAATGCTGGACAAAAAGCTGGAGCAGCAACAAGAAATACAATGAATAATGCTGGTAATGCTGTTGCAGGAACAACTCGTACTGGAACAAATAATGATGGTTATACTGCTACTAGAACCGCTACTAATGATGCTACTTTCGCTGGTATGAATTCAACAGCTTGGACATGGCTTGTAATGGGTATTTCTGCTATTGCTATCATTGCTTTAGTTTGGTATTATGCAAGTGAACGTGAGCATACTTCTGAAAAAAGATAATTGTACAAATCTTTAATTTTGTATAATTTTTATACAAACACAAAAAAGGCATATACAATATGCCTTTTTTTGTGTTATAATTTTAATAAATTTAATTTGAAGGTGAAAAGATATGCAAACAAAATTAATTGCTAAAAATCCTACAGCTGGTCATAATTATTTTATTGAGGATAAGGTTGAAGCGGGAATTGTATTAACTGGTACTGAAATTAAGTCAATTCGAGCAGGAAAAGTAAATATTAAAGACAGTTATGCTGCTATTGATGATGGTGAAGCATTTATTTATGGTATGCATATCAGTCCTTATGACCATGGTAATATTTTTAATAAAGATCCACTTCGTACACGTAAACTTTTATTAACTAAAAAAGAAATTATGAAATTATTTGGTCTTATGAAACAAAAAGGTTATAGTTTAATTCCTCTTAATTTATATCTTAAAGGTAGTTTTGTTAAAGTAGAGCTTGGCATTTGTAAAGGCAAAAAGCTTTATGATAAACGTGAAGAGATTGCTAAAAAAGATGCTCAAAGGAAAATTGCCCAAGCTTTAAAATCTCATTAATTAATAAATCATTAATATATAAATCTATAATTTAGATCAAAAATTCCTCGGAGTTAACCTCTGAGGAATTTTAATATTTTTATGCTTTATTACTTGAACCAAATACATCTCTAATTTTATGTTGTACAGTTTGTTTGATTAATTCTCTTGCTGGTGTTAAATATTTTCTTGGATCAAACTCAGATGAGGATTCTGTAAATACTTTGCGAATTGCTCCTGTCATAGCTAATCTTAAGTCTGTATCAACATTGATTTTTGATACACCTTTTTGACTTGCTTCATGTAACATTTCATCTGGTACTCCCTTAGCTCCTGGAATATTTCCACCATTATTGTTGCATAATTCTACTAATTCTGGAATAACTGTAGATGCTCCATGAAGTACAATTGGAGTATTTGGAATTCTTTCTTTAATTTGTTGTAAAATGTCAAATCTTAATTTTGCTTCTCCTTTAAATTTATATGCTCCATGGCTAGTTCCAATAGCAATTGCTAGAGAATCACATCCTGTTTGTCTTACAAATTCTTCTGCTTCTTTAGGATTTGTATAAATAGCGTCTTCTGCAGCTACATTTACATCATCTTCTACTCCTGCTAATTTTCCAATTTCAGCTTCTACAACCACTCCTCTTGCATGGGCATATTCTACTACTTTTTTAGTAAGTGCAACATTTTCCTCAAAATTATATTTTGAACCGTCAATCATAACAGATGTAAAACCATTATCAATACACATTTTTGCTGTTTCAAAATCTGGTCCATGATCTAAATGAAGTGCAACTGGAATATTATGCTCCTCTAATGCTGCTTCTACCATTTTTTTCAAATATGGAATTCTTGCATATTTAATTGCTCCACTGGAAGCTTGTAAAATAACTGGTGAATTTTCTTCTGCTGCAGCATCTACAATTCCTTGAATAATTTCCATATTATTAACATTAAATGCTCCAATAGCAAAATGCTCTTTCATCGATTTTTCAAACATTTCTTTTGTTGTTACTAGTGGCATACTTTTTTCCTCCTATTTTTCTTTTTTTCAAGCTTATTGTATTTCTAAAATTAGTATATGTCAAGAATTTATTTTTATTTATTTTTTATGCTTAAAAAACAAATTATTATGTCAAAAAAGATAGAGCCCAGAAATTTCCAGGCTCTATCTTTTTGACATTTTAGGATTTAGTCAAATTTGGTTCCCAATGATTTTATAAGTCCATAGCCATTGACTCGGAAGAAATAATCCCTACTAAGAATTCCAACATGTTTTGACTCAACTTCTGAAAGAATTCTTTTGGAGAATTGTTCCTTTACAATTGTTTGGCCATGGTTTACCAAAACCAATTTTAAATGATTAAATTGTTGCAAAAACTCAATCATTTCATCCGCTTTTGCATGTGCAGAGAACTCAGAAGTGTAAACTACTTCAGCTTTTTTGTTTAAAACAACCCCT
This sequence comes from Erysipelotrichaceae bacterium, assembly GCA_021769225.1. GTDB lineage: Bacteria > Bacillota > Clostridia > TANB77 > CAG-508 > JAETTH01. Next base: position 29,492 of record JAETTH010000001.1, read on the forward strand.
CCCACTGATACAATTGAATTGTATGGTGTGTCCATTAGAGATCTACCCAGTGTGCCTTCTGCAACATAACCAGTAAAATGGATTAATGCATTTTTTCTGGTCAAATATTCGGGTAAATAGCACTGTGCTGGTCCATAAGAGCCCATACCAGAAGTTGTTACAATAATTTTCGTATTCCGATCAGTAATCAAGGTTGGTCTTAGCTCTTTGCTTACATAAACCAGTCCATCTGGGATAAAGTCTGTCATTTCTTCTTTAATTCCCAAGACATCTTTTTTGTATAATTCAGTATAAGCAAATGCTAACTTTCCATCAAAATAGATAGGAATTGCCTTATCTAAAACCCCTTCTTCCTGCATCATTTTCAATACATAAAGAATTTCCTGTGAACGTCCTAGTGAAAATACTAAAGAAATTACAGTCTTTCCTTCTTGGATTGCTGCTATCACATTTTGTTTAAAACATGCTATACTTTGATCAGAATCCATATATCCATAAGTTGATTCTTGGATAATGGTTAGATTTAAATCTTTTACCCAATACGGCAATGGATTCACATCCAAAAACATGTTATCCTTGTGATAATCTCCTGTGAATAACAAATTAATTGTTTGCTGCTCAGGGAAACTAATCTGTACAAGGATTAAAGCAGCACCAATTAGATGTCCATTTTTGAAAAATGTTGCTTTAATGTGCTCATCAATTTGAATTGTTTCTCCAAATTGACAGGATACGAGACAGTTTAGTGCCAGACTAATATCCGTTTCGGAAAACAATTCTTTACAATGTTTTCTTTTACTTAAATCTTTAAGCACTTTTCCTGTATCCCGTAATGCTAATGGCATAAGATAAGTTGTTGGTGAAGATGCATATATCTTACCTGAAAAGCCCTCCTTACATAAAAGTGGAATTCTTCCAATGTGATCTACATGATTATGAGTAACTAAACAAAAATGAATACTGTCTGCATTAAACGGAAAATTCTGATTTAATTCTTCATATTCTTTTTCTTGGAATAGCCCACAATCAACGATAAAACGACATGTCTCATCGTTTGGATACTTTACAACAACAAGGTTGCAAGATCCTGTTACTTCTGGATGCACTGCCATGATATCAACGTAGAACCGTTCTTTGGAACCCATCCAATCACACTCCTAATACTAAATTGTCAAATATTGAATAACATTCAACTGCTTGTATTATATCTTATATTTACTACTTTTTCAAGTTTTTTTTACTCTTTGGTTAAATATTTGAAAGAGGGAACATAATTTTTTTTGACTATCTTCCCTCTTTCTTTTGATATAATTTACTTTTTATTGTTCTTCCTGTACAATTAATTTTTTGTCCTTGCTCCATTTTTTACCTCCTAATATTTTATACTATTAGTATGGCACATTTTTTTATTTTATTGGTGTCCGACTTTAATGGTCGGATGAGTTAATTCTTATTTAATTTTTTAAAATTTCTACTTGCAATGGCTTAACAATAGCATCTTTATATAGCACTCTTAATTCATGTAATGGTCTTGTCATAGCAACATACAATAATTTCATGTCTATATCTTTGTCAGAATCATATTCTTTTTCTGAAGCATCTGCAATAACAACTCCATCAAACTCAAGCCCCTTGGCCAAATAACTTGTTATTGTACAAATTCCACCATTATATTGAGTATCTGAATTTGTAATATTGTTAAGTTTTATATTTCTATTATTTAATTCATTATTAATTGATGTTGCCTCTTTCTCATCTTTACATATTACTGCTATTGAAATATATCCTTTTTGTTCATATTCTTTTACTATCTCACTTATAGTATCAATTTGCTCCTGATTATTTTTATATGGAATATATGTAACTGTTTTTCCATGTCTAATCACTGGTTGTGCTGGATTAAGATTTATATACCTAGTTATATTATTAGCTGAATTCATTATCTCTGTAGTTGTTCTATAACTTTTTAAAAGATATTTCATTTTACAGTTTTCACTAAATGTATCGTTTATTACTTTTTTCCAGTCTTCTATTCCTCTATACTGGTAAATAGATTGTGCTAAATCTCCAAAAATACTAAATGTAGCATCTTTTAATAGTACTTTTAATGCATAAAAGCTAAAATCTCCAAAATCCTGTGCTTCGTCTATTGCTACTTGTCTATACTTCTTATAGCTATCTACTCCGATTATTTTACACTTCAAGTAAATTAGAGCACTTAAATCTTCAAACTCTACCTTTTTATTCTTGATATTTTTTATATTTTCTTTTACTTTTTCTTCTACATTATGATATATTTTTATATCTGTATAATTTTTTATATTTGTAAGAAATTTAATATATACATTTAATATATTGGGAATAATTGAGCCAAAATATTTTTTAAAGCTCATTTTACAACTATTTTTTAATTCTTTTTCTATAAAGTTTAGTTTTGATATTTCACTTTCTTTAGCTTCTTTAGATAATAGACTTATATTTTCTTGATACTGTGTTTTTATTTGGGCCATTATATCATCATAATTATCTTCTACATATTTTGTTAGTAATAATTTTGTTCTTTCCACTTTCTTTTCGATTGTATCATAAATGTTAACATTATTAATAGAATTATATGTCTCTTTGATTAATGTATTAGATATTACTTTATACCCCTTTATTTCAATACTATTATTTGAAATAACATTTTTATCTATTTCTGTAATGAATTTATCTAATGCTTCCTTATACTCCATTGAAACTTTGAATTTCTCATAATCTAATAATTTTTCATCTGAAATTGATAAAATTAATTTTTTATCTTCATTAATTAACTTTATATCTTCTCCTATAAACTCAGCACATAATTCTTCATAAGTTAACTGTTTAACATTATTAACATCTAAATCTGGTAAAACTCCAGAAATATAACTCACAAAAAATTTATTAGGTCCAATAACTAAATATTGCTCTGGTTTAATTGTATCTCTATTGTTATATACTAAATAAGCAATTCTATGTAACGCAACGGTTGTCTTTCCAGAACCTGCTACACCCTGAATAATTACATTTTGAGATAATGGCTGGCGTATAATTTCGTTTTGTTCTGTCTGAATTGTTGATACTATATTTTTTAATCTATTATCAGCATTAGTTCCTAAATATGGCTTTAATATTTCATCATTTGAAACCGTATCTACATCTTGATAGCTATTTAGTTTGCCATTTTCTATATCATATTGTCTTTTCACTAATAATTCTCCTGTACAGATTCCTTCTGGTGCTTGATAAGAGGCTCTACCTAAATTACTATCATAATACATTGAAGAAATGGGTGCTCTCCAATCTACTGTAATACTATTATTTTCTTCATCCATTACTCCTACTTTTCCAATATATAATTGTTCCACCTTTTCTTCCCCATCTCTTGCAAAATCTAACCTTGCAAAATATGGTTTTTTTATACTTTTTTCCATTAGTCTTAACTTTTGAGAATACATTTCAATAAAATTTTCTATCATTATTGGATTATTCTTGTATATTTTTGGTATAGCTTCAATTCTTAAGTCATAATATTCCATGATTTCATTATATTTTTTTATTATCTGCTTTAAATTTTCTTCTTCTTTTTGAAAATCATCTTTCTCCATGATATTTTCTCCTATTTTATAATTATTATCAATTTGCAATATTTTACAGTAAAATATTATAGCATTTTATAATTATAAGATCAACTATCACACTAAATATTCAGGGTAATTTCATTAATCACATCTTGACTATTTTTTATCATAGATGCAATTATTAAATTAACTGATAAGAGAAAAAATCCATCTATAAACTTAGGTATATCTCTAAAAGAATATATGATTAAAAACAATATTAAAAACGATGGTGTGTTAGTCTTAGTTTCTCCTTATGAAAGGGTAAGGGAAACTTTTGAACTCGCGAATAAATGACTAAATTTTAAAGAAGATGCTAATAATATCTTTGTATTAAATTCTTTAATTGAGTAGTTTTTTGGTGCTTTTCATATAATTAATAGAGATGTAAAAAAACAAATATATGAAAAAGTATATGTTGAATGTAATAGAAATAAGATATCTTATTTTAAACCAACATTTTTAGGTAAATCTGTAGCAGATGTTTGTACAAGACTTTGGAATGCAATTTACTTTATTAAAGACTACATTCAAACAACAAATATTAAAAATGTTTTCATTTTGGGGCATGGTAATTCAAATAAATGTACTTATGAATTTATTAAATTTACACCAGAATTTCATAATGATTTTTCAACTGGCAAATATAATAAATTAGAGATCTAGTATTTTAAAACTATATTTATTATTTTTTCAACCTTTTTTAATCTTAAATTAAATATATAGGGAAGATAGTTTAAAAACTATCTTCCCTATTTCTTTTTGTATGATTTACTTTTTATTGTTCTTCTTTTTCTTTATTGAATTTATAACTTGCACACATGGATTCATATGGTCCTTCTATATGACAATTTTGTACTGGCTCTACAATAATATTTTGTAGAGTACATTCTTGTCTTCCTTCATCATTATATTTACAGCTTCCAACTGTGCAATTAATTTTTTGTCCTTGCTCCATTTTTTTACCTCCTAATATTTTATAATATTAGTATGGCACACTTTTTTCATTTTATTTGTTTTTTTATTTTTTAGTTATCCTTTTATTTTCTTTTTCATTATATTTTTTACTTTTTCAAATCTTTATTTTCTTTTACATCACTGATTTGCTTTACCTCTTCTTTTCTATCACAAAGCTCTTTGCAATTTGCTTCTTTAAAACTTAAATACCAACTCATCCCATTTCTATTTTTCTCAATTTCACAGTTTCTTTGTTCTAGTTCAGCAAATGTTTTGGGTATTGGTACAATAACCGGTTGCCCTGGTACCCAATTAGCTGCAGTAGCTCCTTTTGCACAATCTGCTGTTTGAAGTGCTTCTAATAATCTTAGAATCTCTGGGATACATCTTCCGATTTCCATTGGATAAATTAAAATTGCTCTAATAATTCCTTTTGGATCAATTATGTATACATTTCTTACCGTTTCTGTATTACTAACATCATTTGAAATCATTCCATATTTTCTTGCAATTTGACCATTTCTGTCTGCAATAATTGGAAATGGTACTCGTATCCCTGTTTTACAGTAAATATCATAAAGCCAAGCTAAGTGTGAACTATTGCTATCTACACTTAATCCAATCAAACAAGCATCTTTTTCTTCAAATAGTTTGTTAGCTCTGGCAAATGTAATAATTTCTGTTGTGCATACGGGGGTAAAGTCTCCTGGGTGAGAGAATAGAATAACCCATTTCCCTTTATAATTACTAAGTGAGAGATTTCCCATGGTTGTTTGTGCATCAAAATCTGGAGCATACATTCCAATTTTTACATTTCCGTTCATCATAATTTCATAGTCCATAAAAAATAAACTCCTTTCCTATTTTTGTACATTATATGTGTGTTTATTCTTTTTGGTTCCTACTATTGTCTGATTGGTATTTTAAAAATTGGTATTCCACTAGAATAGGGTGCAATGTCATATTGTTGAAAAAAGATAGTAATATAATTTGGTGTAATATAGTAGTTTTCTAGTTTAAAATTTTCTAGCACAAGTTGACAGTAATTTTCAAAATATTGATTTAATCCATTTTCTTCTTGATATTGAATCTGTTTATTGATTTCTTTTAGGATATCAATGATATAGTATGGATTATTAGGAAAAAAAGACATTAGTGGTATTTGTCTTACTGCTTGCAAATCCCAATTTTGTGATTTTCGAATTGTACTTCCATGTGCTCCTCCAGTAAAGATGTATTCATCTGAATAAAGACTAACAATATACTCCTGGTTATAAGTAATTGTATATTCTAATACTACTTCATATACCATAATAGGATAGCCATTTTTCTTGTTGTATTCATATGTTTCAATTGCTTCTTGATAAAGTTGTGTTTCACTGTATTCTTTAAGTTCTAATGCTTTTCTTTGATTATATTGATTAAATGCTTGTTTTCCATACTCATAATTGCTAGATATAATTTCTGGATATTGAATTCTATATGTTAAGATAACTGTTCCATCATATTCCATCTCTCTTCTTATTGTTCTTTCTATAATCTCGTTCATAGTATTCCCTCCTTTTGGAATACTATATGTTTGTTTTAGATTTATTGTTTCACTTTTTAAGAATAATTTTTTCAAAAAAATAAGAGCTAAGTTTTTTAGCTCCTATTTCTTTTTTTAAATATATTTTTCAACTTCCTTAAAGATTTCATCTGAGATGTCTTCAATTGTTCTTATTTGGCCATTTTTAACACATTTTACCTCATACCAGTCATATGCCGAAGCTAAATCACAAGCAGCATTGTAACTGTCTATAATGTGGTTTTTATCTCTTTCATGAATATCTTTATTTTCATTATGGGTAAATTTATTTTCTCTATTTTCCATTAGTTTCATTGCAAAGTCTGGTGGCATATTTAAGAAAAAGCATTTTGTTGGAATTGGAATTTGATATAAATGAAATTCAAAGTCCCAAAGCCAATTTAAGAATTTTTCTCTTTCTTGTTTATCTTTAATTTTACCAGCTTGATGAACCATGTTGGCTGTTGTATAGCGATCTGCTAATATAATGCCACCATTTTCATAATACTCTTTATAATCTTTAATATAAGTAGCATAGCGATCAGCTGCATAAAATGTAGATGCAATGTATGGACTTACTTCTTTTGCATTTTCTCCAAATTCACCAGATAAATACATTTTTACTAAAGATGATGATGGGCTATCATAGTTTGGAAAGCTAACGGTTCGAAAATCTATTTCTTTTTGTGTTAGTTTCTTTTTTAGTTCTTCAAATTGTGTTTGTTTGCCACTACCATCTGTACCATCAATAACAAATAATTTTCCCATTTTCTTTTCCTTCCTCTATGCTTTTAGCTATACTTTGTTCCAGAACCAGTCTAAGCTGTTGTCAAGGCTTTTCTTTTTATTGGCTTCTGCATCGATGTGATCGATCCATAAATATGCAATAAAAGAAATGAAAACAAAGGCAAAGTCTAATCCCATGTTGTAAGTTGCTGAGTATACAAGATCTGCATCAGTTTTGTTTGCAAGTCCTAATTGTACTCCATGGAAAATTAGTAATGCTAAGAATAGAAACAACATGATGGCTACAATAAAGCTTTTTTTGGTTTCTTTTCCTAAAAATACTGTTAAAACTACTCCTAAAAGAACTAATAACAATGTTATTGGTTCTGCAATGTTACAAATAACCATTTCTTAATCACCCTTTCTTTTGTTTATTGTTTCTTTATCTATGTAAAAAATTATAATGTACTTACTTAAGTCTTTCTTCAATTAATGCTGCTATTGCTTGTGCTTTTTTCTCTGTGTATTCTTTGTTTTCTCCTTCTATCATAACACGTACTACTGGTTCTGTACCAGATGGTCTAATTAGTACTCTTCCATTTCCAGAGAATTCTTTTTCTACTTTTTCAATTTCTTCTTTTACTTTTTCGTCTTTGTCATAATCATATTTTTTATCATTGGATACTTTTGCGTTGATTAAGACTTGTGGATATATTTTTATAATTTCCGCTAGTTTAGATACTTTTTCCTTTTTCTCTAACATAACACTAATTAGCATTAAAGATGTTAAAATTCCATCTCCTGTTGGATTGTAGTCTAGGAAAATAATATGTCCTGATTGTTCTCCTCCTATGTTGTATCCTTCTTTTAACATTTCTTCTAGTACATATCTGTCTCCTACTTTTGTTTGTTTTAATGTAAGGTTATTATCTTGTGCATATTTTTTTAGTCCTAAGTTACTCATTACAGTAGCAACAATGGTGTCTCTTTTTAGGGTTCCTTTTTCTTTCATGTAGTTTGAGATAATTGCCATAATGATGTCTCCATCTATTTCGTTACCATTTTCGTCAATAGCTAAACATCTGTCTCCATCTCCATCATAAGCAATTCCTAAGTTCATTTTGTTTTGAACTACATATTTTTTTAATCCTTCTAAATGGGTTGATCCACAGTTGTCATTAATGTTGATTCCATTTGGATGGTTGTTAATAATTTCATAGTTAATTCCTAATGTTTTGAATATTTTTTCTGCTACTTCATAAGTTGCTCCATTTGCTGTATCTATTGCCACTTTGAAGTTTTGCTGATTATATTTGTCAATTTTGTCATCAAAGTTTTTACGAAAGAAGTATACATATTCTTCAATTAAGTCTTGCCTTACTTCTGAAACACCAATTTTTTCATGAGTCGCTGTAAGTTCATCTAATTTTCCAGAGTCCATAATTTCTTCTATTTCTTCTTCTATTTCATCTGGTATTTTCATTCCTTTATTACTAAAGTATTTTACACCATTAAATTCAAATGTATTATGTGATGCTGAAATTACAACACTGGCATCTGCATTTAATTTTTTAGTTAAATAAGCTACTGCTGGTGTAGGAATAACGCCTAATATCTTTACATTTGCTCCATAACTTAAAAATCCTGCTACCATTGCACTTTCTATTAATGTTCCTGAAATTCTAGTATCCCTTCCAATTAGGATTGTTGGATTGTGATCAGTATGTTTTGATAATACATATGCTCCTGCTTTTGCTACACGATATACCAATTCTGGTGATAATTCAGTGTTTGCAATTCTTCTAATCCCATCTGTTCCAAAATATTTTCTCAAGATTCTTTTCCTCCTCTATTTAGTCTTTTACTTTATTGTATTGGTGCTTTTTTCTATTTATTCTTTTCCCAACCTTTTGAATATTGTTTCGAAAAATACTTTTATATCCCATTTTAAATTTCGATGCTTAATATAGTATAGCTCTATTTTGATTCTTTCATTATAGCTTGCCTGTTTATTATTTTTAATTTGCGAATAACCTGTTAATCTCGGTTTCACACTTAGAAATACTTTTTGTTGTTTTTCATTATATTTTTCAAGTTTTTGTTGAATGATTGATCTTGGTCCCTATAAAAGAAAGATTTCCTCTTAGAATATTAAATAATTGTGGTAATTCGTCTAAGCTATATTTTCTTAGGGATTTCCTTTCCTGCTTTTCCTATTCGTTTATAGACAAAGATAACTAGATTTTTTGAGTTGTCTAGTTTAATTGCAAGTGTAATAAGAAGAAAAGCTGGTAATAAGAGAATAATTTGTATAGTTGATAAAATAATATTACATATTCTTTTAATTGTTTCCTATCCTTTTTTACTTTCATTTTCTCCCTTAATTTTTTGCAATTTTATTATATAGTTTTGTGAAAAAAATCACAAGTACTTTTTGTTGTTTTTTGTCTTATTTTTTAAAAAATTTAAATTCTTTAATTGGAGTTGGTAATGTTACTTCTATTTCTTCATCATTTATAATTTTTTCAGGATTTTGATTCATCAAAGTATTTACCTTTTCTTCTCCTATTAATTTTGCTAATTTTTCTAAAATATTGTTTGTTTGAAGATAAATTGTATTTTTTCTATGAACATCTGATGCTAGAAAATGTATCATTTCATGTTTTAATAGTTTTATCATTGTTTTTTGAGCTTTTTTTCCATAGTTTCCTGCAAAACTCCCTAGATTTCCTTGAAATAAAACGCCTTTTCCAATCCACTCTAGTAATAGATTAGGATTTTTTTGTACATAGGAATATCTTTCTGGATGTGCAATAATAGGAACGATATTTATTGATAATAGATTAAATATTAGATTATCCAAATTTAGTATTTTACTATTCATTGGAAGTTCAAATAATAAATATCTACTATTATTTAAAGTTGATATTTCTTTTTTCTGGATCATTTCATCCATATTGTTTGTGATATATACTTCGTTTCCCATACATAGTTTTACTTCTATTTTTTCTTTTTGTAATATTAATTTTATTTTTTCTAATATTGTTTCTACTTCACCCGGAGTTGTTTCATAGTTTCCTGCTATATAGTGTGGAGTTGTTATAACTGTGTCAAAACCTGCTTCTTTTGCTTCTTTTAACAATATAATGGTATCTTTTATTTCTTTTGCTCCATCATCGATTCCAGGTATAATATGGGTATGAATATCAATCATGTTTTTCTCCTTGTGATAGTTTTGCTTTTTCTCTTTCTAGATAGGAATTGATATCTTTTAGTAAGTCTTCTGTATTTAAGTCTTTTCTTGGTGTGTCCTCTACTTTTTTGTTTTCTATTTTTTCTATATTTTCCTTCTCATCTTTTTCTTCTTTTTCAAAGTCGTAAATATGCTTTTTATTTTCTTCTTGTTTATATTCTACTGCCTCTTTGTATCTTTCTTCTATTTGTTGTTTTTCTTTTACTTTTAAAGGTATTTCCTTTTTTTCTTGTATATTTTTTTCTCTTGTTGGTTGTTCTATTTTTATTGCTACTTCTTTTTCTTCACGAGAATAACTTATTGCTTTCCTATTTTTTATAGGTACTGGCATCGTATAGGAAGAACCATAATAATATTTTTCTTTATATTCTTTTTGTGACACTGGCATTTTGTTAATTACAACACCTGCTATTTTTCCACCTACATTTTGTATTGATTTTACAATCTTTTTTAGATTATCTGCTTTTGTCCTTTTATATGCTGTTACAATAATGGTAGAGTCAACTAATCTAGATACAATAACTGCGTCTGTTACTAATGCACTTGGTGTCCCATCAAAAATGACAATATCACAGAATTGTTCAAGTCTTGTTAGCATTTCTGCCATTTTATCTGAGATTAAAAGTTCAGATGGATTTGGCGGTACATTTCCTGCTGGAATTACATATAAGTTGTCTATGCTAGTTTGTTGTATATATGTAAAAATGTCTTCATTACTTTCTTTTCCAGAATTAGTTAGTCCTGATAAGAAGTTGGATAACCCTGGAATTGGTTTAATGTTAAAGATTGAAAATTGTCTTCCTTTTCTCATATCAGCATCAATTAAAACAACTTTTTTCCCCGCTTGTGCAAATGTTACTGCTAAATTAGATGCCACCCAGCTTTTTCCTTCTTCTGGCAATGTACTTGTTACTAATAATGATTTTAGTCCATGGCTAGAATTCATAAATTGAATATTGGTTCTTAATGTTCTAAAAACTTCAGAAACGGGTGATTTTGGATCATAACTTGTTATTAATTCTCTTCTCATTATTTTTTTCCTCCTTTGTTTTCTGAGCCATAAACAGGTATTGAAGCTAAAACTGTTAACCCAGTAACATTTTCAATATCTTCTGCTGATTTAATTGTGGTATCAAATACTGTAATAAAAAAGATATAGATAATGGCTATCATTACACCAATAAAGCTAAACAAAATAATATCTTTTTGATGGTTAATGTTATATGGAGTATTTGCTGCAGCTGCTTTTTCGACAATATGGATATTGTTAATATTATAAATATCTTTTGCAATCTTTTCCACAAATACATTTGCCGTTTCATCTGCTATTTTAGCTGCTAATTCTGGTTTTGCATTTGTAACTGTTATTTTAATTAGCTGCGTTCCAGACACTTGACTTACTGTAATACTATTTTTTAAAGTTTCTTCATCGATATTGATTTTTAGATTGCTAATTACTTGATTTAGTACATCTTTCGTTTTCATCAAAGCACTATAAGTAGATACTAGTTGATTATTTAAACTAATATCTGTTTGAGTAATTTGTCCTTGCGTAGATGTATCATCTCCACTTGCTGGTGTATCTTTTGCTAGCACAAGTGTAGTATAGGATTGATACATCGGTTTAGTAAAGTTATATGTATAAATGACTCCTACTACTGTAAAAATAGCAATAATTAAAATAATTTGTATTTTTTTACTCCATAAATTATTAATAATTCCATTAAAATTTAGCTCGTCCATGAATTTTTCCCCTTTTCTTTTTTCTTCTGCTTTTTTTATCTTTTTTCTTATTTTATTTTTTAGCCTTCTTTATTTCTTGACTTTCTATTTTTTTCTTTTTTAGTCTTTTTATTAATCTCCTCTCTTAAAAGATTGATAAAATTAGGTGTATTACTAATCATTTCTTTTGGTTTAAATGTTCTTGCTTGTTTTAATGCTTCATCTAATTTTTCAAAATCATAAAGAGGAATAATGTACCCTTCTTCACTAAAATTTTCTAATATTTGAAGTTGGTGATCATTGGTGTGTTCTCCATATCTTTCAAGTCTTGCCCCAACAACGACTGGTTTTCCGTGTTTTACTCCATCGATGATAGTTCCAACTCCTCCGTGTGTAATAATCAAATCCGCTTCTTCCATCATGTTAGCAAATTGATCTGCTGGAATATAGTCGAAAATTTCCATTTTATTGGATTCAAAAACAGTTGAACCTGCTTGTACTATGACTTTATCTGTAATATTTCCTAACTCTATTTGCTTTTGGACTGCTTCTAAAAGTCTTCTAAATGGCTTATCTTGAGTTCCAAGTGTTACTAGAATCATTAGTAAATCCACCCCCAACATACAGCTTTTGGATAAAACTGAAGCATATTTTCCCATTGAACAACAAAGGTGTCTGCTACAGGATAAATTAGTCTTCCTGCTACTGTTGGTGTTGTTCGGTTCGCAAATGTTTCAATATAGATTACTTTTGTTCTAAATAGTTTTGATAAATAGCACATAGGAACTGCTGTATGTGTTCCTGTTGTAACTAATACATCTGGTCTTAATTTGAATAGGAAATATAAACTTTTAATCCAATTCCATGCAAATTTAAAGAAATAGGCGAATAAGTTCTTTTTTGTCCCATAGACTAAAAAGTCTACTTTGTCTTTTCCATATTTTTCTTTTAAATTACTATTTGTTTTTGTTTTTTCTGTAATAATATGGTAGTCATATTCCTCCATTAATGGTTTTAATTGCATTAGTTCATTAAAATGTCCACCTGTACTAGAAATAAATAAAACTTTTTTCATAAAATACTCCTACTTATTCTTTATTATTTTTCTCTTTAAAAGTGATAACTGATTTAATACTTTTGTTTTGAATTTTTTTATGTGATTTTCTTTTGGAAGATATTTTTTAGAAAGTTCATCAAACTCCATTTTTCCAAAGTCGTTAAAGAAATTTTCTCTTAATGGATTTATCTTTACAGATTGAACAATACATGGATTGTTTTGAATTGCAAAGTCTAAATCGCAGTTTGGTTGATAAACTAAATTATTTTTGATTTTTTCAAATAGTTCTTCTCCCTTTTTGCTATGAACTAATATTAAAGATGTTCCTTTATCATCTGAAAATTTCGGATATTTTTTTTCTACTCCCCAAAAATCTCCTAGAGTTAAATCAGCCTCTCTATCTAGTCCTTTAAATTTACAATCATAGCAACTAGGTCTTAAAGTATAGTTTTGTGCAAATAACTGAATATATGGGTCTTTTGCTCCTAATTGTCTGTATTCTTGTCCATCTTTCATTGTAAGTTGAATAGAATATTGATTCCATCCATTTGCTTTATTTCTAAATGAAATGTCTTTGGTTTTCCCCTGTATTTCTTCCTCTATTTTTTCTTTATATTTTTGAAATATTTTTGGAGAAGGTACTCCATGGCATATAATATCACAAGTATATAAATTTGTATAATCTTTTTTTAAGAAATTCTTTAACCCTGCAATTTGGCAACCTGTTCCTGTATAAAGGATTGTCCTTCCCTCTTCTAGCAGTTCTTTTACTTTTCGAAATGTTGTTTTAGTATCACTTTGTACATATTTAGAGCCTTTTAATTCTTGTAACTCTTGAATATTTTTAACTGGTTTATGAACAACATTTAAGTATTCATCAAAACCTGCACCATAAACAATTCCGTCTTTTTCAAAGATTTTCTTTGCTAATTCTTCAAAGATTCCTCCTGAAGAGCTTTCTTCTCTATTCTCTTCTTGTCTACTATAAGCTGCAATTGCTACTTTTCTACCTTCTGTTTTCTTCTTTTGATTTATAACAGGACATACTCTTTCGCAGGCTCCACAATTAATACATTTCTCTAAATCAATAATAGGATATTGAAATCCTTCTTTATCTGACTTCATCTTAATTGCATTTTTCGGACAAATGTTAAAGCATGCATTGCAACCAGAACAATTTTTCTTTTCCACTATTTCAATCATTTATAAACCTTCTTCTTTCTTTTTCCTTAAAATTTTACGAATCGGAGTCCTTACTAGTTCTTTTTCATATTGATTCATAGCAAAATTCCACATGATAAATATGTATACCAAAGAATAACATACAATCTCAGCTAATAAAATGATAAATCTATTTGGAATAATTGCTGTTCTTAGTATATATCCAGCCCCAAATATAAGTAGTACTGGAACTGACATTTTTAGAATCTGTTTCCAGAAGGCTGGAATATCGATATGGATTTTAGAGTGATAATACCAGTTAATAATAATTCCATTTCCTAAAATTAATGAAATTGCTGTTCCTATTGCTGTTCCTAATCCTCCATATGCTTTAGCAAGTGGAATACTTACAAGAATGTTTAAAATAGCTATTATTAAATAGATAATAGTTCTAAATTTATGTTTTTCTTTTGCTTGTAAAATATTAACTCCTACATTTTGAATTAAAGGAATTGTAACTGGAACCATTAAAATACAAGCGATATAGTAAGATGCTTCGTACTCATTTCCGAACAACATCATGATAAACTCTTTTCCAAATAGTAAAAAACCAGTAATAATTAATGCCATGATAAGATATTGGATTCTTCCTGTTTTAACAAATTCCTCTGAGATTTCTTGATCAGATGCTTTTGCTTGAACCATTTTTGTTATTTTGGGTAATAACACACCTGAAATAGCTGTTGAAAATCCTAAATAAATATTATTAAACTGAGAAGCTACTCCATATACTGCTACTGCAACTGTTCCTGATACAGAGCCCAAAATTAGTTGATCTACATTCCAATTAATCTTATCGATGATAATACTTAAAAAGATGAAGAAAGAGTATTTAAAGATTTCTTTAATAAGATTCATATCAAATCCTTTAAAGTTAAATTGTATTTTACATTTTTTAAAGCAATAAATCATATTAAAAATTAAGCATAAGATATTCAATGTTACATTGACAACTACCATTGTAATAGAACGATATCCCATTAATAGTAATGGTAGCATAATACAAGGCATTAAAATACTTCTTACAATTGTGATTATTTTAGGGACAATAAATTCTTCATAAGCAGTTAAAATTGAGCCAAATACTCCCATTGGGAAAGAAACAGCTAAGTTAATAACTAGTAGCATAACCATAATCTTAGCTTTTACTAATTCTTCTACTGACATTGTATTTTGGAACATATTATCAATATTAAAATACAAGATTAATCCTGCAACTAATACAATAATCCCGATAATAGAATAAACGATAATAAACATACCGTTTAATTTCTTCTCTTCTTTTTTATCACCTTTTGCAATGCTTTTAGCGACATAAACAACAATTGCATTTCCAAGGCCTAAATCGAGAATCGATAAATAGGCTACAATAGAAGATACCAAAGAATATAAACCATATTCTGATTGCCCCATGATTCGAACCATAAATGGAGTATATACTAAACCTACTATATTTGTAACTGCAAGTGCTATATAGGATAATATTGCACCTATTTTGATTTGATTCTTCTTCAAAATAATTTCTCCTTAATTATTTTTTTCTAATTCTTTTGTTGCTAGCTCTACTTTTTCTTTCATTTTTGGTAATCTATCTTTTAGTTTTTGTGTGATTTCTTCTTCATGATTATGAATCCATCGAAAGGCTTTCTTTAATTGTCCTTCCTCTAGGATTGTTTGAACTGGTACTACATAATTTTCATAGGTTCCAAATAAGTCTTGTGCAATTCCTTTTGATTTAACAGAATATCCTATTACTAGTGTTGGAACTCCTGTTGAGTATGAAGCAATTGATACATGAGTTCTTGCTGTTATAACAAAAGAGCATTTTGATATAATATATTTTAGTTCCTTACAGTTATAGAATTGATTGAAAAAGTAAATACGTCCTGTTTCTTTGTATTTGTTATACACCTTTTCTAATGGAAGAATATCTTCTGTATTTTCTGTATAAACATGAGGAATTAATGCTATATCCATCTCTGTATTTTGTAATATATCATTGATTACTTCATAAATGTTTTTCCAAACAATTTCTTCATCTTTGCTACACTTAAACATTAATGGGCTTAAATTAATTCCTACCGTTTTCTTTCTTCCGTAATTTTCAGGAAGCACTACTTCTTTTTTCTCTAAAGTAAAAGCTGGATCTGCCATTAAAAATAGTTTTTCCTTTTCGATTCCTGCATCAACTAAGGTTTGATATGTAATGGATTCTCTTGGGAAAATCATGGTGTATCCTTTTAAGTCTTCTAGCATTTCTTTATCAATTAAGTCTTTTTCAATTGAACAGCCCCATAAATAACATGGAATAGAGTGTTTACTAGTATATTGATTTAAAGCATAGCTTAAATATGGCGTATCATAGCAATAAACATCTCCGCCAACATTAAGAGCAATGTTTCCTTCTAGCTTCTTAAAAACTTCTTTTTGTAATGCTACATACATGGGATATTTATTTTTGAATACTTTATCTTGTATCTCAATTTCAATATATTTTAATAAATTGCTATTCTTAATTTGCTGTATCTTGGTATATTCTACTGCATTTTCGAACATAGAAATGTCCATTTTCTTATCTTGTTCAAGTTCATGTGTAGCTAAAATAACCTTGATACTTTGTTTATTTAATAAATCTGCTGTACTTTTTATAATTGCTTCTGAGCCTCGATTAATACTTCCTGTATGACCACATAACACAACTTTTTTCATTTATTGTTTCCTACCTTTTCTTTTATCGAATTAAGATTTCTGCTTTACTACAAGGACCTTCTTTAATAGATATATTCTGCTTATTTTGTATATTATTTATCAAAATCATTAAATGCTCTGCAGCTGTTTGTGCATTCCAATTTGTCATTAATGTTTGATATGCATTTTTAGCAAACCTTTCTCTTAGTTCTTTGTCTTGAATTAGTTTCTCTACTTTTTGAGTTAATGATTTTAAACTTTTGTCTTTATAAATAAATCCATTTACTCCATCTTGAATCAAAAATGGTACTGCTCCAATTAATTCATCTGCTACAATAGCACATCCGCTATTCATGGCTTCATTTAAAACAGCTCCCCAACCTTCGTTTCGATCACTTGTAAACAAAAAAATATTAGTCATTTCCATTTGTTTTCTAACTTGTTCATTTGGTTTTGAACCTAATATATGAACACAGTCTTCTAATTTTTGTCTTACTACTTTTTGTTTTATCTTTTCTTCTAAAGGTCCTGTTCCAATCATATTAATTTTAAATTGATACCCACGTTTTTTTAATCTTTTAGCTAGTTTTACTACAATTTCTGGATGTTTCCAATTTAAATATCTTCCTACCCATAAAATAGATATTTCTTTTGGTTTATTTAGGATAAGATTTTCTATATCATATTCTTTTACTTCAGGAAAATAACCCCATTTATATGCTTTTTGTAGATATGCTCCTACTAAGGAAAAGTCTCCAGCAGTATAAGCACTAGCACATAACAAGTATAATTCTTTATTTTTATAAACTGTATGAATTTTATATAGATTTCTATATAACCTAGGATTTAAAATTCTCCATAATCCCTTTTTTAAAACTCTTTCTGAATAACGAAAAGTAAGCTTATTTTCTTCTAATCTTTTTTGAATCAATATCTCTGGTGCGGATCCAATGATAACAACATCACTTTCATAAGCAAGAGCTAAAGCCCTTTGATATTCTTCTTCTGATTCATATGCTCGAATCACAAAGTCATAAGAAGAATTCATATTTTCATATCCAAGTTTTAATCTTTCTTCTGGTATTGCTTCTGTTGCTACAAATCTAAATTCTACGTTAGCTTTTTTATTCATCTCTAAGCAAAAGGGCAATTGGTGATGGTTTAAGAAATTAGAAAAAAAGGTGATTTTCATAACTTCCTCCCTTATTTATGATCGTTCATTTCTTTATATATTTGTATCATTTTTTCCCCGATAGCTTGTTTATTATGTCTTTCTAATGCTCGAGTTCTTGCTGCTTGTCCAAGTTTGATACATAAATCATCATCTCTAAAATACTGCATGACATATTCTGCCAAAATGGCTGGTTCTGTATAAGGATATAAAAGACCTTCTTTTGGGTACTCTAACATGTCCATGGTTCCTCCAGTATTGGAAGCGATACATGGTAATCCCAATATCATTGCTTCTGATAGTGAATTTGAACTATTTTCTATTGCTGATGGTAACACAAAGACATTTGTTTTTAATAATCTTTGTAACATTTCCTCTTCTGAAAGACTTCCTGTAAAAATGATAGAGTCCTTTAGCTGATATTTCTCAATTAGTTTTCTTAAATATTTGGCATATCCTGTTTGCTTTAATTTATGATACCTATCAGAGATATCTGTAATATTGCTTCCTGCCACATATAGCTTAGCATCTGCATAATAGTTTTTTAGCAAATATAGTGCCTCTATCATATAGTGTAATCCTTTAATAGGATAAGTTCCTTGGCAACAAAAGATAGTATGCCTTTCTATTTTTTCTATATTCCATTGATTATCATAAAAAGAATCTCTTAGGATTTCATTACAAGAATAGTATTTTTCTTGTAAACACATCCTTTTTGTATTTGCATAATCCCATGTTGTCCTTCCTATAATTGCATCTGTTTTTTGAATCAATCCTTTTTCATATTGACTACGTTTATGATATTTCCTTTTTTGATCGATTAAATTATCAAATTTAATGATATCTCGAAGTGTAATATTCTTTACAATTTCTTTTAAAGGAATATTCGCATAATAGACTTTTTCTATTTCAGAAATTAATCCTTGAATAGAAGTGACTGTTTTTACTTCTGGACATGCATTTACAAATGCTAATCCATGTGTATATTCTGTTCCATGAATATGTACTAGATCAGGGCTAAATTTTTCATTTATTTGTTTCCAATATTGCTCCATCGTTTTCTCATACTTTAAGGGTTGCTTTCCTGGAATTAAATAATATTTTACCCCATTATCCTCCATCTCCATTAATTCTTTCCCTGGATAAATACTAGCAACTGCAAATTCAAACTCTTCTTGTTGTTGCAAAATACTTAAAAGAGAATATAACCATCCTCCTACTACCATAGGAGGCATGTTTAACTGTTTTAATGGATATGGAAATAAAATATTAGTGATCCAAAGAATCTTCATTTAATTGCTCCATTTCTAGCATTTTTGACTTCTTAGAATAGAAAAATGCTAATAAATATATTAGAATAATACTTAGTATATTTGGAATCGACAATAAATTAACTACCCATGCTAGTGCTGGTTGTCTTGGTAAATAGATAACCATTGAAATGATAAAGAAAGAATACGTCATCCCAATCCAATTTTCTTTCCTAATATTGGTTAATGCCATTAAGATCATTCCTAATAGTAAGTTATAAATCATTACGCCCCAATAAGAAAAGTCCGCATATACTTCTGCCATATATTGTGTTCCGATTCCAAATCCGTTTAAATATTGTTCTCCTAATACTAGATAAGAAATTGTAGAGCCCAAATCATTTCCATATAAAGCCATTTCTTCTGTATTAAATTTCATGTGTGTTCCATCAATTCCTAGAATTTGAGCAATGGTTCCTTGTCTTACATAGGAAATAAATGGTCCAAAAGTATAACTAACATTAGTATCTGGTAGTTGGTCTTTATATTCTTCTACATAAGAAATAACCTTTCCTGTTGTATTTTGATCCACAAAAAATTGTACAAATTGATCAAAGAAATTGAAATTCTCTATTTTCATACCATTTCTTAATGTGTTATAGGCCCCTAAGAAAACAATAAATACAATTGCACAAATTGCTAAAAATGGTATCGTTTTTTTGGTAAAATATTTTTCTTCTTTGTTGTAAGATTGTCGATATACTAAATAGATTAAAATCATTAATACAGCAACAACAGCAGTCCCTCTTACTCCTGTAAATAGTGTTAATGCTAAATAAACTCCGTAAATTCCTATTGTAATTAAAGTCTCTTTCTTACTTGGAAAAGTACAAATATATATTAAGAAAAATATTAGATTTGTATCTGCTATTTTTTTCAAAAAGCTAGGAAAAATGGAATGAAATCCTGTATATAAAGATACATATCCATTTTGCTGTACAAAAATTAATTTTTCTATTGTAATAACACTGGCAAGACATACTGTAATAATAAAAAATATCTTACTAAATTTACGAACATATTCTATATTTACTGGTTTTAATATTGGCTTTTTTCCCTCTTTTTTTGCTTCTGTTTTATGTTTTTTTCTTAATTCAAATAAAAATGCTCCAATTAAAAGCGTAAATATACCAAGGTAAATAATAAGTAACGTACTTTGTAATACTTCATTACTAAATCCATTTGACCAATCTTTTCCCAGTAACATAGAGAAGAAGTTTCCTCCAACATTTAATACAAAGAAAGTTATATTAAAAACTAAAAATACCATTCTGTTTTTTATATCAAAAAAAGATATGATAACATTATAGAAAATGAGTAATACAATTCCTACTAATGCTACATTCATATTTTGTATTAAGATTCCTAATATAAATGTAATTATGGATAAGATTAATATAAAAATCGTCCATATTCTTTTGTTCATATTTTCCTCCACTTCTTCATCATTTTAAACTTGAAGTTTTCATTACTGCATTTTTTACTTCAAGTTGTACTAAATTCTTTGTTTTAGTAGCATTATGTTTTTCTTCAATAATATCTAAAGATTGGTTAGCATAGTTTGTTCTTTTCGTACTATTCGTTACTAGCTCTATTAATTTTTCTTTCATTTGCTTTTTTTGATTAGTTGTAATTACTACACCTAAATCATTGTCTTCCATATATCTAATGGATGCAACATTTTTGGGTCCTACCGCTAAAATACATCTTTTAGATACTAGATATTCTGGTATTTTAGTTGAAACAGATAATCTAGTAATATATTTATTTTTTTTATCAAAAGATTCTACATGTACTAGGATATCAGATTCATTTCTTTTTTTCAACAATTCTTCACTACTTAATGAGCCTTTATATGTCATAACATTTTCTATTGTTAATGCTTTTAAAATTTCTTCTTTTGGTCTTTCAATAGAATACACTTCAAAATTAACTTTTATATCATTTTCTTGAACAATTTCTTTTAGAGCTATCCCAATTTCATGAAGTACTTTCCATCTATTTAATCCTAGGTTTCCTGCATATAAAAAGTTCACTTCTTTTTCTTTTGGGACATAAGGAGTCACTTTATTTTTAATACTAATTGAATTCATTGCTACTTTAAAGTTTCCCCCAAATCTCTCCTGATATTCTTTTGCCATCATATCTCCTATAGCAAAAATACAGCTTGAATATTTAACCGCTTTAGTGTATCTGTTTTTCATTTTATAATGGTCAATCCAATAAAATGGATCAATGGAAAAATGTGATGTTACATAATCATCTGTTGTTTCCATTACAAGTGGAATATTTCTTTTTTTACATATATCATATACCATATCAAAGATAGCATATACATTGCTAGATTGAAAAAATACAACATCTGGGTTAAAATCATCAATCCATTTATTTAATTTTTCTTGTTTCCAAGGTTTTACGATTTTCCATGCTAAATTTCGAATACAATACATAAATGGATTTCTTTTTTGATATAAATCTCTAATCAATAGATATAGTTTATTTTTGTGAAGTTTTTCTTTCTCTATTCCATTTTTTATAGCTATATCTGCTGCTTTCTCTTCCTCTGTTTGTGTGTATTCTATTCCAACTTGTTTTTTACTAAAAATAGTTTTTAAAACATCTAAATCTGTAATACGATAAAATTTTTCACAAACAGTAGTGTCAAACTTATCTAATGTTAGATAGAGTTGTGCTATTTTATCTTTTGGCCAGCCTTTAAAAAAGGCAGATAAAGTTTTTCCATTATTTTGTGTATCTGAAAATGGATTATGAGATATCACTAATACTTTTGGATTTTCGCTTTCCATTATTTCCCCCAAACAGTTCTATTTACAATGTCTGTGTAACTTTGTATGATTTTTACTACTTTTACAGATACATTTGTGTCTGCGTAATCTTCTGCCATTACAACTTCTTCTTTATTATCTCTCATCGAAACAGCAAGCTCTAATGCTTGTTCTATTGTTTTATCTGTGATTCCTCCAATGACAACAGTTCCTTTATCTAATACTTCTGGTCTTTCTGTTGAAGTACGAATTAAAACTCCTGCAAAACCTAGCATTGCACTTTCTTCAGATAAAGTACCACTATCAGAAAGTACACAATAACTATTCATTTGCAATTTATTGTAATCCATAAAACCAAATGGTTTTAAGTTTTGTACTAATGGATGGAATTTAAAATTTCTTTTCTCTATAAACTTCTGACTTCTTGGGTGTGTTGAATAAATTACTGGCATTTGATATTTTTCTGCAATATCATTTACTGCTGTCATAAGTGACATGAAATGCTCTTCATTATCAATATTCTCTTCACGATGAGAAGAAAGTAAAATATATTTATTCTTTTCTAGTCCTAATTTTTCTAATACATCACTTTTTTCAATTTGCTCCATATGATCACGAAGAACTTCTCTCATTGGTGAACCAGTAACAAAGATTGTTTTTCCATCAATTCCTTCAGATAATAGATATCTTCTAGAGTGTTCTGTATATGGTAAATTAATATCAGAAATGTGATCGACTATTTTACGATTAATCATTTCAGATACGTTCCAATCCCAACAACGGTTTCCTGCTTCCATATGGAAAATTGGAATTTTAAGTCTTTTAGCTGAAATAGCAGAAAGTGCAGAATTTGTATCGCCTAATAAAAGGACAGCATCTGGCTTTTCTTTTAGCATAACATCATAAGATTTTGCTATGATATTTCCCATTGTTTCTCCTAGGTCTTTTCCAACACTATCTAGATAATAGTCTGGAGCACGTAGTCCTAAATCTTCAAAAAATACTTGATTTAGAGTATAATCCCAATTTTGTCCTGTATGTACTAGTATATGATTAAAATATTTGTCTGCACATTTAATAACAGCAGAAAGTCTAATAATTTCTGGTCTTGTTCCTATAATTGTCATTACTTTTAATTTTTCCATTTTAAACCTCCATATAATAAGTATCTGGCTTATCTTTATTAAATAATTCATTTGCCCACATAACAGTTACCATATCACTTGTTCCTGTGTTTTCAATATTATGGGTGTATCCACAAGGAATATCAACTACTTCTAGTTTTTCTCCAGTTACATGGTATTCAATTATTTTATCAGAATCTATTTTACGGAAGCGAATAATTCCTTCCCCTGATACAACCAAAAATTTTTCATTTTTTGTATGATGCCAATGATTTCCTTTTACAATTCCCGGTTTTGAAATATTAATAGAAACTTGTCCTCTTTCTTCTGATTTAAATACTTCTGTAAAAGAGCCTCTATTATCTACATTCATTTTTACAGGATAACTAAATTTTTCTTCTGGTAAATAACTTAAGTAAGTGCTATATAGTTTTTTACTAAATTCATCTTGCATATTAGGAATCATTAAATTTTCTCTTGATTCTTTGAAAGAATAGATTAATTTTACAATATCCCCTAATTTAATCGTATGAACGATAGGTACATAAGCAAAATTTTCTTTCATATGTGCTTTTCCTTCTAATGCACAAATTAATTCATCTACTACATCATCAATATATACAAGATTCATCACCACTTCTGGATCATTTACTTTGATTTCTAGTCCTCTTGCGATATTATGACAAAATGTTGCAACAGCACTGTTATAGTTTGGTCTACACCATTTTCCAAATACATTTGGGAAACGATATACATATACCCTTGCTCCTGTTTCTTGACTATAAGAGAACATCAAGTCTTCTCCTGCTTTTTTGGATCTACCATATGGATTATCCAATGCAGCTTGAATAGAAGAAGTAATAAGGACTGGTGCTTTATTGTTGTATTTTTTTAGATTTTCTAAAAGAACGGATGTAAATCCAAAGTTTCCTTTCATAAAATCTTTTTCTTTTTCTGGACGGTTTACGCCTGCCAAATGAAAAACAAATTCACAATTCTTTGTGTATTCTTCCAACTCTTCTTTGGTTGTTTCAATATCACATTCATAAATTTCATTATAATTTCTATTCTTAAGTTCTGCAATTAAATTTTTACCAACAAAACCTTTTGCTCCTGTTACTAATATTTTCATGTTTTCTCCTATCTAACTCCTAATACAGTGTTATATATTCTTTCTATCTTTAATAGCTTTGCAATTTTTTGCCCTAATAGTACTAACATATAAATTATTAATACTGTTATAACTGGTCTTATTATTGCAAAAATATTATTAGCTGTATAAATTTGATTTAATTTCTCTAAAAATAACAGATGGATTAAATACATATGGAAAGATCTTTTTCCTATATCTACTAATAAATTTATTTTTGTTAATTTTAAAGAAATTGTAATAACTGCTACAAAACCGATAATTCCTATTAGAATTGTTAATAGATTCCAATAAGATGTTGTTTGTTTACATAGAATTAAAATTATCCCTATTATAGCTATTGCAAGAAGAATTAGAATCCAATTTTTTTCTAATCTTTCTTGCATCTTTTCTAACAAGTTATGCCTTTTTATTAAAACACCAATTGCAAAAATTCCAATCCAATTTAATATGTTTAAATAAGGATTTAAGTAAGTAAAAATCATTTTATTCTTATAAACTTCTTTAGGTAAAATATTAAAACTAGTTAATAAAACTGAAACAATATTAATTCCTATTAAGATATAGTAAATTTTATCTTTTGGGGGTAAAAAGTAAATCAATATATAGCAAAGCATTAAAATAGTTAAGTAATATAGATAACTACCATTTCCTAATAAGTAATTAATAAAACCTAAAACATCAAATGAAAATTCATTATATCGAATTGTCCAAAAGAAACTAATACTTCCTATCACTAACCATGGGATTCCTATCTTGACAAGCTTATCTTTTAATACCTTTCCTATATTTTTATACTTCTTTGTATTAAAAAAGTATCCGGAAAGAATAAAGAAGATATAAATGCCAATCCCTTTATAAATTGATAAAAAAGACTTCATATATTCATTTCCAATTGTAAAATAGGAAGTATGAGCTAAAATAATTGATATAATAGCAAATACTTTTGCAATATATAATGCTTTATTTAAGTTAGCATTTTTCTTAGATCTATTTTTTCCAATTAGCTAACTCCTCTTTGATATAGTCTAACTTTAATAATTTTTCCTTTACTTGTTCTACATTTAAAAGTTCAGTGTTGTTAGAATTAAACTCAGATAATTTTGTCCTTTCTTCATTTCCATCTATAAAATATTTATCGTAGTTTAAATCTCTTTTATCACATGGTACACGGTAGAAATTTCCCATATCAATAGCATGAACACACTCTTCGTTTGTAAGAAGTGTTTCATACATCTTCTCTCCATGACGGATTCCAATAATCTTGGTTTCTTCTTTTTCAGCACCAAATAATTCTTTTACTGCTTGTGCTAATACTTCAATTGTACAAGCTGGTGCTTTTTGAACCATAATATCTCCTGCTTCTGCATTTTGGAAAGCAAAAATAACGAGCTCTACAGCCTCCTCTAAACTCATAATAAAACGAGTCATTTTAGGTTCTGTAATGGTAAGTGGCTTTCCTGCTTTAATTTGTTCAATAAATAGTGGGATTACGGAACCTCTTGAACACATAACATTTCCATATCTTGTTGCACAGATTGTTGTTCTTTTGGGATCAACAGTTCTAGATTTAGCTACAATTACTTTTTCCATCATAGCTTTTGATGTTCCCATTGCATTGACTGGGTAAGCTGCTTTATCCGTTGATAAACAAATTACTTTTTTAACACCTTCATCAATTGCTGCTTGAAGTACGTTATCTGTACCAAGTACATTGGTTTTTACCGCCTCTAATGGAAAAAATTCACAGCTTGGAACTTGTTTTAATGCTGCAGCATGAAAAATATAATCTACCCCATGCATTGCATTTTTAACACTTGCTAAATCTCTTACATCTCCAATATAGAATTTAATTTTATCATTATGATATTCTTTTCTCATATCATCTTGTTTTTTCTCATCACGTGAGAAAATTCTAATTTCTCCTATGTCAGTATTTAAGAATCGATTTAAAACAGCATGTCCAAATGATCCGGTACCTCCTGTAATCATTAATGTCTTTCCTTCAAACATTTTTATCACCTTTCTTTTCTTCTTTATTTAATATGTTAGTTAAATATTATTGTTTCTATTTTATTTAATAACATTTCTTTTTCATAGTTTTTTTTGAAATAGTTTAGGGCATTTTGAGATAATTGATTTCTTTCTTTCTCATTTAACCTAACTGCTTTTTCAATCATTTCTGCTAATTTTTCGCTATTTCCTGATTCTACACAAAATCCAGCTTTTGAATCTTCAATCACATCTTTTACTTCACCATCAATGCATCCCAATACAGGAATTCCACAGGCAAAATAAGATTGTAACTTCGCTGGCAGAATTTGTTCTGATATTCTATCTTTTTTTAAGGATATAAAAGCCATGTCACACATTGCATAATATTTAGGAATTTCTGTTGCTGGCTTCTTATCGATAAAATGAACATATTTTTCTAAGTCATTTTTCTCTACTTGTTTCATTAGATTTTCTTTTGCTCTTCCATTTCCTACAAGGAAGATTTTTACTTTTAAATTTTTTTCTTTCAATATTTTAGCAGTATCGATTAAAACATCTAATCCCTGTGCTTGTCCTATATTGCCTGCAAAAATAATGTGAAAGAAATCGTCTTGCTTAATTTGTATGTCCTGACAATTTTCTTGTAGCACTGGCTTATAAAATTCTTCTGCATATTGTGGCCAAAAGCTAATTTTCTCTTTACTATGTCCTCTTTTTTCAATTTCTTTTATAAAGCTTTTTGATGATGTAATGATATTATCACACTTCTTGTATATGTAATCCACCATTTTTCCTACTAAATGTAGAACTTTTTGATTATGTATTCCAGTTGCAAGTTCAATACTTTCTGGCCATAAATCCATTACATAAATACTACATTTTATTTTCTTTCTTTTTGCATACCATACTCCTGGTAGTGCTTGTGTCATTGGTGAAACTTCATATATAAATACTTGATCAAAATCTCTTTTGGTAAATTTTGAGAAGAAAAATCCAGATATAACAAAAGAAATATAGTTTAGCATTAGCATAATGGAATTTTTCCCTCTTGGAATAATTGGTAATCGAATAATTTCTACTCCATCTATTGTTTCTTTTCTTTTTTTAAAGATTCCATAGTTTTGATAATATTTTCCTTCAGGGTAATTGGGTATTCCAGTTACAACAGTAACATGATGCCCTCGATTTACCCATTCTTTACAAATATCATTAATTCGAAACTGTTCTGGATTATAATATTGTGATATTACTAATAAATTCATTTTCTTGTATTAACTTCTCCTTATTGAATCCTCATTTTCTACTACAATATAGCTAAAATCACCTGAAAGCTTTTTATCATAGATCTTATTTCCAAATACTTTATTAATAAAGTTAATATATTTTGATAAAAATTTGATAATTGGATTAAATATTTTAACAAAATGCATCTTTTTTCCTTGTTGTTCTGCTAGTATTCTAATAATTTCTTTTGTTGAAATATATTCTTTATTTTGAGGATAGTATACTCCTGAAAGTTCTTGGTCAATTGTTTGTTTAAAAAATTCACAAAGATTATCAATATAAATCATACTTCTTTGGTTTTCAATATCTGGAAAGATTGGACTGATTTGAGCTAATTTTTTTAATTTTGGAAAATTTCCTTTACAATTTGGTCCATATACCATTGGTGTTCGTATAATAACTGTTTTAAAATTCTCATCTGCCAATCTTTGAATTGCTAAATCGGCATCTAGTTTACTTTGTCCATAGAAATCACTTGCTTGTGGTTCTGTATTTTCATTAATAACTTTTTCTTCTCCGATTTTGGCGTCTTTTCCATAAATAATCATACTGCTCATAAAAATAAATTGTTTTACACCTAATTCTTTAGCCTTTTTAGCTACTTCAATTGCTAAATCACGATTTACTTTATAGTATAAATCTTCTAAATTTGGATCAGCTGAGACATGAGCAATTCCTGCCACATGTAAAATGGTATCATATGGACTTAAGTCTATTTTTTTCCACTCATCATTTTGGGTTTCTACCTCTGTTACTTCATAATATTTGCTATCTTGTGATTCTAACCATTTTTTTAGATGAGTACCAATATAACTATCTTTTCCTGTTATTAGGATTTTTTTCATTTTGTTTTATCTCCTTTATTTCTTTTCTTGTTCGCTTTCTATTTTTTCTTTGTTTTCTCCTTGTGTTCCTTCCACTACTCCATCATGTTTAAATACGTTAATGATTGTTTTAAAGAAGATTTTAATGTCAAATCCCAGCGACATTTTTTCTACATATTCACCATCAAATTTTGCTTTTACTGGAATAGCAAGTTCATCACGTCCATTTACCTGTGCCCATCCAGTAAGTCCTGGAACCACATCATTTGCATGATATTTATCTCTTTCTGCAATTAAATCATCTTGGTTCCAAAGTGCAGGTCTTGGTCCTACAATACTCATTTCTCCTTTTAAAATATTGATAATTTGAGGTAATTCATCTAAACTTGTTTTTCTCAAGAATTTTCCTACTTTTGTGATATAGGAATCTGCATTTTTTAGTAGATGTGTTGGTGTGTCTTTTGGTGTGTCAATTTTCATCGTTCTGAATTTTAAAATATTGAAATACTTTTTATTTTTCCCTACCCTTTTTTGTTTGAATAAAATTGGTCCTTTTGAATCAATTTTAATAGCAATAATGATAATTAAAAATACTGGTGATAGTATAATTAATCCAATTAATGATAATACAAAATCAACTACTCTTTTTACTCCTAAATAAAAATTTTTTTCTTTCATAAAATTCCCTCACATTTCTTGATTTATTTACTCTGTTTGTTTCTTCTTTTTAATTCCTTCTGCTAATGCTTTATATACTGAAATTATGATTAGTACAATGATAATTCCAATGATAATTCCTCCTGTGTCAATTAAGACATCTCGAAATTCTGCACTTCTACCAGGAATAAAGTATTGATGAATCTCATCTGATACTGCATATGTTGCTCCAATTAAGATACTAATTAAGAGTTTCTTTAGTAGGATTATTTGATAAGTACTAATAAAGCTCATAATTATGATTCCTGCTAATGTATAGATTGATAGATGTGCTAGCTTTCTTACAATTGGTTGTAGTCTTTCTTCCAATCTATCCTTTTGATTCTCTGTTAAATCTTTAGTATATGGAAAGTGATCAATTAACCCTCTAATTACTTTTCCACTTGTTCCTTTTGATTGAGTCGCAGGTTGATGTGAAAAGTAAAAGATTAATCCAAATATGCCTATCATTAAAACTAATAAAATGATTCTAAAAATTGTCATTTTTTTCATATTTATCTTTTTCTTGTTTTGCCTCCTCTTGATAAGTTGGAACAACTTGTTTTACTGTATGCTTAATTTCTTCTATTGGAGTTTCCTCGTTTTGAATTATTGTAGAAAGAATACTTAATTTTTCTTCTATTTGATTCATGGTAATATCTAAAGGTTCTGCGACAAATATTTTATTATGTGCCGTTTTTTCTAATCCTTCTTCTGACATTAGTAATTCTTCATATAGTTTTTCTCCAGGTCTTAATCCAGTAATTTGAATTGGGATATCTACATTAGGTTCTAAACCAGATAGTTTGATTAAGCTTTCTGCTAGGTCATATATTTTAACTGGTTCTCCCATATCCAATACAAAAATCTCTCCACCTTTTGCATAAGTCATAGCTTGCAAAACTAGTTGAACTGCTTCTGGTATTGTCATAAAAAATCTAGTAATATCACGATGAGTTACTGTAACTGGGCCCCCAGATGCAATTTGTTTTTTAAATAAAGGAACCACTGAACCATTGCTTCCCAATACATTTCCAAATCGAACAGCGGCAAATTCTGTATCACTAACCTTATTTTTTGCCTGTACAATCATTTCGCACATTCTCTTAGTTGCTCCCATAATATTGGTTGGGTTAACTGCTTTGTCTGTTGAAATAAGTACAAATCGTCTTACTTTGTATTTATCACAGGCATTTACTACATTATATGTTCCAAAGATGTTATTTTTAATAGCTTCTAATGGACTTGCTTCCATTAATGGTACATGTTTATGAGCTGCTGCGTGGAATACTAAATATGGTCTATATTCTTCAAATATTTTCTCTAATCTTTTTTTGTCTCTTACACTTGCAATAATAGCAGTAATTTTAGCTTTAGGATAGTTTCTTTTTAATTCCATCTCAATGTCATATAAACTGTTTTCGTAAATATCTACCATTACTAATTCTTTTGGGTTATATTTAATAATTTGTCTACAAAGCTCTGAACCAATAGAGCCTCCACCACCTGTTACCATAATGACATGGTCTTTAATTAATTCTGATATATTTTGATTGTCTAATGTGATTGGCTCTCTTCCTAGAATGTCTTCGATTTCCACATCTCTTAGATTTTCCATGATGCTCTTATTATTAATTAAGTCTTCTGTACTTGGTAAAATTCTAAGTTTTGCTCCTGTATTTTGACAAATATTTAATATCTCTTTTTTGTTTTTATTGTCAATTTTGGAAATAGAGAAGAAAATCAAATCCACTTTTGCTTCTTTGCAGATTTTAACAATGTCATTTCTAGTTCCTACAATTTTTACTCCTGAAATAGAACATTTCAATTTGTTTTTATCATCGTCAATGATTCCAACAATATTGTAAGCATCTCTCATACTCTCTTTAATTGTTTTAATGATATCTTTACTTGCATTTCCCCCTCCTATAATTAGCAAATTCTTTCTTTTTTGAATAATTTCTCCATTGGGAATTAAGATTTGATTTGTCATAAGAAAACGTATCATAACACGATAAGAAATAAGTACTACTCCAGCTAAAATGGCAGCTAATAAATTTTCTTTAGCTGATGCTAAATGTAAGTTAAAGATAAAATTTAGCATGGAAATAACATTACAAGATACAAGACAAGCTAAGATGTATGAAAAATAATCTTT
Source organism: Erysipelotrichaceae bacterium (assembly GCA_021769225.1). GTDB lineage: Bacteria > Bacillota > Clostridia > TANB77 > CAG-508 > JAETTH01. The sequence continues at coordinate 60,822 of JAETTH010000001.1, forward strand.
TCCACTTTCATACCTAGTAATGTTTCGATAAATACTAAATAGATTAAAAAATATTTGGTATATAACAATTGCTATTAAAATGGTATAATTAATTGTTTTTATGTGTGCTGCTGTCATGTGAAAAACGTCTTCTAATACAAATATTTGTGCTACATAGTAACTTGCAGCAATGATACATATATCTATCAAAAATAATAATAATTTGCTATATCGATTAAAGGATTTTGGTAAATTCATTTTGCTTTCCCCTTATACATTTGTAATTCTTGGTTGATTATATAACACTATACTATAAAATGCAACGTTTTTAACTATATTTTTTGATATAATTTGTCTCTATTTTTCGCTTTTTGTTACTAAGGTTTTCTTTAAAATTTTCTAAAAAAAGAAGATAGTTTTTAACCTATCTTCTTACCTTTTTTACCCTTATTTGTTAGTTTTTATATCCTGTTTTATTAATAATGGAATTACTAATTTGTTTTACATTTTCTGATGGTTCATAGTCTTCTTCATTAAATAACTCTTTATGTAGTCTAGAAACATTTTCTTCTAATGTCACCGGTGCTGCATACCAAGCAGCTCCCGTATATCCTTTTACTTCATATGGCCATCCAATGCTATCTCCAATTTTAAATGATGCTACCTCTGGAAGTAATCCCAATATTTCACCACTACTAATATTAGTACGAACATGTGGTAAGATGGTATCTGCTAAAGAGTTTAATTGTCCAACACTTAGAGTTTTTACTTTATTAAATACAGCCATTAATACATTTCTCATTCTTTCTGTTCGCTTATAGTCTGTATCAATCTTTCGAATTCTTGCATATGCTAATGCTTGTTGTCCATTTAATCTATGGGTACCTGCTGTTGTAATTCCTACCGCTTTCATGTCATCTGAACCAGCTTCTGCACTAGTTAAGTTAATAGATACTCCTCCAACTGCATCTACAACTGTTTTTACTGTATCAAAATTAATTGTTACATATTCCGTAATATTTAAATCTAAATTTGTATTTAATGTACTAAGAGCAAGTTTGGCTCCTCCATATGCATAAGCATGTGTTACTTTATCTAGACTTCTACCTGTTAATTCTAGATAAGTGTCACGATATACCGAAAGTAATTTGACATCTTTTGTTTCTTGGTTAATACTTACAATGATGATGCAATCACTTCTACCACTATAAGAATCTGATCTGTCATCAACACCAAATATTGCAATATTTCGATAGCCAGATAGCTTTTCTCCAATTCCACTATTTACTTCTATTTCATCAGCTGCTAAATTGTCATAATCAATTTTGCCTAATTTATCTTGAATATACCAATATCCAATTCCACATACAACACCTAGAATAATTGCTAAGATTGCTAGGATAACAATAAATGTTCTAAAAAACATTGCTCCTTTTGTTACTCTTTTCTTTTTACTCAAATTTTTCTACCTCTCTTCTGTCGTTTTTTACATTATACAATAAATCTTTTAAAAGTAAATAGTTTTTTATGAAAATAATTCTTAAATCTTAATGAATAAACTTTGGAAACTACTAAATAAAACACTAGTTTAATTTTAAAAACATACATCTAAACAGATGAAAAGGAGATTATAAAATTTATCTCCTTTTTGTTTTATGTCATCTGTATTTTTAAATTTTATTCTACACTTTTTAATGATTCAATCATATCAATTTTCTTTAGTGTAAAATAGGTTGCAAAATTAACAATCAGTGTAAAGATAACGGTAATTGCAATTGCATATAAATAGCTAGTTGGTTTTACTACTTTATCAAACATAACCATATCTAATTCACAGGTTTGAATAATAAATAGATTTAAGAAATAGCCTGCAAATAGTCCTAATGCAATTCCTATAATGGTTAAAAGTACGGTTTCTCTTGTAATATAATTGTATACTTCTTTATCATAAAATCCTAATACTTTAATTGTTGCAAGTTCACGAATTCTTTCACTAATATTAACATTTGATAAATTATATAGTACTACAAAAGCTAGAAGCCCTGCTGATATAATTAATACCCAAACAACAAAATCTAAGTTATTCATAACATCATCAAATAGGTTTTCAGCTGTTGAAGTAAGGGTTACTGATGAAATTTCATCTTGCTCTAAGATATCTTTTGCCATTGCTTCTTCCGATTTTTCATCTAAGTTGTTACTAATACCAAGTAAAACATTGTATTTTGGTATTTCATCAAATGTATCTTGATATAGCTTTGGTGACATATAGATATAGTGTAGTAAATAGTTTTCAGTAATGTTTCCTACCGTTACTTCTTTTACAACCTCATCTGTATTTTTAATGCGAATAGTATCTCCTACTTTTATATTTAGTAAGTTTGCTAATCTCTCTGTTATAATAATATGATTATCATCTAAGGTATATCTTTCTTCTTTGGTTCTTGACTTTAAGGAAATAAAGTTATCTAATTCTTCCACATTTTCAGGAATAATTAATTGAACACTTTGTGTACTTTCATTTACTTCAATAGATTGCATATTTGTTTTTAAAAGTCGCGTTATTTCTTCTCTTTTTGATAATTCTTCTACTTTTTGATTTATTTCGTCTCTTGTCAAATCATCTTTTAAATTAATTTGAACATTATATTTGAAGATTTCTCCATACTGTGATGGTATCATATAGCTGATTGAATCTCTTAATCCAAATCCTGCTACAATTAAAGAGGTACACCCACAAATTCCAATGATTGTCATTAAAAATCTTTTTTTGTATCGAAATAGATTTCGAACAGTTACCTTTTGTGAGAACTTTAATCTTGACCAAATAAACGGAATTTTTTCTAAAAATACTCTTTTCCCCATTTTCGGTGATTTGGGTCTCATTAAAGATGCTGGTGTTTCTTTTAATTCATTAATACAAGCATATATGGTTGCTCCACAAGTACAAGCTGTTGCAATTCCTAATCCTAGGATACCATAATACCAATTAAAACTTATTATTGTCTCTGGAATTGTATACATCATGCCATACATGTCAATAATAATTGCTGGTAAGAAGTAAAATCCAATTGTCATTCCTATTATACTTCCTAGAACAGTAGCTAAAAATGCGTAGTTTATATATTTTCCTGCGATTTGAATCTTGTTATATCCTAATGCTTTTAGTCCTCCAATTTGCACTCTTTGTTCTTCTACCATTCTTGTCATAGATGTTAAACTAATTAATGCTGCTACTACAAAAAACACGATTGGAAATACTTTTCCGATATTGGCAATTCTTTGAGTATCTTGTTTATAACTAACATATCCAGGGTTTGATTCTCGATCTAATATGTACCAATCTGGCTTTTTGATTTCTTTTAAGTCATCTTTTGCTTGTTGTAATTTCTCTTCTGCTTCCTTTATTTTTTCATCTGCTTCATTTCTTGCATCTTCTAGCTTTTTCTCGTTTTCTGCAAGTTCTGTTTCTCCATTTGCTACTTGTCTTTTACTGCTTTCTAGTTTAGCATAGGTTGTTTTTTTAGTTTGTGCTAAAGTATTTTTTTGAGTTATAAGTTCTGTTTCTGCTTGTTTGATTAACTGTTCATTTTTACTTATTTCTGCTTTTCCTGTTTGTATCTGTTCTTGTATTTTTGTAATATTTTCTTTTAAAGTAGTAATCCCAGCTACTGTTTCTTCTTTTTTCTGATTTAATCCAGCTAAAGTTGTTTCCACTTTTGTTATAGAAGCTTTTGTTTGATTAATTTGTTCTTGTAATACTTGTTTTTCTTGTTCAGTTGTAGCATTTTCTAAAGCTGTTTTTAGCTGTAAAAGTGCTGTTTCTAAATCTTTTTTTCCTTTTTGTGCTTGTATAATAGCTTGATTTATGGTATCTAGTCCTTGATTTGCAGTTGCTAATTTTGTTTGTAAATCTGTTAAATATCCCATCGCTTCTTCTAGTTGTTTTTCAGCTTCTGCTTTTCCTGCTTCAAATTCTTTTTTCTTACTTGCTAAAGTGTCTTCTGCTTCTTTTATCTTTTTATCAGCTTGTGCAAATTCTTTATCTGCTTTTGCTTCTCCATTTTTAATTTCCACTTTTGCATTTTCTAATTCTTTTTTTGCTTCATCTATCTGTCTTTGTGCATCTGCTATTTTCTCCTCTGCTTTTTTCTTTTCTTCTTCCAATGTTTTTTCTGCATCTGTTATTTTAGTTTGTGCTGGCTCTAAAATCTCGTTATATCTTTCTTCTCTTCTTTTATCTGAGATTTCCTCTATTTTATCTTTTACTTCTTTTACAACATCTTCATATTTTTTATCAAAAGAAGATAACTCTTTTGCTCCCTCTACTGTTAGATAAATGCTAGTATAAATATCAGAATTAATTGACTCTTTTGGTAAATACAAATAGTAATTAACTTTTCCAGCTCCTAGCTTACTAGTACCTCTATCTCTAGAAATATATAAAGGGGAACGAACGGTTCCTACAATTTTTACTTGATTATTTTTTAGTAATTCTTTTTCATTTCCTTCATCATCTGTAATCTTTTCTGGAAGAATTGTAATAACATCTCCCAAATTATGTCCAGCATACTTTAAAAAGGCTTCTTCTACTACGCATTCATCCTCTTTTTCCGGAAACCTACCCTCTACTAATTCTACTTGATTAATTTCTTGAGGAAGTGTATAAAGTTTAAAAACAACATCCTCTTCTTCAACCGCTACAATAGAATCTGCACTATAACTTCCTTCTACCTGCTTTACTCCTGGTATACTCTTTAATTCTTCAATATCTTTTCCGAGTTAATCCCAATGTGGAAATCAGCTCAATATCCATCACATTAGTAGCATTAAAATATTGATCTACTGTATCTTCCATATCAGGGCTTGTCGCTTTAATACCTGCGAAAAAACCTACACCAAGAAGAACAATTAGAAGAATCGAAAGAAAACGCTTAAAGGAGTTTTTTATTTCTTTTATATTCTCTTTTAAAAGGGTTTTGCTCATTTTACCATTCTATCCTTTCTATTGGTGTTGGATTTTCATTAATGATAATATTTTCAGCACAACCATTACGAAAATGAATTACCTTATCTGCCATTGGTGCTAAACTAGAATTATGGGTAATGATAATAACTGTCATTTTCTCTTTTCTACAAGTGTCTTGTAATAGTTTTAAAATTTGTTTCCCAGTGTTATAGTCTAAAGCTCCTGTTGGTTCATCACATAATAGTAATTTAGGATTTTTAGCAATTGCTCTTGCAATTGCCACTCTTTGTTGTTCTCCACCAGATAATTGAGATGGGAAGTTTTTCATGCGATCAGCTAATCCTACTTTTTCTAAAATATTCTTAGGAGAAAGTGGGTGTTTGCAAATTTCTGTTGCTAATTCTACATTTTCTAAAGCTGTTAAATTTTGTACTAAGTTATAGAATTGAAATACAAATCCAATATCTTCTCTACGATATTGGGTTAATTCTTTTGCATTTAAATTTGTAATTTCTTTTCCAGCTACTGTTACAGTTCCTGATGTTGCAAAATCCATGCCTCCTAAAATATTTAAGGCTGTTGTTTTACCAGCACCACTTGGTCCAACAATAACAACTAACTCTCCTTTTTCAATGGAAAAGTTTGTTTTATTTAGAGCTGTAATAGTTATTTCTCCCATTTTATATTCTTTTATTACATCCTCAAAGGTAATATATGACATACTTTTTTCCTCCAGATAATAGTCTATTCTTTCACACTTGTATTATATAACACTTAAATTAGCCGAAGCAATAAAATGCACAGAAAATTCACAAAATTGTTTTACTTTTTTAGGTATGAGAAAAAGCGTGTTTTAAGACACGCCCACTATTTTCTCTATTTTTTATGACTATTTTGTTTCTTTTCTATTGTTGTTTTACCACATATTCTATATTTTCCATAAATGGAAACATTTCTTTTACTCTTGTTAAAGTAATCATTGCCATCCTTGGTTGTGGATTTTTATCATGAACTGATAATAATTTTTGAGTATAACAATTTTCTGTAGTCTTGAATAACAAATAACGATTTTTTACATAAGTAAAGTGAAACTCAAAGCCATTATCAAGCTCCTCTAGAAATTGATCAATTGTATATTTCCCGTCCATATATTCTCCTTATTTTATCATTTCTTCAAATTCTTTTTCAGATATTATTGTAACTCCTAGAGCTTGTGCTTTTGTTAATTTGCTTCCTGCATCTTCTCCTGCTAAAACATAATTTGTCTTTTTTGATACAGTAGACGAAGTTTTTCCTCCATATTTTTCAATAATGCTACTTGCTTCATTTCTAGAATATTTGTCTAACGCTCCTGTTAAAACAAAAGTCTGACCTTCAAATCGATTATCTACATTTTCTTCTTCAATAGCTGTCATATTGACTCCTGCTTGTTTTAGTCGGTTAATTAAGTCGATTGTTTGATCTTGTCTAAAGAAATCATAGATGCTGTCTGCTGTAATTTCTCCTACATCTTCTATCATGTTTAAACTTTCTATTTTAGCTGTCATTAATGCATCCATTGTCTTATATCTTTTCGCTAATACCTTTGCTGCTTTTACTCCTACATGTCTAATTCCTAAAGCAGTAATCAGTCTATATAAATCTTGCTTTTTGCTTTCTTCAATAGCATCAATTAAATTTTGTGCAAATTTCTTTCCATTTTTTCTTAATGATAAAACGTCTTCTAGTTTTAAAGTGTAAATATCTGCTATATTTTCAATTAATCTTTCTTCAATTAATTGCTCTATAATTGCATAGCCAAGTCCACTAATATCCATCGCTTCTCTTGAGGCAAAGTGGACAATATTTCTTAAAGATTTTGCTGGGCATTCAATTCCATTACAGCGAAGTACTGCTTCACCCATTTCTCGAACTGCTTCTGCTCCACAAACAGGACATCGATCTGGCATATGGAATTCTACTTCTTCTCCTGTTCTTTTGTCCTTTAATACTTCTACTACTTCTGGAATAACATCTCCAGCTTTTTGAATAATGACATGATCTCCAATTTTAAGGTCTTTTTCTTTGATAAAGTCTTCATTGTGAAGTGTTGTTTTAGAGATTGTAGAGCCAGCTACTTTTACAGGTTCTAGAATAGCCATTGGAGTGATTGCTCCAGTTCTTCCTACTTGGCAGATAATATCTTTTAAGATCGTCTCTTTTTTCTCTGGTGGATATTTGTATGCGATTGCCCATCTTGGTACTTTGGAGGTTGTTCCTAATTTTTCTCTTAAGAATAGGTTGTCTACTTTTATAACAGCTCCATCAATTCCAAATGTTAACTTTTCCCTGTCTTCTCCGATTTTTTCAATGGCACTAATTGCTTCTTTTATATTATTACATAGTATTTTCACTGGATTTACATTAAATCCAATTTTTTCTAGATAAACTAGTTCTTCATAATGAGATTGAAATTGTTTTCCCTCTATTTTTTGAACATTAAAGATATAAATATCAAGAGGTCTTTTTGCTGTAATTTTACTATCTAGCTGACGAAGTGATCCAGCTGCAGCGTTTCTAGCATTAGCAAATAGGGATTCTCCCATTATTTCCCTTTGTTCATTCATTTGGTCAAATTCTTTTTTGCCAATAAAAACTTCTCCACGTACAGTAATCGTAACCGGTTCTTTTAATCTTTGTGGAATATGTTTGATGGTTTTTAAATTTTGTGTTACATCTTCACCTACTAAACCATTGCCTCGCGTTGCTCCTCTTACAAAAACGCCATCAATATATTCTAATGAAACAGATAATCCATCTATCTTTGTTTCTACAACATATTTTAATGGCTTTATTTGATATTCTTTTGCAGTTTTATTAACTCTTTGCTCAAATTCTTCTAATTCTTCAAAAGAAAAAATATCTTGCAAACTTTGAAGAGGAACTTCATGTTCTACTTTTTCAAATCCCTCTTTTACATGTCCTCCTACTTTTTGTGTTAATGAGTCTTTTGTTACAAGCTCAGGGAATTGTTTTTCTAGTTCTTTTAACTCGTTCATCATCATATCATATTCATAATCAGAAATCGCTGGATTGTCTTGATCATAATATAACGTAGCATAGTGCTCCAGTTTTTTTCTTAATTCCTCTATTTTCTTTTTTGCTTCTGTTTGTTCCATTTCTTCCTCCAAAGTCTCATTTTTCTTAATTTAATGTTCTTTTCTTATTTTCTCTTTAATCTTTTAATAATTCTTTTCCATTTTTTAAATAGTCCCATCCGGAGAAAATAGTTGCAATTACAGATACCAACATTAAAATAGTTGTTACTATATTTAGTCCTAATGCAAATCCAGTTAAGTTTCCACTGAAAAATGCTCCAAATGCATTGTTATCTAAAAATGCTAATATGATAGCAATCATTTGTGTCACTGTTTTTAACTTTCCCCATATAGATGCTGCTATTACTTTTCCGCCTTTCTCCACTGCTACTAAACGATATCCAGAAACAATAAATTCTCTTGCTACTACAATGATAGGAATCCAAGCAGGTAGTCTTGTTATTTCTACTAACATAATCATGGCGGCTAGCACTAAAATTTTATCTGCTAATGGATCAGCAAATTTTCCAAAGGTAGTTACTTGATTTGTTGAGCGTGCTATATATCCATCTAGTTTGTCTGTAATGGATGCTATGATAAAAATTAAATCTACAATTAAATATGTAATTGGAATTCCCAATACTTCTCCTTGTATATTAAAAAATGGGATAATTACCATAATTGGTACTAGTATAATTCTAAAAATAGTTAGTTTGTTTGGTAAATTCATATCAGTGTTTTCCTCCTAATTTTTCTTTTTTAATTTCTTTAACATTATATACAAAATTCTAAAAAAAAGAAATAGGTTTTGGAAATTTGTCTCTTTACTTTTTTATTTTTTCTTCTTGTTTTAACTATTTTTATTTTTCACTTTTTGTTTATTTTATCTACTTTGCTGAACCACATCTATAACATCTGCAACAAACTGTCCGAATAATAGGAATATTTAAAGCTATAATTTTTTGCAAAATAAAGATAATGATGGCTGTTATAATGGTAAAACCAATTCCGATTCCCATGCCTTTAAAAATGCCACTAAAAAAATTTCTTAGAAACATTTCTTTTCGATTTCCTAATAGTTCTGCAAAGTCTATTATATTATTCTTAGTCATTAAATAGTTTAAGTTGTCTATATTTTGATATAATTTTTCTACTAGCCTTTTTCGAATCCACATAAAAATACCACCTATTTATATGGTGGTATTTTTTTTCTTTTCTATTCATTTTTCTTAGATTTTACTCTAAAGCATTGGTTATATAACTGTTTTGATTAATTTCATTTGAATTAATTTGATTACCTGTTACATTGGTGTTAATTTGATTAGCTTCTTCCTCTTCTTTTTTTAATTGCTCTAATTTATTAATTAATTCTTGTAGCTTTTTCATATCCTTACCAATTAATTCCCAATCATTATTAGTATTAGAAGCTGTTAGATTATTATTTGCCTTAATGATTGCTTCAATTAATCCTTCAATATCATCCGTATTTTCAATTTCAATGGATCCTGCATATTGAGATAATAAATTCGTTAGAGCTTCTCGTAAGTTATTTCCAATTGCTACTTTATTTCCAGATGCTACTACAATCTTCTTTAATACCGGTACATCAGATTCATTTAAGTAAATTTGATAAATCGGCTCTACATAAAGAATTGTATTTCCTAATGGTACCATCATAATATTTCTTACCATTTTAGTTCCACTTACATTTAGGCTTGCAATTTCTTGTGCAATTTGGTCATCCTGATCTAATTGTGTATCTAGCTGCATTGGTCCTAAAATGTTAGTATCTGCATTATATTTATATAACTGTAATTTGGCAACCGAGCTTCCTTCTTCATATGTTCCTACTAAATAGGAAATTAAATTTTGTTTTCCTAGTGGTGTATATGGAAGGATTAATCCTAATGTAGTATCTTGCTGATTTTCTAGTTTAATCATGGTATAGTATGGTTCAATTGGTGTTCCTGTTTTTGTTGCAACTTTTGTGCTATTGTGAGTTCCAATTGTCCATACGTCATCTTCACGATATAGGACATCTGGTTGTACATTGTGATATCTTGCTAAAATATCTGCTTGTATTTCATATAGAAATTCAGGGTATACAAAATGCTTTGCAATATCTTGTGGAATTGTTTCTTCTTTATCTTTAAATAATCCTTGATATGCTTTTTGGTATGCCATAATAATTGGGTCATTTCTATCAGTAATATAGAAGTCTACTGTACCGTCATATGCATCAATTAGTACTTTTACTGAATTTCGAATATAGTTGATTTCTTGTTTTGATCCATTATGTGTGATGATTGTTCTTTGTGAGTATGGATATTGGTTTGATACTGTATAGGCATCTAGTACCCATACTAACTTACCTTCCTCTGTAATAACTAAGTATGGATTTTCATCGTACATTAGATATGGCATGACTTTTTTTGCTCTTTCTATAATGTTTCGATTGGTTAGAATTTTACTTTGACTATTTACATTTCCTGAAAAAGCTAGGTTTATGTCTCCTACTTTTAATCCTAAAACAAATCTGTCAAAGAAATTTAAGTTTAATCCAGCAGTACCATCATAAGTATTTTCTGCATTTTCTGCATTTTTAGAATTTAAAATTGGATAATCAAATTCTTTTTTGTTTGTTGTATTCGTTACTACTGTATTGTTAGTCTGTGTTCCAAAATAAATTCTTGGTTGTGTAATTTCTATTTTACTATCTTCTTCGGAAAGAGATTTTTGAATATAACTTAAATTTCCAGCATCATTTGTTGTAACAGCAGAAGAAAGAATTGCTCCATACCCATGTGTATATTCATAAGTCTTATTGTTATATGTTCTTCCTCTTTCATTAGTTAAGATTTCTCTTGGTGTTACATAAACAATTTTATCTTGTCCATCAATTTCATATTTTCCTATTTGCGTGCTAGTATAAGTATAGTATCCCTTACTTGTTTGTGAGTTGTTTAGCTCTTTTAAGGTTACTTCTTCATTTACAATTGGAATATTATTTAATACATCTGCATATTCTTCAATTTCTTTTGATGTAATGGTTCCATTATCTTGAATACTGATTTCCTCTGCATTTATGTTATATGCATTTTTGGTACTATCAATGTTATATTTTATATATTCTTTTTGTTTATCTAATTCATTTGGTTTGATAAACATTAAATTGAAAATCATTAATACAACTAACAATCCTACCAAATAACCTGGAACTGTTAAAATTGAAATGATTACTTTTTTAGTTTGCCCTTTATTAAAGAAGCGAATTGCTAAAAATACCGAAATAACCATGATAACACTTAAAATTACATAGCCCCATAATTTGATGGTTGTATCTGCTAGTCCTGCACCATTTAAGTAATAGGATATTTGTGTATTTTTTAAAGTAATAAATCTTTCATATACAATATCTTGAATTTTTACTAGTACAAATCCAGCAAATAGGATAATGACGATTTTAATAAGTCTTGTAATTTGTTTAATAAATTGGCTCTTTTTTAATGTTTCTCTATTTACTCCATCAAAAAATACATTAAAGGCAATAATATAGTATAAAGCAGTATAAATTGCTAATCCTAATACTAGTCCAATTAATGAAACAATTACTAGCTCAATAAATGGTTTTTGGAAGATAAAATATCCAATATCTTGTGAGAAGATTGGATCTGGTATTCCAAATTGCGCTGTATTGATAAATAGCATGATTTGATTGGCTACTAGTTTTGCAGTTAATATACTAATAAGAGCTGCTAATATAAAGGCAATTGATTTATTAGGGAGTTTTGGTTCTTCCCTTTTTTCATCATCAAAAAACATTTTTAAACCTTTTTTAATACCTCTATTGGTAAAGTATATTGCAAAAAATAGGACAACAAAAAGGACAGCCATTGTGATATATTCATATCTTAAATTTTGCCAAAATACTCCTAGATAATTTTCTCCTATTTCTTTTATTTCCAAATAACTTCCTCTTAATGATAGAAAGTTAAATAAGATTAATAATAGTAAAAAGACTAAAACGATAATGACTCTTTTGGTAAATTTCTTTTTCTTTGGTGTAGTTTGTGAAGTTTCTTTTTGATTGTTTTGTAACTCCATCTATCTTTTCATCCTTTCTTTTTGAGTTATATAATTGCTTTTACAAAGTCGCTACTATTAAATATTTCCATATCATCAATTTGTTCGCCTACACCAATAAATTTTACTGGTATTTTATTTTCATCTACGATACCTAGTACGACTCCACCTTTTGCTGTACCATCTAGTTTGGTAAGAACTAGTCCTGTAATATCTACTGTTTCTTTAAATGCTTTTACTTGATTAATTGCATTTTGTCCTGTTGATGCATCTAATACAAGTAATACTTCTTTTGATGCATCTGGTAATTCTTTATCAATTACTTTCTTTATTTTTAATAACTCGTCCATTAGATATTTCTTATTGTGTAATCTTCCCGCAGTATCACAAATTAGAACATCACTATTTGTTTCTTTTGTAATTTTAATGGCATCAAATACAACAGAAGCAGGGTCGGTTCCTTCATTTCTTTTTACAATACTTGAACCAGAACGATTTGCCCATATTTCTAATTGTTCCACTGCAGCTGCTCGAAAGGTATCAGCAGCAGCTACTACTACTTTTTTACCATCTTTATGAAGCCTAGATGCAATTTTGCCAATTGATGTTGTTTTTCCTACTCCATTTACTCCTACCACTAAGATAACAGCAGGTTTTGTATCTAATTTTAAGGAAGCATCTACGCTATCTAAAATTTCCATCATTTCTTCTCTTAATACTTCTTTTACTTGCTGTGTATCTTGTATATTTTGTTTTTTAATTCTTTCTCTTAAATTTGCAATAATTTTTAAAGATGTATCCATCCCAATATCAGACATAATTAAGGCTTCTTCTAATTCTTCTAGCAATTCTTTATCCACTTTACGAAACGCACTAAATACATCATTTATCTTATCGTTAAAAGATTCTTTTGTCTTACTTAATCCTTGTTTTAACTTTTCAAAAAATCCCATGGTTCCTCCCTTATCTTACGCAATATTTTCTTTTATCATGTTATAGCAGATTTATTTTAACACATTTTGCTGGATTTTTCTATGTTTTACCAAACTTTTTATGTTATTTGTTCTTTTTCTTTTTCATTTTATCTCTTGAAATCTATTTAAAAGCAGGGTATAATAAAGAAAGTTAAATGCTTCTGTAGCTCAGTTGGTAGAGCAACAGATTCGTAACCTGTAGGTCAGCGGTTCGATTCCGCTCAGAAGCTCCATTTGAAAACAACTTGCGAACCGTAAAAAGTCCGTAAGTTGTTATTTTGTGTAAAAGCCTTTTGTTCTCTTTCTTGGAGGCCATTTTTTTATGCTCAAATTTGAAGTAATCGAAGAATTAAAGCCAAATACTGAAATATTAGAAACCATTAGAGACTACACTTACAAAACTTGAATACAAAGTAAAAATTATTTTTTTCTGTTGGCTTCAATAAACCTATCTTATCATAATATTGGAGTGTTCTTACACTAACTTCTGTTAAGTCTAATACTTCTTTTACTTGTTTTCATTTTTATCAACTCCTTAATTATGATAATGCACTATTGCATTGCATAAGAGTCAATGATTTTTATTTGTCTTTACAAAATATAGTTTGTATTATTTTCTTAAAAAATGACTACTAATAAAATCTTTAGATATTTTAGAAAAACTTTCTAGATTTGATAACATGGCAGGATGTCCTCCTTGTTCAAAAATATACATACTTCCATTTTGTACTTTCTCAATTAAATTTTTAAAAAGTTCATTATAGAAATTATTACTTATCATTGAAACAAATTCATCTTCCTTACTACCAGTAAATAAGATAGGTACTGATAATTCTTTTAAATCTTTATGATAAAAATTCTTTATTGTTTTTGAATGTTCATATATTGCTCTTGTATCGCTATCAACTGATTTTTCCCAATCCTCGCCATTCATTAGGTAATAAAACATTTTTGCATTTTTATCTTTTTTTGATTTTTCTCTATCTTCAATTATTGTATTTGTAACAATATCTAGTGATCTTTCTCCCTCGAAACTATCTGCAATAACTTTATTAACTAAATCAGGTCTTTCAAGGGCTACATTTATTGCAACTATTGCACCACCGCTTGTTCCAATAATATTAACATTTTTATATTTCTTTAATTCTAATAGTTCTATTACTTGTTGTGCTTCATCATACCATAAATCTGTATCAAGTTGTTCCACTTTTTCTGATTTTCCACATCCTAAAAAGTCTATCACGAGAATCTTAAAATCATTTTTAAAAAGATTTACTATATCTGAAAACATTAGTGATGAGGCCGTGTTTCCGTGTAATAAAACAACTATATTCTCACTTTTTCCATACTCATCATAAAATATATTTTTGCCTTTATATTGAAAATAAGCCATAATTTCAACTCCTTTACTAATTGTATTTTATATTTCTATCTATCTGTCAAACTAAATATACATCTCTGTAATTCTTCAAGAAATTCACAAGCCGCCATACCATCCATTTGAACATGATGAAACTGAAAAGAAATCTGAAGCCTGGTTACAGTTTTTCCCTGTCTATATTTACCCCAAATAATAAATGGATTATTAAAAATACCACTATACATATTTATGACACCATCAATATCATATTTTATAAGACTAGATGTTCCTACAATCATGTGATCCTGAATTTCGTAATCTTTGCATGTTTGATATACTTTTTCAGTTAATTCTAAGTAAGACTGATTGAAATGACTTAAATCAGAAGAAAAAGGAATATCACATGTATTGATACTACCATTTTTATTAGCTACAATTACATTAACACCAATCTTATCATATTCCATCATTTTTTTCCCTATCGGAAGAAGCCTAAATTCTTTTATCTTGTTAGCTGCCAAAACAATGCAGTAGCACATAAGCATATTTAATTTATATCCCTTTGATTTCAATTTCATCAAATTTGAAATATCAAGTGTTTTAAATATTGTTACCATCGGCATAGGTGCATCAATATATAATTTCCAACTTGTTGCTCTGTCTGTATCCATCGGATTAACTTCTCTCATTTTTCTATCCTCCAAACTACAAAATACTATTTATATTATCATATTAAATTATAATTCAATGAATTTCCATCATCAATAACGAAATCAAATTCAATTTTTGTATTTCTATTAGCTACTAATTTTATTCTATTTAAACCACTTTTTATATGTAATGTTATTGTAGAATAGTCAGTATTTTGTGAATTATCTGCATTTTCAAAAATTATATTTACAGTATTATCTGAAGAAATTAATACTACTTTGCATTTACCTGTCAATGAATTTAAGATATATTTTATCAGTATCTTCTGTTGTTTCATATTTCCAAATAGTCTTCATTCCTTCAAATTCAGCTGTTCCACTATAATTATTGTTTTCAATTTTTTGCTCTACATTATTTAAGTTAAATGTATTA
This sequence comes from Erysipelotrichaceae bacterium, assembly GCA_021769225.1. Classification (GTDB taxonomy): domain Bacteria; phylum Bacillota; class Clostridia; order TANB77; family CAG-508; genus JAETTH01. The sequence goes on from JAETTH010000001.1 coordinate 76,347, forward strand.
CTATCTCTTGCAATTTCGCTATTAGTTTTATATATTTTAGTAATATAATCATAATTATTAAACAGATATATACCTCCTAATATTATACAAACTAATAATACTATTCCAATAATACAGATGATTATTTTTTATTCGTCACTATTTTTTCACTCCTTTTTACTATTTTTCTAACAAATCACTAAATTGTAATTCATCTTTCCGTTTCATCTTTCTCTGTTCTTTTATTCATTTCATTTGTTCTTTGAATTCCATCTACTTTTGTTTTATTTAAAGTTTGTGAATAATTAACTTGTATATTATATGTTTTTTTTAATACTTTAACCTGTGCTTCTTCTTGTTTATCCTTTAAATCTTGTTCATAAGCCTCTGTCATTTTACTCATTAGTTTACCCATTTTTATAGGAAACAAATAACAACCCATTGTTTGAACTTTTTGAGATAAACTATGACATAAAATAAAAGACTTTTTATTTATATGTCTTGCTAACCCTCTTCCTACTTTTTCAGGATCAGCCATAAACTCTTTTGGTACTGGTAATGGTGATGCCGATTTTGTTCTTGTTAATGGCGGATGGAATATGTGAAAAGTGATTCCATATTTTTTGTACTCAATATTCATACATTTTGCTAATGATTCGATTGCTCCTTTGCTTGAAGCATAAGGACTTATTTTAGTAAACCCCATTACTCCCACACCAGAAGAAGTATATATTATTTTACCTCCTGTTTTTTTCATATATTCCACAACATTTTTAGTTAATCTTAATGCACCAAAATAATTTATATCAAATACTTCCTTATATATTTCTTCATCAGTATTTTCCACAGAATCGAAAGTACATTTACAAGCATTATGAATTGCTATATCTATTTTTTGAAATTTTTTTATAAATTGGTTAACTGCTGATTTAATATCTTCATTACTCTCTGCATTACATTTAACTGTTAAAAGTTGTGTAGGATATATAGTAGATAATTCTTGCAAATTATCTATATTTATATCAAATATACCAACATTATATCCATTTTCTAATAACTGCTTTGCTAAATAATAACCAATTCCTTCATTAGCACCTAATATAATTACATTTTTCATTTATAATTAATCCTTTCCTAAATATCTAATTCCTTAAAAAAACTATGAATATGTTTATAAGCATTTAAACAAAATTTTTCTTTTTTATAATCCGTCAATGTTCCTGATAAAAGCCATCTTTCAGTATAATAAAAAATAGGTGAATAGTATTTGATAGCCAAATATTCGCTATCATTATTTTTTATTACTTGTAGGTTAATAAGTTTTGAAAATACCTTTTTTTGAAAATTCAAAGGTTTTTCAAATAGCCAAAATTCATACTTTTTTTGAATTTCATCATTATTTAGTTGTTCAATAGATAATAATCGTAATATTTTATTACAAAAATCATCCATTAAATACTGATTAAAATATATATCACAAATATTTTTAAAAGAATTATTATTAAAATCAATATTCAAAGTTAATGATTCTTCTAATTTTTTCATCATATCTTCTGATTTCTTTTCAAATATATTTATAAGTTCATCAAAAATCGCTTGTTTATTTTTAAAATGATAATAAATTGAACTTTCTTTAATTTGAATTTGTCCACAAATATCTCTAATAGACACCACAGAAAAACCATTTTTTGAAAATAAATTAAGTGCTACATCTAATATTTTTTGCTTTGTATTACTCATCATATTCCCCCTAACACTTGTTAGATATATTATACCTAACAAGTGTTAGAAAGTCAATATCTTAATAAAAAAACAGATACTTGATCTGTTCTATAAATTATAATTTTTCGAGACGATTATAACATAAAGGACAGATAATTAGCAACTAATTATCTGTCCAACAATTTATTTTATTTTTTCGTAAATATTAATTATTAAGAATAGATTTTACCACATTAATAAATTCTTCTTCTTCAATTCTATGTGCATTTATATAAAATTTGTATCCATCTTTTTCAAAAAAAGCATTTCCAACTATTTTACCCTCATCTAATATATATTCTCCTTTAAATAGTTTTATCTCTTTTCCATTAATTATTGAATTTTGCATCTGTTCTTCATCTGGTATCATACAACCTAATATGTTTTGTTCCTTTGTAAAAATAATCTCTACTTGAGAAGGATCTTCTGTGCTTTTAGTTGAGTAAATCAAACTATATTGTCTTAATTTTGAATACTCCTCACTATAATTACCATTTGGTTTAACATATATTTTACCCTGTCTAGCTAATTCTAGTCCCTTTGGTACATATATTTTATTTATAAAGTTAAATTCTTCTTTTAAATTCGCATCTTTCCAGTTTGCATCAATATCTGCCATACATTGTAAATTTCCATTATTAAAAACTATAATATCTTTCGTTGTACTTTTTTCTTCTTGAGTTATTGAATTGCTTTTTGCTAAGTTTGAATCATTAGTAATGTTAGTTGGAAACTTAGTATTTATAATAATTCCTACACATAATATAGACACAGCACAAGTTGATAAAATTGCGTATATAACTTTGGTATTATTTTTGTTTTTCATATCAAACTCCTTTCTGATGTTTGATACAGCTATTTTCTCTTTTACATTTTTTCTTACTTTTTCTTTTAAGTCGTTATTTTCCATAGCCATAACCTCCATCTTCTAAATTTCTTCTTATTATTTTTCTAACTCTATGAAGAATTGTTTTTACATTGCTTGTAGAAAAATTTAATTTATTTGCTATTTCCTTAATTGATTTTGATTCGTAATAAAATAGTATAAAAACTTCATATTCTTCTTGTTTAAGTAATCTTAATGTTTCTTGAATTAGCTTATCCTGTTCGTTTTGTTCTGTAAGTTTTTCAATATTACATTTATCTACTAGACTTTCTTCATAATCAGATATAGAAAAATTTAATACTGATTTCCTATATTTATTTCTGATAATATTTTTAGCAATTCCTATCAAATATGGTTTTATTGCTGTTGCATTTGATAAAGTTATACTATTTTTCCAAATAGCAACAAATACATCTGATACTATTTCTTCTATATCTTCATCTGTTATAGCTATACTTACTCCGTTTTTTACTACTATATAGATATAGCCATAAAAATCATCTATTATTTTGTCTATATCCACTTTTCCATTTTTTAGATAATCTTTTAAAATTTCAGTTTTCAATTTAGTACTAAATCTCCTTATTATTTTATCAGTTAACTTTCATATACATAGTAACATTTTTTTGAAAAAGGTTACAACTTTTTTCAAAAATTCTAAAAAATATAGAGATTAATTTTTCTAACCTCTTATATCTCAGCGATAACTTATAATTTGTCTGTTAGATTATCTTTCAAAATCTTCAATATCTTTTTGACTTTTAGCATTTGTTTTTATAATAAAATTTAAGTCTTCGATAGCTTTGTCTATGTTCATCATTCCATTTCCAATAGGATAATAAACTGGATATACTTTATAGTCCCTACCAGCTATATTCTTTAAAAAATTTTGTTTTCTACATTGAGATACTGATATATTCTTATCCAATACAATAGAACTCACTTGATTTCCAAGTGTTATAATTGTTTTAGGATTAATTATTTCTATGCATAATAAGTCTAAATATTGACTATAAACTGAATTTGGCAACACTCTAGCATCTACCTGCGTACATTTTCCCAGATTAGTTATAAAATATTTGTGTTTTTCTACATCAGCATATACTAAATCTGCAAATTTTTCATCCCACTCCTGTGGCTTTTTTGACATAATATCTTTATATAGTTCTTCATCAAGTAATCCTATTCTATAAAATAATTTCCATATATTCTTAGTTCCAATCCAAGGAGATCTTCTACCTTTCCAATCAGGATCTGATGCAATATTTTTTCCAGTGGGATTCATAAAAACAAAACAGAAATCTGGATTATCAGTACATCCTCCATTATATATAGATGTTAACTCCTTTGCTCCATATTGTAATTGCAATTTATCATATTCAGAATTTAATTCACTTATTTTCATAACTAGTATTACCACCTTTATTTATTATTATATTATTAATACAGCTTCCAACTATTATTATCAAACTTGCAACTACAATTACATTTATAGAAGATACTCCAAACTTTAAAAAGTAAGCTGATATTCCGCCAACAATAACTGCTATACAATTTACATCATTTATATTTTTACTAGAATAATCTTTCTTTGTAATGTAATTTATAATTAATACAACTCCAATTGGTGGAAGTGCATAATTCATAATTGACAAAAAATCAATAAAATTATTATATAAATAATAAGAAAATATTGTACTTGCAAATGATGTAAATAATATAATTTTCTTATGGTTAATTTTAAATATATTTTTAAATTCTAGTCCCGCAGAGTATAATCCATTATCACATGATGACCAAATATTCAATCTCAGAACAATTTTGTTTTTATCTCTATATCTAAAATGAGATTCTACTTACTCTCTCTACGAATACCAATAAGCTTTAATGTATCTTTATATACATTATTATTAGAGTTTAACTCTATCATCATCCATCGTTGTCCATTTCCTTCCTCTGTATTCCTATAAATCTCCTGTATTTCTTTGGAAAGATGAGGTAATAATTCTTCTACTTGTTTTTTCTCTTTTTTTCCAACTACAACCAGCACTTGAAAATATTTTTCTTTTGGATAAATGACACATAATGATTTACCAGATTTTTTTAGCTTAATGTTCCATCCAGGAAACCAAACATCTTTACTATACTCAACTTTACAAATTGGCTTGTATTCATTGTTCATATACTTACAGAACTCATCAAATAGTGGAATTCCAATATAAGCACTTATTTCTTCAATATTAGGTTTATAACTTAAATCTTTCAAATCTAACAAATTTTATCATCCTTTCAAATTTTTCTTCTTATTTTATCCTAATCCATTATTTCAGTGAATTGTAATTTATCTGACTATTTTCTCTTATTCATACTTTCCTGGAATTGGTTTCTTTTCAAGCTTTTTTAAGTTGTCTGGCAAATGATAACTCACAATATGACTAAACTCTTTTACTTCTATATTCCCCATATAATCAGCCACAAAAGTAATTTTATCAATTCCAATTGTATCATGTGGTCCAAGATAAGGATAACTAATAAATGTAATAATACTATTTGACTTTTATGATACAATTTGCTTAACACTAACCATATAATACATTACTGATGGTAATTTTGTATAGTAATCATCATAGAATTCATTTGAAGCAGATTTAATCTTGTTTAAATATGTGTTTATTATTGCTTGATGACATTCTGAATTCTTGTTCACTTGAGCTGAACAAGAAGTACTCTTCATATAAAATAATTCATTATATTATAACATTTAAAATAAAAACAAGCTATGTTTAGCAAGAAATGTCATCATAAATATTGAATAAAGAATATTTCTAATATAATTATTTCAGACTATTAAAAAATCGCATCTAAATTGATGCGATTTTTTATCCTTTTTAGTCAACACTTTATTAATTATAATCTAAATTAGAAATAAAAGAAGTTTAGTTTCTAATTTAGATTATCTTTCCTCCTCCTAAAACAACATCTTCAATATAAAATACTGCAGATTGTCCTGGTGTTATTCTTGCTACTGGCTTTTCAAAGTAGACTTTGATTAAATCTTCGTCTACTTTTTCTATAATAGCTTGTTCTTCTTTAGCCGAATATCTCGTTTTTACAAATACCTGTAATTTTTCTTTCAAATCATCTATTAATAACAAATTGATATTGTTCACTAACATCTCTTTCTTATATAATTCAGATTGTTCTCCCACCATAACTTCATTTTTTTCTTTATTTAGTCCAATTACATATAGAGGAACATGATTAGATATTCCAAGTCCTTTTCTTTGTCCTATTGTATAATGATAAATTCCTGTATGTTTTCCTAATATTTCCCCTTTTTGATTTACAATATTTCCCTCAATTGGCTTTAAAGTAGATTTTTCTTCTAGAAATTTTTTGTAATTACCATCTGGAATAAAGCAAATATCCTCACTATCTGGTTTATTGGCTACTCTTAAATTATATTTTTGAGCAATTTTCCTTGTCTCTTCTTTACTTTCTACTATTCCTAATGGAAATAGCATTCTTTCTAATAAATATTGAGGAATATTATATAAAACATAGCTCTGATCTTTTATTAGATTATTTGCCTTTCTTAAAACATATCTACCATATTTCTTACTATATTCTGTTTTAGCATAATGCCCTGTTGCTATATGATCTATTTCTAGCTCTTGTGCTTTTTGATACATTGCTCCAAATTTTAGATATTTATTACATTCTATACAGGGATTCGGAGTTCTTCCATTTCTATATTCACAAATAAAATTATTTATTACGCTTTCTTTGAATTGTTGTTTTAGATTTAATGTATAATGTGGTATTTCTAAGTTATCACAAACTCTTTTAGCATCTAAACTAGAAGAAAGACTGCAACAGCTCCCTTCTAATTCATCATCCTCTGATTCCCATAATTTCATAGTTACCCCGTATACATCATACCCCATTTCTTTTAATAAAATGGCTGCTACTGAGCTGTCTACTCCTCCACTCATTCCTAATAGTACTTTTTGATTCATATTACTCCTCTTTTACATCCGCACAATGACTACATTTTTCTTGATTTGTTAATCCACATTTTTTTAAAATTTCTTCTTCTGATAGTTTTCCTTCTTTTCTGTAATAATCTGCTATTGCTTCTTTTATCGCTTCTTCTGCTAATACAGAACAATGCAATTTAACAGGAGGTAATCCGCCTAATTCTTTAATAACATCTTTATTTGTTAGAGTTAAGGCCTCCTCTATTGTTTTTCCTTTTACCATTTCTGTTGAGACACTACTTGAAGCGATAGCAGCCCCACATCCAAATGTTTTAAATTTAACATCAACAATCATATTATTTTCTATTTTTAGATACATTTTCATGATATCTCCACAAATTGGATTTCCAACTTCTCCAACACCACTTGCATTTTCTATTTTTCCAACATTTCTTGGATTTGAATAATGCTCTATAACTTTTTCATTATATAGCTCCATTATTTTTCTTCTCTCCTTTCAAAAACTCTTCATATAAAGGTGACATATTTCTTAATCTCTCTACAATTTTAGTTAAATTATCTAGTAAATAATCAACTTCTTCTTTTGTGTTATATTTTCCTATTGATATTCTTAAACTTCCATGTGCAATTTCATGAGGTAATCCAATTGCCAATAACACATGAGATGGATCAAGTGATCCACTTGTGCAAGCACTTCCACTTGATGCACATATTCCTTTTAAGTCTAAATTAAGTAACATCGATTCTCCTTCAATAAAGCGAAATGAAATGTTACTATTTCCAGGAAGTCTTTTTTCTAAATCTCCATTTATTTTAATATATGGTATTCTTTTTCTTACTTCTTCTACATAATAGTCTCTTAGCTTTTCTATCTTTCTTGTATGATCCTCTAAATCTTGATAAGCAAGTTCAATTGCTTTTCCCATACCAACTATAGCGGGTACATTTTCTGTTCCAGCTCTTTTATTTTTTTCTTGATGTCCTCCATTTATCAATTTTTGAAATTTAATTCCTCTTTTTACATACAAAGCACCAATTCCTTTTGGTCCATAAAATTTATGAGCTGACATGGATAAGCTATCGATATTCATTTCTTTTACATTGATTTTAACACTTCCAACTGCTTGTACAGCATCTGTATGGAAAAATATATGTTTCTCTTTTGCAATTTCTCCAATTTCTTTTATTGGCTGAAGTGTTCCAATTTCATTATTAGCAAACATAATTGAAATTAATATTGTTGTATTCCTGATTGCCTTTTTTAATTGTTCTAATTTTAAAATTCCATTTTCATCTACATCAATATATGTAATTTCAAAACCTTCTTTTTCTAGTTGTTTGCATGTTTCTAAAACAGCTGGATGCTCTATTTTAGAAGTAATAATATGGTTTCCTTTATTTCTATATGCATATGCAATTCCTCTAATAGCTGTATTATCAGATTCACTTCCTCCTGCTGTAAAATAGATTTCTTCTGGCTCAGCACCAATTGCTTTGGCCACTTTTTCTCTAGCTTCTTCTATTGCCTTTTTACTTTCTCTTCCTAATTTGTATATTGATGAAGCATTTCCATATTGATTTTCTAAGTATGGAATCATTTCTTTTAATACTTCTTCATCTAATTTAGTTGTTGCAGAATTATCAAAATAGATATCTTTCATTTCTTTCCTCCTTTATCTATTCATACTAAATTAGTAGGAATTATATCATTTAATTCATACTAAGTCAATAGGATTTAAACAAATAAAAAAGCGGAATAAATTCCGCCCCTTAAGAGCCTGATTAAATTTAGGCTCTTATATTTTAATTTCTACGAATTTTTGATATATTTTAATTGGTGATGAGATATGTCAGATT
>JAETTH010000050.1 GCA_021769225.1 Erysipelotrichaceae bacterium
ATGAGGGCATTTATGATAGAAGGTATCATAGAGTGTCCCTTTTTTGTTTTCATAAAAAATAAAAGAAAAACCTTGAAACTTTTTAGTTTTTACGGTATGATCACCAAAGATAAAATTAGGAGGGCATGATGAAGCAAAACTTTTTTAAATATATTTTTATTCTAGTTATTATTGCTTTAATTGGTGGGGCAATCTACTTTATCTATTCTAATCAACAAAACAGAGTAGAGGGAGCAAAAGAGGAAAATAAAACTAACGAAATTCAAATGATAGATAATATGCGACTAGGTGTTTCTGGTTATGATACAATGAATCCATTAATAAGTAACAATAAAGCAATTTTAGAAATTTCAAAGCTATTATTTGAACCCCTTCTAACCATTACTCAAGATTATAAAGTAGAACTAGATTTGGCAAAAGAGTGGTCTAAAACATCAGACACAACTTATATTATTAAATTAAAAGAAGATTTAAAATGGCAAGATGGAAGCAAAATTACAGCAGAAGATGTTCGATTTACAATTGATCGCCTAAAAGAAAACAAATCTGTTTATTCTTATAATGTAGCACAGGTTGTTGGAGTAGAAAGTTTGGATAATGTAACGATTAAAATAACTCTTCAAAAGGAAGTACCATTTTTTGAATATAATTTAACATTTCCAATTATGTCAAAAGAATACTATTCGGGAGAAGATTTCTTTACTTCAACCAAAATACCAGTAGTATCTGGAAAGTATCGAATTGAAAGCATTGATGAAAAAAATGTTATTTTAGTTCCAAATCAAAACTGGTGGAAAAAAGAACAAGAAACTCTAAAATTAAATAAAATTATAATTAATCGTTATGAATCAGTTGGAGAAATGTACAAAAATTTTAAAATTGGAAATATTGATTTAATAGCAAGTAATAATCCAAATCTGGAAGAGTATATTGGGACAATTGGGTTTAATACAAAACAATACTTAGGAAGGCAGCAAGATTTTTTAGCCATTAATTGTGAAAATGCAATTTTATCAAAAGTAGAAGTAAGACAAGCAATTAAACAAAGCATTGATAAAACTAATATTGTAGCTTCTGTTTATCGTAGCAACTATGAAGTGTCTGATTTTCCATTGGACTATGGATCTTATACTTATACTAAAGTAGAAGACAAATTTAAATATGACGCAACAGCAGCTAATAAAACATTAACGGATAATGGCTGGGAGTACAAAAATAAAGTGTGGCAAAAAAAAGAGAATTATAAAACTCTAAAATTAGATTTTGATTTGATAGTTCAATCTAGTAATGAAAATCGAGTTCGAGTAGCAGAAATTATAAAATCTCAATTAGAGCAAGTGGGAATCAAAATAACGATCAAAAAAGTAAACGATAGTCAATATCAAAAATATCTGGAAAATAAGAATTATGAACTAATTTTAACAGGAAATTATAATAGTTTAAGTCCTGATTTAACTACCTATTTTGGAGAAGAAAATTTAGCAAATTATCAAAACGAAAGTTCAAGAGGATTAGTAAAAGAACTAAATAATTTGACAGATGAAAAATTAATTAAAGAAAAAATACAAAAATTAAATGAAATATATCAAGAACAAGTACCATATATTAGCTTATATCGTGCCAAAGAAACAGTAGCATATAGCCAAAAATTAATGGGAGATATGAAACCTAATTTCTATTCTTTATTTTATAATATAAGTGGATGGTATCGACAATAAAAAATAAAAAAACACTTGACAAAAAAAATATTTAAGATATAATATACACAAACAGACGTTTGAAATAATTATTAGGAGGAAAAATATGAGTATCGAAAATTCAGAAAAAAAGAAAGCACTAGAAGCAGCAATGGGACAAATTGAAAAACAATTTGGTAAAGGTGCAGTAATGAAATTAGGAGACTTTTCTGCAATGAATGTAGAAGCAATTCCAACAGGAGCTTTAAGCTTAGATATTGCTTTAGGAATTGGAGGAATTCCTCGTGGAAGAATCATAGAAATTTTTGGACCAGAATCTTCTGGTAAAACAACATTAGCACTTCATGTGATTGCAGAAGCACAAAAAATGGGAGGAGAAGCAGCATTTATCGATGCAGAACATGCATTAGATCCAGTTTATGCAAAACATTTAGGTGTAGATATTGATAATTTAATTGTTTCACAACCAGATACTGGTGAACAAGCATTAGAAATTGCAGAAGCATTAGTAAGAAGTGGGGCATTAGATGTTATTGTTGTAGACTCAGTTGCAGCATTAGTTCCAAAAGCAGAAATTGATGGAGAAATGGGAGATTCACATATTGGTTTACAAGCAAGATTAATGTCACAAGCATTAAGAAAACTAGCTGGAGCAATTAATAAATCAAAATGTGTTATTGTCTTCATTAACCAATTAAGAGAAAAAGTTGGAATTATGTTTGGAAATCCAGAAACAACTCCAGGAGGAAGAGCACTTAAATTCTATGCATCTGTAAGATTAGATATTAGAAAAATTGAAAACTTAAAACAAGATGGCGAAGTAGTAGGAAACAGAGCAAGAGTAAAAGTTGTAAAAAATAAAGTAGCTCCACCATTTAGAGAAGCAGAATTTGATATCGTTTATGGAAAAGGAATTTCAAAAGAAGGAAATATTCTAGACTTAGCAGTAAACTTAGACTTAATTGAAAAAAGTGGTTCTTGGTTTAGTTATAATGGAACTAGAATTGGACAAGGAAGAGAAAATGTAAAGAAATACTTAGTAGACAATCCTACAATAACAGAAGAACTAGAAAAGAAAATTAGAGAAAACTTTAATCAAGCATTTGAAAACAGTTTAGGAGACAATGAAGAAATAGAAGAAGATAGCCATAGCGAAGATATTGAATTAGATGAAGAATAAAAGATAAAATAAAATGTTGCATTTTGTGCTTAGTGTGAAGTATAATAAATGCAGCATTTTATTTTAAGGAAAAGGAGAAAAAAGAATGCAACAAGATTATGATATTGTAGAATTTGATAATCAAAAAGCAAAAATAGTAAAATATATTGTATATAAAAAAAGAAGTGAACAAGAAATTCGCAATAAATTTTACGGAAAAATAGAAGAAAATCTATTAGAAGATATCATAGAATACTTAAAAGAAAATGAATATATTAATGATAAAGAATATATCAAAAAAACAATAAAAGAATACATGACATTAAACAATCTATCAATGAAAGAAATCAAATACAAATTATTAGCAAAAGGAATCCAAAAATCAGATTTAGAAGATTATTTATCCAATCATATAGATGAATTATATGATTATGAACTAGAATCTGCTAAAAAACTAGCAGTCAAAAAAGCAAATCAAATGAGTGAAGAAGAAATTCGAACCTATTTATTAAAAAAGGGATATCAAGAAGAAAATATTAGACAAGCACTTCAATATTTAGATGATTAAGAGGAGAAAAGAAAAATGCAAAGTAGAATACTTACCTTAGAAACCAATAAATATGCTATAAAAATAGAGAACTTTGAAGGTCCTCTTGATTTATTATGCCATTTAATTGATAAAAATAAAATGGATATATATGATATTAGAATTAGTGAAATAACAGATCAATATATTGAGTATTTAAATCAAATGGAACAGCTAAATCTAGATATTGCAAGCGAATTTTTAATTATGGCATCAACTTTAATTTATATAAAATCCCAAAATATGCTTCCAACAGAAGTAGAAGATGAAAAAGAATTAACAGAGGAAGAGTTAATTCGAAGAATTATTGAATATAAAAAGTACAAAGAAATAACAAAGAAATTAAGAGAAAATTATGAGATTTTTTCAAAAAGATATACAAAATTTCCTGAAGAAATAGAATTGCCAAAACAAAAATTAGAAAAGACTTATACAAAAGAACTAATTCCTGAAATATATGGTAATCTAATTGAAAAAAATAATCAAAAGATAAATCAAAATGCTAAGAATATTGAAAAAATTGCCATTATGGATACTTATACAGTTGCCAGTAAAGTAAAACAAATTTTTAAAGAATTAAGTAAAAAACCAAAATTTATTTTTAACAAATTATTTTCTTTAAGTAAATGTAATAAACAAGAAGTAGTAACAGCATTTTCAGGACTTTTAGAGTTATCTAGAAGAAATAAAGTAATTGCAACACAAGAAGAAATTTTTGGGGATATTACAGTAGAAAAAGCAAAAAAAGAAGAAAATGAATTGTAAAAGAATGTAATTTTAAAATGTTGACAAAAGATGGAGAAAGAAATATAATATGAACAATTAATTAAGGAAAGGAGGAAAAGAGATGGAAAAAGAAATGATAAATATTTTAAAAGAAATTCAGAAAAATGTTCTTGAAGTGAAAGAAGAAGTTTCTACTTTAAAAGAACATGTTGCAACAATTGAAGAGCATGTAGTAGTCTTAGAAAATGATGTGGTAGAGATAAAAGGGCATGTTGCAACTTTAGAAAGTGATGTAGTAGAGATAAAAGGGCATGTTGCAACTTTAGAAAGTGATGTAGTAGAGATAAAAGGGCATGTTGCAACTTTAGAAAATGATGCAGTAGAGATTAAAGCTCAAGTTATATTCTTACAAAATGATATAATGAAAATTAAGAACAGATTAACAATTGTAGAACATGATCTAAAAGAAATGAATCAAACTGTAATCATAATAGAATCCAGACACGGAGAAAAATTACAAGCTCTATTTGACCACTTTGTTGACAATACAAGACAACATTCTGAATTAAGAAAAGCAATTGAACAAAACAAGGTTGAATTAAGAGATCACTCCAACCGATTAATTGCTTTAGAATCTTAATATTTTATTTCTTAAATTGATTAAAATTTCAAATTACGGTAACACTATTATATATATAATAAATCCTTAAAAAGAGTGTGATTATTATGATAATAGTGTTATTTTTTTTAGCTATTCTACTTCTTTTTTCATTACTTGTTTTTTTAATCGTATTTTCTACACTAGAAACTCAAATTCAAGATTTGCATTTATCTAATTTTGATATGATAAAAGGAGTAAAAGATAAAATATGGAAATACAAAATTATTATTCGAATAAAATTTTTAAATCGATTAACTATTTTCAAATTAAAACTAGATGAAAAAAAAATAAAAAAACTCTATGAAAAAACAAATGAAAAAAACGATTTGGTAAAAAAAATGGAAAACTATGTATTTACACATAGAGATATTTTCAGTGTTCTAAAGAAATTAAAACCCCAAATAACAAAATTCCATCTTGATCTATCTTTAGGAACAGAAGATGCCATTTTAACATCTTTTTTAGTAGCAGGATTAGCAAGTATTATTTCGATCCTACTACCTAGATGTATACCGGGAAAAAATGTGAATTTGGAAGAAAATTATCAATATCAAATTAATCCTATTTATCTAGATAAAAATGTATACAAAATTTGGTTAAATTGTATAATTCGTGTAAAAATAGTACATATTATCTATGTAATTGATATTTTATTCAAGAAAAGGAGAGATGAAAAACATGAGCGAGCATCCAATCGAAGGTCTTATGATTACAGCTATGAATAGTATTCAAGATATGGTAGATGTAAATACCATTATAGGGGAGCCAATTCAGGCATCAAATAATATTGTAATTATTCCCATTTCAAAAGTAAATTTTGGATTTGCAGCAGGTGGAAGTGAATTTAAAGGAGAGACAATTGATGAATATACGAAAAAAGAAAAAGAAGAAGCAATACAATATCGTCTTCCATTTGGAGGAGGTAGTGGAGCAGGAGTAAGTATTACTCCAATCGCATTTTTAGTAGTACAATCAAATACAGTAAAACTACTGCCAGTTAGCCATAGTTCTGCCGTAGATAAATTATTAGACTATGTACCAGATTTAGTAGAAAAAGCTAACCAAGCAATTAATAAAACAATGCAAAACAAAAAAGAAGAAACACAAAATAGGCATAAAGAAAAAATGAACGAAATAAAAGCAGAAGTTCAAAAACAAGAAACAAATACCATAAATCAAACAGCAAGTGCAAGACCTAAAAGAACAAGAAATACTAAACCTGCACCAGATTATGAATTTGAATATGACGAAACAGTAGCACCAATACAACCAACTGTAGATGCATATGATCCAGAGGATAATGATTTTGACGATTAGAATAATTTACCTCCTTCTAGAATATATTGGAACTAAACAAGTTTAAATATGTTTTATAGGGGGTAATTTTTTATGCAGAAAAAAAGAATAGCAAAATTAGTAGCAAGTATACTAATCTGTTTATGTGTTTTTTCTTGCTCATCAGTTTTAGCAATTGATACAAGTAGTTATGTCTGGACAGGAAATGATTATGATTTAAGTATTGCAACAAATGCAAAAGTGGAAGAGGGAGAAAATGATTCTTTAAACTTAACTTCAGAAAGTTGTATATTAATAGAACAAAATTCGGGTAATATTTTATATGGGAAAAATATACATGAACAATTAAGACCTGCTAGTGTAACAAAAGTAATGACAATACTACTAATTATGGAAGCTTTAGATAGTGGAATAATCTCTTTAACAGATAGAATACCTTGTAGTGAAAACGCGTCTAAAATGGGTGGGTCACAAATCTGGCTGGATGTAAAAGAACAATTAACCGTTGACGAAATGTTAAAAGCAATTTGTGTCGTTTCAGCAAATGATTGTACTGTAGCTATGGCAGAGTATTTGGCTGGTTCTGAAGAAGCTTTTGTAAAACAAATGAATGAAAAAGCAAAGACATTAGGAATGAAAGATACGGTATTTAAAAACTGCCATGGAATTGATGAAGATGGGCATGTAACATCAAGTTATGATATTGCACTTATGTCAAGAGAACTTTTAAGAAATCATCCAGAAATTACAAAATATACAACCATTTGGATGGATACACTAAGAGATGGAAAATCCCAATTAGTAAATACCAATAAATTAGTTCGAAATTATTCTGGAGCAACAGGATTAAAAACTGGTTCAACATCACTTGCTTTATATAATCTATCAGCAAGTGCTACAAGAAATGGTCTTAGCCTAATTGCAGTTATTATGAAAGCTCCAACAACAAAAGAGAGATTTGCCGATGCACAAAAAGTATTAGATTATGGATTTAGTAATTATAGTTATAAAGAGTTAGGAAAGAAAGATGATTTAATAAGAAACTTACCTGTTACGAAGGGGGTAGAGAGTAATATTGATATTGTATTAGAAAGTGATATGGGAGCATTGATTCAAAAAGGAAAAGAAAAAGAAATTGTTCAAAATATTACATTAGAAGAAAGCTTAAAAGCACCAATTAATAAAGGGCAGGTAGTAGGAGAAGTCAACTATATTTTAGAAGATAAAACAATTGCAAAAGCAAATTTAGTAGCTGCAAAAGAAATAAAAAAAGTAAGTTTTATTAATTATTCAGTAAATATCATTGATCGCTGGTTTAATTTAATAAGAGATTAAAATATAAATTATTAGAAATGATAAAAAGTAAAAATGAAAAGAAAATAATTAGAAAAGTCGAATAAAATAACTCTCAAAATGTGAGAGTTATTTTATTTCTACTAAACGAATATATATACCATCCGGATCATTACTTGCATAAATTTTTACCGTATTCTTTAGATTGTTTTTAAAGCGAAAATCTACGCTACCATAGGCAACAGCAGCATCTTTTCCTTCTTCTACATAAGTTACTTTTCTACTATGTGGATGTCTTTCAACTACTTCTAGTCCTGGAACTTGTAAAACGGCATTGTATAAAGTACTACTTACTTGGCAATTTCCACCACCTAAAGCTTGAATGACATTACCATCAGAATCAAATACATCAGCTTCTTCATATCCTTTAGAAGAAGTTGCTTTTCCAACTGTATCACAAAAAGAAAAAGTATTTCCAGGATTAACAGTAGCACCATTTAGAGAAGAGCAAGTAATAGATATGTTATTTTGCCTTCCTTTTTCTTTCACATAAATGGTAGTACCAGCATCTGCTAAATCATATTCTTTCTTTAGATCAGATGTTGCATTTTCTTTTTTTTCAACAATTTTATTATTACTCTTTTCATCGGAAGTAGAATTAGTAGAGGTTCTAGTAGAAGAATAATCTGTATTTTCAATAGTTGTATTTTCACTTATATTATCTTGATTATCATTACATCCAGTGAGTAAAAAAACAGATAAAACCATTAATAAAACAAATTTTAACATTTTTAAATCTCCTTTTAGAAAATAGTATAACCAAAAAGAAAGAGAATATAACAAAGATATAAAAGACGAAGAATGAAAATTCAATTTATGCAAGTATTAAAAAAATAAAATAAATAATAGTAGTAAAATTTTAGAAAAAAAGAACCGTCAAGTGAAAAGTTAAATGCAATTCTGTAAAGTAAGTGCAATTTGTATGACTAAATGCAGTTCTAAAAGCAATATTTTAACTCAAAGTATTGCTTTTTTCTAGTTTTTTGTGTA
>JAETTH010000051.1 GCA_021769225.1 Erysipelotrichaceae bacterium
GTTTTAGCACTTTGATACACAAAGAAGCATAGAGACATCTAATCCCAGACGGGTAATGTAACTGTATACATCAGGATTTATATCAAAGAAGTTTAATTCCTTTGGCATAAACAGTACTTTTGTTCTAGTAGTAAAATGGCAAACGTCCAAAAATAGGAAGAAGATTTTTTCATACTTGTAAAGTCATGTCTAGAAAATATAGAGGAAAGTTTTTAAGTTATAAGAAAGAAGCAAAACATGATTTTTATGTAAAAAAATAAAGATTTAGAAAATCTAGCAATTTATAGTCTGTCTTTTTTGCGTGTAAAAAATAAAGTTAGACACAGGATAAGAAGAATAAAAAAGCAAAAAATATACTAAGAGTGACGATAAAAGACAGATTAAATAATATAAAATAAATAAAAAACAAAGGAGGAAAAGAAAAGTGAACAAAGAAATCTTAAGAAAGGCAAAAGAAGAAAAGGGTATTACATTAATTGCTCTAGTAATAACCATCATAGTATTATTAATCTTAGCGGGAATCACGTTATCCATGGTATTAGGACCAAATGGAATTATTGAGAGAGCAAAACAAGCAAAAGAACAAACCCAAGCTGCAGCATTAAATGAACAGCTAATGCTTAATGAAGTAGATAATTATCTAGAAGAGCAATTAAGTGACAAAAGTGCATTAAAAATAGTAGTAAACTCAGGAGAAGACGGTTTGGTTGTGTTACCAGTAAATGCCGATGAAACTGATGCTACTAATATTAACTGGGGAGATGGGACAATAGGAGATCAAGGAATTAGTAAAGCAAAAGAATTAAAATTAGCAAGTACAAATAAAGAAATTAATTTGGCAGCATACAATCCAGGTGGAATACCACATACTTATGCAGAAAAGAATAAAGAGTATACGGTAACAATAACAGGAACTTGTTCGAAAATAGGCTCTTATTATGATCAGGTAACAAAAGATAAAATTATAGAAATAGCCCAATGGGGGGAAACTGGATTAGATTATATAGAATTAGGAAATTGTATTAATTTAAGAAAAATAGCAAGTCCAAGTAAAAATAGTTTTGCAAATATGAGGTCTTTTGATGGAGCATTTGCAGGATGTACATCATTAACAAGTATTCCAGCAGATTTATTTGCAAATTGTTCAGAGGTACTAGATTTTTCTACGGCATTTGCAGATTGTAGTTCACTAAGGAGTATTCCATCTGATTTATTTGCAAATTGTTTAAAAGTAGAATATGATGAAAACAATTATAATTATGGATTTACAGCAACTTTTGCTAATTGCACAAGTTTAACAGGAGATCCAATTAGATTGTGGGCAGAAGGAAGGGCAGGAATTACAGAAACAACAGGAGGAGAAGGTTGCTATGCTAATTGTACTGGATTAAATGGATATGCTCAAATTCCAGAACATTGGACCCAGAACCCAAGATAAGTATATAATTAATATCAGATAAATAAAATAGAATAAAAGATATAAAACTCCAATGATATATATCATTGGAGTTTTTGAATTAATGGGATATTGTATTAAAAACTTTTAAGTTAAATAACAAAATGAAGCTTATGTTAGCATTTCGAAAACAAGTGTGAAAACCTTTACAAAATGGCATGTTTTGTAGTATAATAGCTATATTAAAAAGAAATGGGGAAGAGAAATGAAAACAATGAAGTTGTTTATTAGTTTACTAATTGTGTTTGTTTTATTCTACTTTTTTGTTGACTTTATTTGTTTTATAGCATTAAAAACTTCTTATGGAGTAATAACAGGAAAAGTAGAAGTAGAAGATGCAGTAGTAGAAATAGAGAAAGCAGAAGCTACAGCTGTTAATGGAAAGGTTATAGGGAAGATTCGTAATGAATCAGAAAATGAAATTGTAAATCAATATATTCGAGTAACATTACTTTCTGAGCAAGGAGAGAATTTAGGGAGTAAATATGTAAAATTAGATAAGCTTTCTTCTATGGAAGAAAAAGCATTCGAAGTAGATTTTAGAGCAAAAAATGTAAAACATTATCTTGTTTCGCTTTCAGAAACAATGGATGAATCAAAAGAGACAATGGAATTATTGAAACTTGATAGTGAAAATCAGGTAGCTTACTTGTTATCAGCATTGATACTTATGTATTTCTTTTTATAATTAAGAGTAGAAAAAGTTATTGAGAGGAATATAATTTATATAATAGGGGGATAAAACCCCCTATTATGGTAGGTAAAAAATTTTTATGAAAAATATGGACAAAACAATTGCTATTTTATATTAAATGTAATATAATTGTAACAGTTCTGTAATAAAAGAGAAATAAAGAAACATAATATTAGTAGGAAAGCATAATATGGAGAAAGGAAGATGCTAATGTTTGGCTTTGGTCAGGATATTGGAATTGATTTAGGAACCGCTACTGTGATTGCATATGTAAAAGGAAAAGGGATCGTTCTTCGTGAACCTTCTGTTGTAGCAGTAGATAATAACACAGGAAATGTTTTAGCAGTAGGACAAGAAGCAAGACGTATGCTAGGAAGAACTCCTGGTAATATTGTTGCAACAAGACCTTTAAGAGAGGGAGTTATTTCTGATTATACAGTAACAGAAAAAATGTTGAAATATTTCATTTCTAAAATATGTGGCAAATTTGTTTTTGCACCAAGAATTATGATTTGTATTCCATCACAAGTAACAGAAGTAGAAAAAAAAGCTGTTATTGATGCTGCATCTCAAGCAGGAGCAAGAAGAGTATATTTAATTGAAGAGCCAATTGCAGCAGCAATTGGAGCAGGAATTGATATTTCTAAACCATGTGGAAATATGATTGTTGATATTGGTGGGGGAACTACTGATATAGCAGTTATTTCACTTGGTGGATCAGTTGTTAGTACTTCTCTTAAAGTTGCTGGTGATAAATTTGATGAAGCAATTGTGAAATATATTAAGAAAAAACATAATGTGATTATTGGTGAAAGAACAGCTGAGGATTTGAAAGTAAATATTGGTTGTGTTTATCCTAAAATTCAAGATATGGAGATGGATATTCGTGGAAGAGATTTATCAACAGGTCTTCCAAAAACAATTACAATTTATTCAAGCGAAATGATGGAAGCTTTATTAGAGCCAGCTCTTATGATTGTGGATGCAGTCCATTCAGTTCTTGAAAGAACACCACCAGAGCTTGCAGCAGATATTAGCGATAAAGGAATCTATATGACTGGCGGAGGGTGCTTAGTTGACGGTTTAGATAAACTTTTGCAAGAAAAAACCGGAATTAATGTAATGATAGCACAAGATGCGGTTTCCTGTGTAGCTTTAGGAACAGGAAAAGCATTAGATAACTTAGATTCTTTAGATGGTAAGTCTAGAAGATAAGAAAAAGAGCGAAAGCTCTTTTTTCTTTTGATAATGTAAGGTATAATAAAGAATAGAAATGAGAAGTTGAAATAGAAAAAGAAAATAAGAATTAGGAAGAATAAAGGAGTTAATTATGAGCACAAAAGTAGCTTTTTATACATTACGGGTGTAAAGTAAATCAATATGAGACAAATGCAATGATTCAAGATTTTTTAAAACATGGTTATGAAGTAGTAGATTTTGATGGGTATGCTGATATCTATATTATTAATACGTGTACAGTGACCAATATGTCTGATCGCAAGTCAAGACAAATGTTAAGAAGGGCAAAAGAGAAGAATCAAGATAGTATTATTGTGGCAGTAGGATGTTATGCACAAGTAGCAAAAGAAGAGTTAGAAAAGATGGAAGATATTGATTTGATTTTAGGTACTTCTGAGAAAAATAAGATAGTGGAATATATAGAAAAATATAGAGATGAAGAGAATCAAAAGTTTGAAGAGATTTCTGATGTTATGAAACAAAGGGAATTTTTAGATTTCGGAACGACATCTTATACTGAAAAAACAAGAGCAGTAATTAAAGTTCAAGATGGATGTAATCGCTTTTGTTCTTATTGTATTATTCCTTATGCAAGAGGTAGGGTAAGAAGTAGAAAGATTGATAGCGTAGTTGCAGAGGCAAAAGAAATTGCTAAAAAGGGGATTAAAGAGATTGTAATAACAGGAATTCACCTTGCATCTTATGGTAAAGATTTTAGAGAGGGAATTACTTTAATTAATTTGTTAGAGGAATTAAATCAGGTAGAAGGAATTGAGAGAATTCGTTTGGGATCACTAGAGCCTACTTTGATGAATCAGGATTTTATTTCAAGATTAGTTAAATTGGATAAAATATGTGATCATTTTCATTTATCTCTTCAAAGTGGTTGTGATGAAACTTTAGAGAGGATGAATCGAAAATATAATATAGAGGAATTTAAAAAAGGAACTAAGTTATTAAGACAAGCTTTTCCTGATGTTTCTCTTACAACAGATATTATTGTAGGATTTCCAGGAGAAACAGATGAGGAGTTTGAAAAGACTTATCAGGCTTTAAAAGAAATTGATTTTTATAAAATGCATATTTTTAAATATTCAAAAAGAAAAGGAACAAAAGCTGCTGTTATGCCAAATCAAGTAGATGGTAATATTGCAGAGCAAAGAAGTAGAAGATTAATAGAGCTTTCAAATGAAAATGAAATTAGACATAATCAAAAACAAATTGGTAAAGTACTGGATGTTCTTTTTGAAGAGCAAGATGAAGAATATATAAAGGGGCATACAACTAATTATATAATGGTGAAAGTTCCAAAGGAAAACTTGGAAAATCAAATAAGAAAAGTGGAAATTTTAGAGTTAGATCAATTAGAATTGATAGGAAAGGTTGTTAAATAAAGGTAAAACTTCCAAGTTGAAACAAAAATGTAATAATTATGAAACAAAATAGTAACAAACAAGAACGCTTGTAATTAAAATGTCATACTAAAAATTGGTTAATTTACTTGATTAATATTACCTTTTGTAGTATAACTAATTCAGTAATATTTATTAAGAAATACAAAGGAGGAAGTTTTGATGGAAGAAAAAAATATAGAAGGTGTAACAAACGAATTTAAACCAGCAAACTTACCAACAGAAGTAAGTGTTTGGACAAAGGTAAAAAACTTTTTATTTCAAGATATCAAACTTGAATTAACACCAAAACAACAAAAAGTTTTCCAAGAGGTTCATGATTTCTGGCATCAAGAAATTACAGGAAAAAGTGTACATGATTTCTTATTCCAACCAATTAATGTACATGACTTTTTATTCCAAGAAATTACTTTTGGGAAAAAAGCTTAAATAGGAAACAAATTATAAAGTGGATATATATCCACTTTTTTTCATTGCTGGAATTGCTAAATTTGACGCTTTATGGTAGAATAGAGAATATAAGGAGGAGAACAAATGAAGAATTTATCAAGCTGGTTGGTTACCATTTTTGCATTTATGTTTTGGGCTTTTCGTGTTTTTGTATGTTTTGCCTATAACATGGGAATTGATTTTCCAGTAGTACCATTAAACTTTCAGTTTGAAATGATTATTTTAGTTATAACTTTCATTATTTTGCTATTTGTTGCAAAAAGAAAGTTGTATGGTGCAATTGCCTATTTAGTTACTTATGGTATTTATTTTGGCGTTGATCTATATCAAAATATTATGGCTATTGTAGAAGGTGGAGCATCTATTTCTATGATTTCATCTGTATTTATGTCATTTATTGCAATGTTACTTCCAGTATGGGCATTACTTGATATGTTATTTGATAAAGGAAGACAATTACATCCAAAAGATAAAAAGACAGACTGGTTTTATACAAATGAAGAGTATGATAGAAAATTGGATGAAAGAGCAGATAAAAATAATTACAGAACATTGTAAAGGAGCTTAATATGAATATTAATTGGTATCCTGGTCATATGGTAAAAGCAAAGAAACAGATATTAGAGGATTTAAAGTTAATTGATGTGGTGATTGAAATAATAGATAGCCGAATACCAATTGCTAGTAGAAATCCAGATATTGCAGAAATGATAAAGGAAAAGAAGAAAATTATTGTATTAAATAAATGTGATTTAGCAGATGAAAAAGAAACGATAAAGTGGGTAGCATATTTTAAATCACAGGGTATCATAGCAATTCCAGCAGATTCTAATTCTGGAAAAGGAATTGAAACTGTTATGAAGTCAGTACAAGAAGTTATGAAGGAGCAATTAGAAAAATCCTCTCAAAAAGGAAGAACAGGGAAAACAATTCGTCTTTTGATATTAGGAATTCCGAATGTAGGAAAATCCTCTTTTATTAATCGAATTGCCAAAAGAACTTCTGCTGAAGTTGGAAATCGACCTGGAGTTACGAAACAAAAGCAATGGATTCGACTAGGAAATAATATAGAGTTAATGGATACACCAGGTGTGTTATGGCCTAAATTTGAAAGTGAAGAAATAGCTTTAAATTTAGCCTATACTGGCACGATAAAAGATGAAGTGATTGACAAAGTAGAGGTTAGTTTTCGATTACTAAAATATTTATTAGAAAATCATAAACAGGCAGTTGTAGAAAGATATAAAATTACAGAAGATGTTATCAATCAAGAACTAGCAAAACAACAAGATGAAAGCTTAAATCTATTAGACATATTTTATCTAATTGGTAAAAAAAGAGGGGCTGTTGTTTCTGGTGGTAAAATTGATGAGGAAAAGACAGCTAACATCTTATTAGAAGATTTTCGTTCAGGAAAATTAGGTAGAATTACAATTGAAACTGTAAAATAAGGAGCAATTAATTGGAAGAATTTATTGAATTTCAAAAAGAAGAAATGGATGTTAACTTAATGCCACCACTAGTATGGGCATATGTAGGTGATTGTGTTTATGAACTATACATTCGTATGCATTTAGTGGAAAATACAAAAATGAATGTCCATAAACTCCATGTAGAGGCAATTAAATATGTCAAAGCAAAAGCACAGGCAGATATTTTATCTAAAATTTATGATGATTTAACAGAAAAAGAAAAGCAAATTGTAAGAAGAGCAAGAAATGCAGAAAATCATCATTTACCTAAGAATGCAGATATGACAGATTATATGTATGCAACAGCATTTGAAGGATTGATTGGATATTTATATTTAACAAAACAAAATAAAAGATTAAAAGAAATATTAGAGCGTAGTATTGACGAAAAGTAGTTTTTTGTGGTATAACTATAAAGCTGAAATATTTAATGGCCCGTTGGTCAAGCGGTTAAGACGCGGCCCTCTCAAGGCCGAATCATGGGTTCGATTCCCGTACGGGTCACCAAAAAAGCTTTATAGTTCGATTTACAAACTATAAAGCTTTTCTTATCAATAAATGAAATCTTATAACTTATATTTTTGTTTATTATATTTATATTTTGAATATATTATATATATATATTAGTGTTTAAGGAGGAGTTGGATGGAAGGGGAAAATAAATTAATTACTAAAACATTTTTGTGGATGTTTTTAGGATTATTAGGAACAGCTATTGTTGCTTGGTATACTTATTCATCAGGATTAGTAGTCAACTTAATTATTTCAGAATGGTGGAGAATTTTATTAATCCTTGAATTAGTAGTTGTTATTGTGTTTTCATTATTATTTCGAAAATTCTCACCAACAGTAGTAGCAATTTTGTATTTTGTTTATTCCATGATAAATGGTGTTACAATGTCAACTATTTTTGTAATATTTGACTTAGGCTCTATTATCTGGTTGTTTGTTTGCTCAGCAGCTTTATTTGGTATTTTAGCATTGATCGGAGCAAAAACACAAAAAGATGTTAGTAGCTGGCATACCATTTTATTTGTAGGTCTTAGTATAGGAATTTTGTTAAGTATTGTAAACTTAATTCTTAAAAATTCAATGTTTGATTTAATCTTAGATTGGATCATTTTAGCAATTTTCTGTGGAGTTACTATTTATGATATGAATAAGATTAAAGGACTAGTAGAATATGAAGGATTAGATCCAGAAAAATTACATATTTATGGGGCAATGGAATTATATCTAGACTTTATCAACATTTTCTTAAGAGTTTTATCTATCTTTGGAAAGAGAAGAAATTAGGAAAGAAAATAAAGAAATAAAAGATGGAAAGTATAGAGAAAATAAAAGAAAAGAGCAGTTTAATTTAAACTGCTCTTTTTGCATGGCTCAATCTTCGTGGGAACGTCCAAAAATAGGATGACAGTCTTGGGAGGTAACCATATAGAATCCGACCTGGGTCATCAGGGCAGTTAAAACTCCCAAAAAGAAAACTCCTACGTATTTCTTAAACTGACTCATTGTTTTCCTCCTCATAAATTATGCCATACTTTTTCAAAGAGATTTCTCTTCTTTTCTATTATACGATATCTTGTCAAATTTTGCAAAAAAGGGTTAAGTATAAAAGTAAATTCCAGTTTTAAGAGAATTTACTAGTCTAAATTTAAATTCAGTTATAGCAAGGAAATATGAATAAAAAATATATAAAAAATAATCAAAAATTAGGCA
>JAETTH010000052.1 GCA_021769225.1 Erysipelotrichaceae bacterium
AATTTGTAGTTAATTCTTTTACACTTTTCTTGTACCATATTTCCAATATATACTTCATTTTTTAGAATGTGTTTTATAGAACTAGGTTTCCATATTGCACATACATTTCTTCCTGTGCCAGATATTTGAGAAGGGGTTGGAATATGCTCATCATTGAAAGCATAAGCAATTTGATTTAAAGCAGTTCCCTCTAAATATAAGTCAAATATTCTTCTTATATTTTGTGCATATTCTTCATCTATTACTAATTTGTGTTTATTAGTTTCAGATCTTTTATAGCCATAAGGTGTACGATTTCCATTAAATAATCCATTTATTGCATTTTTATGTTTAGATGCTTTTACTTTTTTAGAAATATCTTTTGCATATAAATCATTTATTACAGCTCTAAATGGGAGAGTATCTGCAACACCATTATCTATTGCTGAATCATAATTGTCTAATATTGATACTAATCTTACTTGATTTTCAGGAAATATTTTCTCAACATATTCTCCAAAACCAATATAATCTCTACCTAGTCTTGATGAATCTTTTACAATTACCATATTTACTTTTTTATCTGTAATATCTTGTATCATTCTTTTAAAGTTAGGTCTTTCAAAATTTGTACCACTATATCCATCATCAATATAGACATCATAAATATTTAGATTATTTTCTTTTGCATATTGTGTTAATATTTCTTTTTGATTTGTTATACTGTTACTTTCTCCTTGTAAATCATCATCTTTAGATAATCTACAATATAAAGCACAGTTATATTTTGTTTCATTGCTTACTAACAAAATTTCCTCCTTTCCATTAGTAAGCTTCGACTATAATTATAATGTTAGTTTATAGCTTTATCTCAAAAAAGTCAATGACAAATCTCGCTTATTTGAAACTTTATTAATAAAAGTTTTAAATAAGCGTAAAGATTTGTCGACGCGAAAAATTGCATAGTAATTTTTCTGTGCAATTAATGTTTATATAATTAGGAAAATTTCCTAATTATATAAACACCTATAAATTATAGGCGAATTACTTACTAATTATTTTAATTTCTTACGTTTTAGCTTACTTTGTTTTTAATTTGCATATTATAGTATATTTTAAAAGCATTTTCTAAAAGTTCTTTTATATTTACTATTTCATTTTCTTTAAATTTGTTCACAATAGTTACTTGATTTTTCTTTCTTGTTTTTTCGTTCATGGCAATTCCTCCTGTTCTTACTAATAATGCACATACTTTTTGAAATTCATTTTAAAAATCATTTATAAATACCCCTTTCTTTAAAGTCAAAAAAAATAGCCTTTTCGTAAAGTGCTAAAATCTTTGCTTATTAAATTTAAACTGTTGCTCTTATGCAACTTGGACTTACAATATTACTTACTCTTCTTGGTACATCAAAACCTACATTTATTCCACTTTTTAATACTAAATCGCTACTTTTCTTATCATAATCAAACATTCCTCTATTCCAATTTGAAAATGCTTCATCAGATAGTTTCTTTTTAGTAGATAAATACTCATTATCTTTGTTTATTTGTATTATCATTGCTTGATATTGTTGTTTATCAGTTTGTCGCTTTTTACTGATATAATTTCTTTTACAAACTTTGTGTCTTTCTTTGCTTTGTATGGCTCGGTATTCCTTTTCTTCAATATATCTCTCATCTTTTTGAATAATTTTTGTTATATATGATTTACCTACACCAATTTGTTTAGCAATATCTGTTGGTCTTAAATGTTCTTCATAAAAAAGTCTATTTATTTCAGCTATTTTATCTATTGTAATCACCTCCGTTTCTTTTAATTTTAGTTGTAGTGAATTTTTTGTCTACAACTTAAAACAATAATTATCTCAAAAAGTATTGTATTATTAAACTAATTATAGTATAATATAATTAAGATGTCAATAACAATTATTAAAAAAGTTAAAATTGTTTTTAATAAAACTTGATAGAATTTTACAGAAACGGAGGAAAGTATTGAAATGAGTATTGATTTACCAGAAGTAAAACATTTGCATGATTTTTATATTTGGTTTAATAAAGAAGAAAAGAAAGAATATTACTCCACACCTATGTATTTTTATAAAGCTGATTTCTCATTTGATTTTAATGATAAAGAAAAAGATAATCATAAAAATGGACGTACTAAAGGTGGAGGTACAAGATATATTAAATGGAAAGAAAATGAAGGAACAGATATGGGATTAAAACAGCCAGGTAGTTTATATTTTCCTTATGTAGAAAGATTTGGACTATTATTATTAAGATTTTTAAATGCTGATTTATCTACTTATGAAACAGCATACAAAGATTTCTTCTATGCCTATGGATTTGAAATATTAAAAGATATAGATGAAGATTACAAATTTGAACTAAAAGGAAAATATGAAGATGACGAAACATATCTAAAAGAAACAAAAAAAATATATGATATGCTACAAGAACAACTTATATACATACAAGAACAAATAACAGATGCAGTTAATTACATATATAATATAAACGAAATAGAAGAATTAAAGCCATTTACACATTCACAAAGATATGCAGTATATCTTATAAAAAGAAAAGGAAAACTATATTCATACATAAAAAATGATGAAGTAATAGCAGATAACTATTCTAATAAATCTGATGAACTAGGAAATTCATCAGATATAGACTTACTAAAGAAACTAAAAGAAGAAAGTATGCTTATATCAATGGTAAATACACATAGAAGCAATGATATATCAAGTATTTGCTATGCTATATTAGAAGAATTATCAAAAACAGACAACTACCCAATTAAGAAATGTCAAAACTGTGGAATGTATTTTATACCAAATTCAAGATTAGATGAAATTTATTGTGATTATCCAAAGGAAAATGGAAAGACTTGTAGAGAACAAGGAGCGATATTATCTTATAACAAGAGATTACAAGAAAAATCAGCCTATACAGAATATAGAAAAACATATCAACAAAAGTTTGGTATAGTTAATAAAAACAAAGATGATAAGAACTTAAAGAAAGAATTTGAAACTTGGAAAAAACAAGCTAAAGAAAAGATTACTAAACTAAAACATGGAGAACTTACTGAAGATGATGTTTATGAGTGGTTACAAGAACATAAATAACTTTGCAAAAAATGTTAATAAAATGTAGTAAAAAGCAGATTATGAAAATGATGAAACTCCTTTTGTAGTAGAAGTAAAAAATACAGGAATAAAAGTAGCATAAAGTAAAGAAAGGTTAATTATAAGACAGATATTAAAATTATCTGTCTTTAATTTTACATTATAAAATAAAACTTGTACTTATATATAATTTGATAACAAAGTAAAAATAATTTTATTTTTTTGCAACTTTTTTATTTTCAAATTTGTAATATAAGTGTGAGGAGGAATGATATGTATAATTTACTAATTATGAGTGAAAATTTATTAAAGACATATACTTTAGTAAAAAATATAATGAAAGAACAAAAACATATAAATTTATTTAATAATATTTTTTCTAATTATATAGATGCTATACAATTGATAAAGAGTAATATCCCAGATATAATTTTAATTGTTTTAAAAACTTATGATGAAATAAATAGTATTGACATTATAAAGTATATAGATGTTAATCATTTAACTAAATACGATGAGTCTATAATAGTATATATAGAAGATGGACTTATTCCTGCAAATGCAATTAAAAATTCATATATTGATTCATATATTAACAATATGAATCAAATTAATGATATTATCTTTAATAAAAGGAAAGAAAAGATAAAAAACAAACAAGATATTTTGAAAAAAATACAACTAGAAATGGAAAAATTGAATTTTGAATTTTCTTATATTGGTACTAAATATTTATTAGAGTGTATATTTGAAATTTATTTAAATAAAGATTATGATAATATTAATTTGAATCGTGATATATATCCAATTATTGCAAAAAGATATAACACGAGTATTAATAATATAAAGACAAATATCACACAATCTTATATTAAAATGATATATAACTGTTCGGAAGATATTTTAGAAAATTATTTAAAAATATGCTTAGGAAAACAAAATCCCAAAAAGAAAGAGGTAATTAATGCAATATTAAGAAATGTAAGTTAGAAATTTGAGGAGGATTAAATGAAAGAGGATAAAGAATTATATAAGGAGTTTTTAAATCGGAAATCAAAATGCATTTGGGCTTATCATTGATAAATACATGGAGGCAATTATATATTTTATAAATAGATTTGTAAGAAATATAGATGTAGCTGAAGACTTGGCACAAGACGTATTTGTTTATATTCTTATAAATAGGAAAGATTATGATTTTAAATATTCTTTAAAGACTTATTTGTATACAATAGGAAAATGTAGAGCTCTTAATTATTTAAAAAAAGAAAAGCGAATTGTTAATTTAAATGAAGATATATGCATTGACGAAAATGAGATTGAAGAAATAGTATTTAAAAAAGAAAAAAACAAAAATTTAAAAAATGCTATAAATAAATTGAATAATGAGCAAAGTCAAGTCATTTTTCTTGTGGACATTGAAGAATTATCATATAAAGAAGCATGTAAAGTATTAGGAATACCTATGTCAAATTTAAAATCGTTAATACATAGAGCTAGAAAAAATTTAAAGAAAGTTCTATTAAAGGAGGAAAGCAAATATAATGGATAAAGAATATTTTAAAAAAAGAGTTTTTGAGAAATATGAGGAAAATTTGAATAAAATTAATAATGATTTTTATCATAATCACTTTTATACTAAAAATAGTATGAGATCTAATTTTTTAAAGAAATTTACAATTGGTAATATGATTCCAATAATTGCAACAGTTGGCACTGTATATGCAGGAATAGCTACAGTAAACTATTTTCAACAGAAAACAAAGACTGATTTTGAAAATAATATTAGCTATGACTATTCGCAAGATATGAATTATCAAGATAAAATATATCATAAAATTATAAATTCTTATGAAGATTATGAAGAATCAAAAGAAAAATGGAACAACTTAGTGTCTATGAATCCAGAAGAATTTAATGAATATTTTATAATAGTAATTGCTGTTGAAAATACATCATTAATTGGATTAGATGTATCAAATATAACTTGTGATACTGATACTCTTTATGTTGGACTATATCAATCAGATAAATTTACAAATACAGAAGAAAGTGTTATATCAGTAAAAATTCCTAGAGAAGAATTACGAGAAAATATTAAATTTAATATAACTGGATTACAACCACAAGATGATAAATATATTTCTATAAACGAAATACCTAAAGATTATTCTAAAGAACAAGCTATACAAGACGGATGTTTTGTAATTGAAAATAATAAAATAGTATCATCTGATACTAGTCAATTAACTGATTTTGTCGAGAATAAAACTAGCAAATTTATTAGAATAGTTGATTTTGAAGAAGAAACATTAATAACGGATATAGAGTATAAAGATAATAAATATTATATAAATAGATTATATTTAGATACAGGAAAAACAGTTTATAAAATAGGAAAAGTTATTATCATTTCTAAACCAAAAGGTTTAGATCACTTCTCAGTATTTTCTCAAGATGAATATACTAATCAATATCATATATGTGCAATTAAATATTAATTTTACTTTTTTTACCTTTTTGGAAAATAAAGGAAATTATGTGGTATAATAATAAAGATATTTATAGAGATACTCTATATCTATTAAACAGTATCAAATTATGTTTTATAATAAAATGTGATTTGTATGCTGAGTACGGCAGAATAACTTTATAAGGAGGACTTTTTATGCGGAAAATTTTAAGTTTCAAAAAGCGGTTGTTAGCAATTGCACTTACTTTAGTTACATTGTTTGGGATTATACCAACTATGAGTGTAAGTGCAGCAGAAAATTATGATGGCGGTTGGGCTTTTTCTAAAGCTAACCATACAGTTTACAGTTCTGCTACTGGTGGAAGTGCAATCGGTTCAATAGGTCGTGAAGGTATTACGGTGTTGTCACAATCTGGAACGACATATTATATCGAGTACAGTACTGCGAATGGTGCCAAAAGAGGATATATACGTAATCCGAATTTGGATACATCTTCTTTGTCTAGTAGTTGTGTAGCCAGAGTTACATCAAACTACAATTTATATTACGGGCCGAATACCAGCACATACGCTTCTACTGGAGGCAATGTTTATGCGGGAGAGTATGTTGCAGTTATTGCCAAAGAAGGTTCTTGGGTTTATGTTGAATATAATACAAATTCAGGAAGAAAGCGTGGCTATATGCCGTATGCTAACCTTTCTTGCTACAATAGACCTGCCTATTTCGCTGATTTCTATATGTCCAATAACATTGATTGGTGGTCAATTCCTGAAGGAATGACTAAAAATATGTATTTTGGACCGAACGATAATGGTTCATATGGATCCGTTGGATATATTGACCATACGGATAGTCCAGCAAAAGTATATTACAGCTATTATTATGGGAACGGAGAAGCCTTCCATTATGCTGAATATACAGTTGGTGGTAAGGTAAAGAGCGGATTCTTCAGATGGGATTTGTATTAAACTACCAATAAGCAATTTAATAACTAAAAACACTTTTCTGCCGTGCGAAAGGAACACCTTTATATAGGGGTGTTCCTTTTTATAGTTTTATTATCTTTCCAAATCCCATTCTTTTTCTCTTTCTTCGTGTTTAAGTTGCTTTACTGGATCAATAAAAGTATTAGTTTCTTTCTCAAAATTTTTAACCAATTCGTTAGATTCTCCAATACCAAATTTATGACAAACCCAAATTATAAATTTATCAACAGTTTCATAGAATTTATCTATAATTTTGTGTAAATGATTATTTTCTTTTTCTAAACTTTTTATTTTATTCTTATATTTCCATTCAATATCAAATTCTTTTTCTTTATATTCTGCTTTAATATTGTTTACTTGATTATGAAGTTCTCTATTATCAGCAATTATAGAATTTCTTTCTTTTTGGTACTTTTCAGCCTCATCAATAATATTAGCTTGTCTTGATAATTTTTCTTGTAAAGTAACATTAGCTTGATATAATTTCTCAATAACTTCATCTTTTGGCTTTATAATTTCTTCTAAAATCTTTTCATCCCTATTGAAAGATAATCTCTTAAAGTCTTTTATATTTGGAATTTCTGGCAATTCTAACTTAATATTCTTTAGTGTTTCCTTTGTATTTTCAAAATTAGTTATTTTTTTAAATTCCTTTAAATCTAAATGTTGTCTGTTAGTTTCTTCTTTTGGCAAACCTCTTTCTAGTTTGAAATTATGTGATACCATATAATCATAAAAAGCATTTTGTAATCTTCTGTAACTGTCTTTTTCTTTCCAAAACTCACTACAAGCTAATTTATCAATATTATTGCCGTTTTTATCTTTTTTGTGAACAATAGGTAAAAAAATCAAGTGCAAATGTGGAGTTTCCTCATCATTATGCACTTGTGCAGATAAAATATATTGTTCGCCTAAATTTTTATATTCAGTTACAAATTGATATGCTGTTTCAAAATATCTTTTTGTTTCTTCTTGACCTATTTCTTCAAAAAATCGCTTGTCAGATGTTATTATATATTCACAAGCAATATTACTTACAGTTTTAATTTGACCTTTTAAATCATATTCTTTTCTTATTCTGTCAAATTCCTTTTCATAACTATATTTTGGAGATTTTAAAGCATAATTCAAATATGATTTTTCCCTATCAATATTTTTATTAGAATAATTTTGGATCTATGTCAAGTTTTTGGACACTTTTTTTGAGAATTTTTTTACTTTTTTGTTAGTCTCTCATTATCCTAACATGCCTTTTGATTTTCTAGTTCATATGGTACTCTATAG
>JAETTH010000053.1 GCA_021769225.1 Erysipelotrichaceae bacterium
ATTGAATCTATTAAACAATACTGCAACAGAAGGCTTTGACTCTTTAACCTTCCATGGACAATTTCAGAAAATAGCTCATTTGTATCCTGAAATGCCTGCAGTGATTTTCAATCCTGATTATTGGGTTGCGGGAGAAAAGCAACAGTGCTTTACTTATAAGGAGCTTGATGATATTACCGATACCTTTGCAAGATTAATGATTTTAAATGGGCTAAAGAAGGGCGATATTGTTCCTATCCTTGTAAATAGGAGTGCTGACATTGTTGTTGCAGCTATTGCAATAATGAAAGCAGGTGGAGCATATCTGCCTATAGATACGGAATATCCAGTGGAGAGAATACGATTTATGTTGGAAGACTGTGGTGCAGCAATGATTTGTATACAGCCTGAAACAAAAAGTCTTGTGGATAATTGTAATATAAGGTTAATAGATATTACTGAAAAACCAATAAATATTGTTGCTTGTTCACTGCCAGAGTGTAGAAAAAATGATCTTTGTTATGTAATTTATACTTCTGGATCAACTGGGAAACCTAAGGGCGTCATGATTAGCCATGGAGCGCTACTTAATTTGAGTTATTCGCAATATAGTGAATTGAAAATGAGTGTTGGATCAAGAATTTGTGAGCATGTTAGTTTTGCGTTTGATACTTCTTTATATACTTTACTTGTTCCATTAAATTATGGGGCTACTGTATATGTACTTAATGAATCCTTGCGGTTAGATATTGAGCAAATAGATGCTTATATTACGGAAAACAAGATTGACCTAATAGATTTGCCTACGCAGCTCTGTCTACAATTTTATGAGGAGTTTGACAATAAGCAATTGAAATATTTGATTACGGGAGGAGAAGTATTAGTTGTAGATACAAAACCACGCTCATATAAGCTTGTAAACGAATATGGCCCGACAGAGTATACTGTATCTGCTACTCGCTATATCGTAGATAAAGAACAGGGAAGTGTTCCTATTGGACGACCATTGCAAAATACTAAAATTTATATTGTTGATCGCAATGGTTGTTTATGTCCAATGGGAATAGTAGGTGAATTATGTATAAGTGGTAAACAAATCTCAAACGGATATTTAAACAGAGATGAGTTAACAAAAGAAAAATTTGTAAAGAATAATTTCTGCTCTGATCCTGAATATGCTCTTTTATATAAAACCGGTGATTTGGCAAAGTGGCGAGAAGATGGAAATATAGAATTTTTAGGAAGAATAGACTATCAGGTTAAAATCAGAGGATATAGAGTAGAACTAGAAGAAGTTGAGAAAGTCCTATTGAGCCATACTGAAATAAAATCAGCTGCGGTTGTTTCATATGCTGCAAAAGATGGAACAAATTATTTAGCTGGATTTTATGTGGCAGATGATAAACAAAATAATGGCGAATTAAAATTATTTTTGAAACAAAAAGTTCCAGAATATATGATACCAGAGTATCTGGAACAAATAGCAAAAATGCCTACTACGGTTAGTGGAAAGATTGATAAAAAGTTATTGCCGGAAGTAAACTTTATACAGGATAATTATATTGCACCAAATACAAATATACAGAAAAGATTAATAAAAATTTGGGCAGAATTATTAGGCTTGCCAGCAGATAGAATTGGAATAAATCATGATTTTTTCCGTATGGGTGGAAATTCAATTAAAGCAATAAGATTGATGACAAGTCTATGCAAAGAGTTTTCTATTAAAATAAAAATTGCAGATATTTTTAATAATAAAACAATTTTTCAGCAAGAAAAGTTAATTAATCAAAATGAGGGAGAAGAAATATATACAGTTACAAAAGCAAAGAAAACGCAGTGTTATCATGCTAGTACTGCTCAAGAGCGTATATATTTTGCCGATAGATTAAGACATGATACAGCATATAATATCCCTCAATTTTATAAGATTTATGGAGACTTGGATGTAGAATTGTTGAAAAATTCATTACAGAGAATGCAGGATAAACACCGTGTTTTGAAGGTATATTTTAAAGAAAAGGATGGACAAGTTTATCAATATATAGATAAATATGCGGTTGTAGATTTTGATGTTATAAAAATTGAAACAGAAATAAGTATTCAACACACTATAAATAAATTTGTTCAACCATTTGATTTAGAGAAATCTCCATTATGGCGTAGTAGGTTACTTGATTTAGGAGAAAAAAGGTGGATTTTGCTTTTTGATTTCCATCATAGTATTTTTGATGGTCAGTCGGTGGATTTATTCCTAGAGGAGTTAAACCAAGAGTATATAGGAGCTGTAGATGAAGGAAATAGATTAGATTATATTGATTATGCTGAATGGGAGAAAAGCTTTATTGATAGTAATGAATATAAGTTGCAAGGTGAATATTGGAAAAATGAGCTTAGTGGAGAACTGCCTGTTCTGAATTTACCAACAGATTATACTAGAGATACGGAACGTACTTACAAAGGGGGAGCTTATGAGATTTCTCTAAATAATAATTTATCTGTAAAGATATTTGATATGGCGAAGAAACTTGGCGTGACACCATATGCTTTGATGTTGACTGCTTATATGCTGCTTCTATCAAGATATTCTAGGCAGAGTGAAATTGTAGTGGGCGTGCCTGCAATTGGCAGAGATGCTGTGGGAATGGATAATGTAATAGGAATGTTTGTAGGAACATTGCCTATACGAGTTGAGATTGCTAAAGAAGAGTCAGTTTCTGATTTAATCATTAGGGTATCAGAAAAGCTTATTGCAGGAATTAAGAATCAAAATTATCCATTGGAAGCAATGTTGGAAAATATTCAAATTCAACGTATGAATGGGCATAATCCAATATTTGATGCAGCTTTTACAAGTTGGGAAGGTGATGGTACCTTCTGTTTGGATGAGTTGTCATGTGAAACATTGGGGCAATATGAACCTTCAGTTAACGCTAAATATGATATTACATTTGATGTGCAGTTTAATGAAAATATAGTACTTTTTATCGAATATGCTGCTGATTTATTTGAGGTAAAAAGTATTAAAAAAATGGCAAAACATTATTGCCAAGTATTAGAATGTTTGTTGTTTGAACCTAATGCAAAAGTTAAAGAATTACGAATAATTACTGAACTGGAAGTTGGAGAGATTTTAAACGTATTTAATCACACGGAAACAGATTTACCTAGGGGACGTGTGTATCATGATATTTTTAGATTAATTGCAGAAAAGTATCCAGATAATGAGGCAGTAATTTTTGATCCTCCAGAAGTTTCTGTACATGAAAAACGATGCATATATACTTATAAGGAGTTAAATGATATTACAGATGATTTGGCAATTATTCTACGAAAAAGAGGAATAGGAAAAAATGATATTGTAGGCATTATGGTAGATAGAAGTGCTGATATATTAGTTGGCGCTATTGCTATAATGAAAGCAGGAGGAGCTTATTTACCTCTTGATGTAAACTATCCTTTAGAACGTATTGAGTTTATGCTTCAAGACAGCAATACTAAAATTGTACTTACACAGCCTTGGATACAAGATAGAATATCTGATTTTGATGTAGATATTTTAGATATTACGCAAATATCGAAAGCTTCTGTACAAGAACGAAAAAATCTCAGGAATTATAATACAGAAGATGACCTTTGTTATGTGATTTATACTTCTGGCTCTACTGGAAAGCCTAAGGGAGTTATGATAGAGCATAGAGGCATGATAAATATGTGTGAATATCAGGCCGCGAGGAGAAACTTTAGCACAAATTCACGAATAGTAGAATATTTTTCGTTTGTATTTGATGGATCAGTATGTAATATGTTTCCAATTCTTACAAGAGGGGGCGTGGTGCATATTTTATCTGAAGATGAACGAAAAGATATGGAGCAGATAGTAGCAGCTATTAAGAAAGCGACTGCCGCATTACTTCCGACTGCAATTTTTGAAGCCTTTACTAATTCACAATTAGAACAAATAAGTGCTGCTAACACAGAAATTATTGTAGCTGGGGAAAAGTTGACGAGGATAAATACTCCAATTAAGCGTTTAGTAAATGCTTATGGTCCTACTGAAACTTCTGTAGAAGCTACAGAATATGACGTAATTGGGAACGAAACAGACATTCCTATAGGCAAACCAATGTTTAACACAAAAATTTATATTGTAGATGAATATGGGCAATTATGTCCTGTTGGCGTCCCAGGGGAGTTATGTATTAGTGGAATTCAGCTGGCAAAAGGATATTTAAATAATGAATCGCTCACAAAAGAAAAGTTTATTGAAAATACATTTGATTATGCTACGGGATACGAACGAATATATCGTACGGGAGATTTAGCAAAATGGAATTCAGATGGTAATGTTGAGTTTTTAGGGAGGATTGATTTCCAAGTAAAAATACGTGGATATAGAATTGAATTGGGCGAAATTGAATCGGTTTTAATGACAGAAAAATGTGTTACAAATGCTGTTGTAGTTGTAAATAGGGATAAGACTGGTAGTAATTTCTTAATTGCATACTATGTAACAGAGGATGATATTTCTTCCGATATGATAAAAGAACGGCTTAATGCGAAATTACCAAACTATATGGTTCCGCAATATTTGGTAAAACTGGATGAAATCCCATTAACAATTAACGGAAAGGTTGATGTCGCTGCATTACCTAAGGTGGATTATCAGGCAGAATATATAGCACCTAATACAGATGTAGAGAAAAAACTAGTAAATATATGGGCGGAATTGTTGAATTTAAAAACAAAGGACATAAGTATAAGAGATGACTTTTTTCAACTTGGTGGTAATAGCATTAAGGCAATAAGAATGGTGAGTGAAGCTAAAGCCCAAGGTATTGAAATTCAATCTAAAGGGATTTTTGAAAACCCTACTATAGAAAAATTGGCGTCATCGGTTGAATGTGAAGAACCAAAAAAAATGATTAAAACTTCATTTGACTTAGATGAGGAGTTTTTACAAAAGTATTATCGTGCATTCCCTAAACATGATAAAGAAATACATCTATATGAGAACCGTTATGAAAATATTTTATTATTCGGAGCAACTGGATTTTTAGGAATACACTTAATAAAAGAATTACTGGATAATACAGAGTCAATAATTAATTGTATTGTTAGAAAAAAAGGAGACCAATCCGCAAAACAACGTTTTATGGATTATTGGAGATACTATTTTGATTATGAGTTTGATAGAGAACGAATTAAAGTTTTTCAAGGTGATATCACTGCAGAAAGGTTTGGTTTGAATAAAAATGATTATAACGAATGCTTAGCTTGTGATGCTGTTTTGAATTGTGCGGCTGACGTTAGATTCTTTAAAGAATATGAAGCTTCTCATAAAGCTAATGTTGCAGGTGTGGAAAATATTATTGCATTTGCAATGCAAAATGATATTTTTGTACATCATATTTCAACTGAAAGCGTATCGGGAAATATTAATAAATACGCTATTCAAAATGAGTTTACAGAGAATGTTTTATATATCGGACAGGAATATAAAGATAATGCATATGTTCATTCAAAATTTGAGGCAGAACGCTTGTTAATTGATGCATCCAAAGATGGGCTCAAGGCAACAATATATCGTATAGGTAATTTAACAGGTAGATATAGAGATGGAAAATTCCAGAGGAATATTTGGGAAAATTATTTCTATAATGGGTTGCGATTTATGTTGCAATCAGGTATGGTTTTAGTAGATGATCTTATAGAAGAAATTGAAATGAGTCCAGTTGACATATGTGCAAAAGCTATTGTTAAGTTAATGTGCCATGGTGCGATTGGAAAGGCATATCATGTGTGGAATCATCAAACTATTACAGGCAGAGATTTGATAGAAATATTTAAGGAACTTGGATATGAAATAAATGCATATGAAAGAGAGCAATATGCAAGTAGATTTAATGAACTTTTATCTGAACAACATGATCCAAAGCTTTTCTTAGGAGTAATCAATGAATTTGATGCCAATGAAAGCCATAAAAAAGATAATGAACAAAAAATGATGCTGAGTAACGAGATTACGATGTCTTATTTGACAAAATTGGATATTAAATGGTCAGCAATAAATAAAAAATATATAGCTTCTATTATAAGAGATATGAAAGATAAAGGTTTTTTATAGTTGTAAAAATAGAATAAGAGATGCTATGAGGTGGTAGCATCTCTTATTGAAGATTAAAATATGGGGAATTTGCTATGGAAAAGTTTTTAGAAAAAAATCTTACATTAAAAAATTTTGCAAAATATGTAACCCCTTCGATTTTGATGTTCTTTTTCATTGCATTTTATTCTCTTGTAGATGGTTTTTTTGTGTCGGAATTTGTAGGGACAAACGCATTAGCTGCAATAAATATAGCAATTCCATTGACAGGTATTTTAAGCGGGATTGCTGTTATGTTATCTTCAGGTTCTTGTGCTTTTGTTTCGATAAAGATGGGAGAAGGCAAAGCCAGTGATGCGAGTAGGAAGTTTTCTTTTGTTTGCATAGTAGCTATTGTAAGCGGGATTTTATTTAGTACAACATCTCCTTTATGGTTAAGGGCTGTACTTAAAATTATTGGTGCTACAGATATACTTATAGATAATGCTTATATTTATGCATTTATATTTTTATTGTTTTCGCCATTAGCTTTGCTTAGTATTGTTTTTGAATATTATATACGTATTGATGGAAAACCTTCATTTACTTTGATTTTATACGTTATAGGAGGGTTAACAAATATTATTTGTGATTACCTATTTGTTTTTTGTTATAAGTGGGGTGTGTTAGGTGCTGCTTTAGGAACATGCCTAAGCTTTTTGAGTATAACAATAATTGGCAGTATTTATTTTTTTAAGTTTTCTTCGACATTAAAATTTACTAAACCTGATATTGATTTTAAGTTTTTATTTATGAGCTGTTTAAATGGGATTTCTGAAATGATATCAGAATGTGCTGCTAGTATCACAACAATGATTGCAAATTTAGTGATTATTGCAGTGGCAGGAGAAGATGGTGTAGCTGCATTAACGATTGTTTTATATATTCATTTTATGTTTATTTCAATTAATTTAGGCTATATAACAGGGGTTTCTCCGATTATAAGCTATTGCTATGGAGCTAAACAATTTAGATCAATAAATAAGTGTTATACGTATTCTAAAAGGTTTATTATGTGTACTTCTTTTGGAGCATTTTTATTAGCACAGATAGGGGCTTCTCAATTTATTATGATTTTTGTAGAACAAGGAACCAATGTATATGATATTGCTATCCATGGTCTCAAAATTCTAGGTTTTTCATTTTTATTTACAGGAGTTAATATTTTTGCTTCAGGTATGTTTACTGCATATGGAAATGGGAGAATATCTGCTGTTATTTCCTTAAGTAATAATTTGATTATCCTATTGGTTTCCTTGCTAATATTACCTAAAATTTTAGGCATTGATGGCATTTGGGCAGCAATACCAGTTACTGAATTGATAACGGCTGTATTATCATTATTTTTAATGTTCTATTATAGGAAGCAATATAATTATATCTTATAATATGATTATTTTAAAAACATAATCGTTTCTATTTCAGAGGTTTCATTTTGTGGAAAACAAAGTGAAAGTGAATAGTTTGGAAAAAGGTGGAGCCTTTTAAAGATCGGG